>JBDTVQ010000640.1:0-2513 GCA_040007195.1 Acidobacteriota bacterium | reverse complement strand
GCACATCCTCGGGTGACCGTAGCCCATCCAAACCGCGGCCCTCAATCACCACCGAGCCGTCGTCCCGCCGCGTCGCCGTCACACCCATCGCCCGCATGCAGTCGAGCGTCGACTGGCAGTCCGCGCCTGTCGAATAGTGATGTATTGTGCTGGTTCCTTCGGCGATCGAGGCGAGAATGCCGTAGCGGTGGGAGATGCTTTTATCGCCCGGCAGGCGGATCGTGCCTTCCAGGCGCGAGGCCGGGGTGATGGTCTGTTGCATGAGGGGAAACTAGGTATTGTAGCAACTGCTCGCGCCCGGTCCCCTCGAACCAGGCGCGGCTATTCTCGCCCAGGATTTTGCGCTACGCGGTGGCGCGCAGCATTTGGGGTTCTACCGCGAACGCCTTCGGCTCACGCCACGGCTGAAACCGGTATCCCACCCCAAAAATCGTCTCAATGTACTGCTCGCCGTAATCGCCCAGCTTCCGACGCAAGCGCCGGATGTGCACATCGAGCGTCCGCGTGCGAATGTCCGGCCCATAGCCCCAGACGTTCCGCAACAGCACGCCGCGCGGCACAATCTCGCCCGCATTTGCCGTCAGCGTCGACAACAGTTCGTATTCCTTGCGTGTCAGCGTCACCGCGCGCCGGTCAACCCAAAGTTTGGCCAACGCGAAATCGACGACGCAATGTGGATCTTGGTAAAGACTGGTGGACATCAACATGGCAATTCCGATCCTAGGCCGTGTTGTCACAAAGGTCGTCTGCAAGTTGTGAAAGATTTGTAAAATCAGCGGGGCCCTGCCGTATACTTCACCAATGGCAGCTTGCTCTCCCCGCGGAGTGGTGCTCCTCGCGATGTCAGCGTGCCTGCTCGCCGCTCAGTCGCTCGTCGTTCCCACCGACCTTTACCGCATTCGCACTATCACCTCGCTCGACCTTGCCCATGATGGTTCCAAAGCCGTCTTCGCTGTTCGTTCGATCGATGGCGAGGAGTATCGCAGCCGCCTCTATTCGATTGATCTCACACGCCCCGCCGCCCCCGTTCCCCTTACTGGCGCCGACCGCAGCGACAGCAACCCCGCCATCAGCCCAAACGGCCAATGGCTCGCGTTCGTGCGCCGCGACCCAGCCCCGCGCGGCCGCCCACAAATCTGGCTGATGCCACTCGACACCCCCGGTGAACCCCGCATGTTGACCGACCTGGAATTCGGCGTCGCCGAATTCACCTGGCGGCCGGATTCCAAAGCGCTCCTGGCTTCCTCAAACCTCCCGCTCTCGAAGATCGCCGGCAAGCCTCCGTTTCCTTCCGAACGCCCCGCGCGCGATTGGAACGACGTACCCAAGGACACCAAACCCAATCCGGACGGATCGCTCGACGAACTCCGCGCCTGGCTCTCGGCAAACGCCGCCAAGGACAATCCAACCCTCGTCAACCGCCTGGCCTTCCAGGATGAAGAGGCGCTGCGGCACGAGATGTCCATACCGAATCTCTTCGCCGTCGAAATCGACTCCGGAGCTGTAAAGCCACTTGCCCACGGCTTCGAGCCGCGCCAGAATTTCACCTACTCACCGGACGGCTTGCGCATCGCCTATGTGTCGGTGCCCGATTTCAGCACCCACCCGGACCGCTTCGGTTCCTTCGATTGGCGGCGCAGCACGCTCTTTGAAATGCAGGCCGGCGGCTCGGGCAGAAAGACCATTCTGGCGGGGAATCTCGGCGCCGGAAGTCCTCGGTATTCAGAAGATGGACGCTACCTCTACGTCCTCACGCACCGCTTGGAGAAGTCGTACGCATCGAATGCGGAACTCATCCGCATTTCCACCGGCGGCGGCGCGTCCGTCGCAGGTAGGTGGGCCGCAAGCATCGGATCCTTTACGCCGCTACCCGGCGGTGATGCGCTGATCGGCGGCGCCTGGCACGGAGGATTCCCGCTGCTGCGCGAAGAATTCAACGGTGCCGATCCAAAGCCGGTCATCGATACTCCCGCGGGTGTGCAGCTATTCGAATCTGCCGCCGGCCGCACCGTCTACGCGCTTACCACGGTCGACGATCCCAGTGCGCTGTACGTGCTCGAAGGCAACGCCGCACCCCGCCGCCTCACCAATCTCAATACCGAATGGCTCTCTCGGCGTACCCTGGCCAAGCCAGAAGAGCACTGGATCACGCGCCCCGACGGCACGCGCGTCCAGATGTGGATCATGAAGCCGGTGGGTTTCCGCGAAGGTGTGAAGACGCCGTGGGTTCTCGACATGCACGGCGGTCCCGCGGCGATGTGGGGACCCGGCGAGCCGTCCATGTGGCACGAATTCCAGCTCTTCTGCTCGCGCGGTTATGGCGTCGTCTACGCGAACCCGCGCGGCTCAGGCGGTTATGGCGAGCAGTTTCAGGCAGCCAACTTCCGGGATTGGGGAGCCGGGCCCGCGGGCGATGTCCTCGCCGCCCTCGACCACGCCATGGAGTTCGTCCCGGAGATCGACAAGGACCAGCTCTTCCTCACAGGCGGCTCCTACGCGGGCTATTTGACCGC
>JBDTVQ010000639.1:0-2547 GCA_040007195.1 Acidobacteriota bacterium | reverse complement strand
GACTTCAGTGCGTTGAGCCGCTTCCCGCTCTCACCCTTTCCTTGGCCCTTATCGGCCAACTATGCTGGGAGTTGACCATGTCTTCCGCCGTTCCGCCCACACCCGTCCGCATCAACGAACTGCTCACCCAACTCCACCGCGCCGTCCTGCACCTCCACAAAGCCCTCGTGGACAGCGAGAAAAAGGAGTGGGAACAAAATCGCGGCTCCGTCGGCGGACCCACGCAGTTCCTCAACATGCTGCTGAACGAACCCGCCTTCGCCTGGATGCGCCCATTCTCCGGCCTGATCGTCGCCATAGACGAATACCAGGACTCGAAGGAGCCAAAAACCACCGAGGAGGCAAAGCAACTCTTCGGCGTTGCGCGCAACATCCTGCGCCCGCCCGACTTCGTCGAAAGCCCCTACCGCGACGTCCTCCAGCGCGATGCCGCTATCGTCATGCTCCACGCCCGTGTCGTGCAGGTATTGAACGAAGCCGAAGCGGAGGGGCTGTAGGAGGAGTCTTCGGCTTCCCATCACTCCCACGCGCGCATGGGCCGCGCAGGCCCCGCGGATAGCGGCGCGGCCGCCGCGCGGTTAGCGCCTCAGGCGTAGCTGCTCACCGCCGCCGCGTTCTTCGCCGCTCGCTCCGTAGTGATGCGCGCCAAATACCCGCTCTCGCGGAACGCCCGCATCGGATCCTCCGGCAACCCCTTGCTCTGGGCCCACTCGCGAATCGCCGGACGCACATCCGTCGAAAACGCGTCCTTCAAACACGTCTCCGCATCGACCAACTCCGCCCGAGCCTGCGCACTGGCCAGCGTCTCGTGATCCACCAGCGCCGCCTTGGCAAATAACTCCTGCGCCGTGGTCACGGTCTGAATCATCGCCTCGATCTTGCCCTTCAGGTTGTGACTCTGGTCGATCATGTAGGCGATGCCGGGCGTGCGTCCGGTCTCCCAGGCAAAGAAGCGGATCTCGTGGAAGATGCGGAAGACCTGGTACGGGTCAATCGAGCCCATCGTCAAATCGTCGTCGGCGTACCGCCGGTCGTTGAAGTGAAAGCCGCCCAGCATGTCCACGTCGAGCAGCCACGCCACAATCTGCTCGATGTTCTGCGCCTGATAATGATGCCCCGTGTCCACCAGCACCTTCGCCTGCGGACCCGCTTCGCGCGACAACTCCAACGCCATGCCCCAATCGGCGATATCGGTGTGATAGAACGCCGGCTCAAAGGGCTTATACTCGACCAGCAACCGCTCGCCTTCCGCCAGTTGCGCATGTGCCGCCGACAGTCCCTCGGCGAACCAATGTTTCCGCCGTCTCATGTTGGCCGTGCCTGGATAATTCGAGCCATCGGCGAACCATAACGAAATATCGCGCGAGCCCAACGTGTGTGCAATGTGAACGCTGTCGAGAATGTGATCGAGCGCCGCCTTGCGCACCGCCGCATCAGGATTGCCCAACGAACCGTGCTTGTAGATCTGGTCCTGGAATACGTTTGGATTGATCGAGCCCGGCCGCACGCCGTACTTCGCCGCCGCGTCCCTCACCTCGTCTACGCTCGCCGTCCCTTGCGGCAGGTCCCACAACACATGCAGCGCCACCGTTGGGCACACACCCGTGAGCGAATGAACCTGCCCCGCGTCGCTCAGCTTCTCTTGCAGCGTCGTGGCCGCGGCCGCCTGCTGAAACTTTCCAAAGCGGGTGCCCGTATTGGCGAAGCCCCACGAAGGGAGCTCAATCTGAAACTGGTCGAGCGCGGCATGCACTCGTTCGGAGATCCGGTTATTCACGACCTCCACGCTACCTGAAATCGGCGCGAATTGCCACGCGATCAGTGCACGTTTTCGATCGCCAGAGCGGCCTTGCGCCTGAGGTGGTGACCCACCGTCCGCAGCAACTCATCCGGCGTGAACGGCTTGACCAGGTATCCATCCATCCCGGCACTCAGACACCGTTCCCGGTCGCCCTTCATCGCGTGCGCGGTCATGGCGACAATGGGCACGCTGCGCCCGGCCTCGCTCTGCAGCCGTATGCGCCCGGTGGCAGCCATGCCGTCCACCTCCGGCATCTGGACGTCCATCAGCACCAGATCCCAAACCTCTCGCCGGAACATCTCCACGGCAATCTCGCCGTTCCCCGCCGAGCCGATTTCATACCCCGCCTTGGTCAGCACGCGCTCGGCAAGCCGCCGGTTCACTGGATTGTCTTCGCATACGAGAATGCGCGCGGGCAGGAAGGGAGAGGCATCCTCGCCGGTCTCGAGGCTATCCCCCGGCGCCGACTCATGGGTGCCTTCGAGCAAGTCCAGTTTCACGGTGAACTGAAAGTGGCTGCCGCCCTCGGGCCTGCTCTCCACCCAGATGCGTCCATCCATAAGATGAACCAGGCGCGCGCTAATCGCCAGGCCCAGACCCGTACCTCCAAAGCGCCGCGTCACCGATCCGTCAGCCTGATGGAACGGCTCGAAAATCAACTTTCGCTGCGCCGGGGGAATGCCGATGCCCGTGTCGCTCACGCGAAACACCAACTCGAGCGACCGCTCGGCATTCGAGATCGGACT
>JBDTVQ010000638.1:0-2549 GCA_040007195.1 Acidobacteriota bacterium | reverse complement strand
CGACGACGTACTCGTCCATCTCGACGACGTCCCGCCAGGCGGCCAGGGAGCCGTCGGCCGAGTCGAGCTCGCACGTCAGACGCCCGGCGCCGGCGGCGAGCGCCGACAGGGGTGGTTCGTCGAGCGTCAGGGACCGGTCGCGCAACCGCCTGCCTCCGGCGTCCCATCCGCGCTGCACCGCGCGCGAGGCCTCCAAATGCGGTTCCCAATAGGGCTGCAAAGCAGCATAGCGGCGGGCGATGTTTTGACCGCCACGAGCAAACCGCCGGTAGCGGAATCGCGCTGCGATCCAATCTGAGAGGCTCAAGAATTTATTGTAGGCCCACGCTATCGCGGCGACGCAATCAATTCAAAATGGACCGGCATCTCTTCCTTGTTGCCGATCAATCCGAACGGCACCGGCGATGGCGGGCTGATGCCATAGTTCTTACGCAGAATCACCCCGTCCCCCTTGAATCGCAATGCTCGCCCCTCGGCCACCACCGTCACTTTCAACGTGATCGGCTTCGCAACGCCTTTGATCGTCAGCGGCCCGGTCACGTCAAAGCCGCCATCCGCACGACGCGCGATCGACTGCGAGTGGAACGTCATTTCCGGGTGCTTTGCGCTGTCCATCATTTCCAGCGCCACCGCGATCACCTTCTTCTTGTCCTTCTCGTCCACCCACGTATCGCGGCACACGATGGATCCCGTATCGATCGTAAAGTTCACCGACGCCCGCTCCGGCGCGGCTTCGTCGTAGCTGAGCTGCCCGGCGTACTTCTCAAAGGTGAAGATATGAACCTTGCCCGACATAAACCCGGTCTTCAGAACCTGCAGCTCGAACTTTGTCCCCGCCGCGGGCGCGATCGCATAATCCGCTCCCGCCGCCAACGCCACCGACAAGATAAAAAATATCGCGCGCATGAGGGCACTCCTATCAACCAGTCTGACACCAGCGCGTGGTAGATTCGTGCCGTATGGCGTCTAGCAACGAGGTCACCCCGAAAAGTTGGACGGAGTTGATCGAAGTTCTGTTCGAACACTCCTGGAACGACGACCTCCGCCGCTTTCGTTCCCGCGACGCCTTTCGCGGCATGAGCGACGCCTCCTATGGGCTCACTTCCAGCCTCATGCGCCTCGGCGGCGACTATTGGAAACTCGAAAAGCACCTTGTCCGCAATTTTAAGAAGTACGCGCACCGCTCCATCGTCGAACGCGACTCCACCTGGCACTGGCTCAGTGTCGCCCAGCACCACGGCCTGCCCACGCGCCTCATGGACTGGACCTACTCCCCCTTCGTCGCCCTCCACTTCGCCACCGAAGACCTGGGCAAATACGACCGCGACGGCGTCGTATGGAAAGTGAATTACAGCGACGCCCACGACCTGCTGCCGAAGCTACTGCTCGATCCTCTCCAAGACGAAGGAGCCGCCATCTTTACCGTCGAGATGCTCGATCGCGGCGCGCCACAATTGCGCGACCTCGACAACATGAGTTCCAAGAAGGCCGACTACCTCATCTTCTTCGAGCCGCCTTCCATCGACGACCGCATCATCAACCAGTTCGGCTATTTCTCCGTGATGACCAACCCCAAGCTCTCCGTCGACGACTGGCTCTATCACGCCAACATCGGCAAAAAGGTGCAGCGCTGGAACAAGGTCATCATCCCCAAAGAGCTGAAATGGGAAATCCGCGACAAGCTCGACCAGATGAACATCAGCGAGCGCGTCCTCTTCCCCGGCCTCGACGGACTCACCGCCTGGCTCAAACGCAACTACTCGCCCGGCCCTCCGGCGGCGAAGTTGCCCTAGCTCCGACGCCTACCGCCCCGTCCATACCGGCGCGAGCCAGGCCATCGGCTTCGCCGGATCCGCACCCGGGGCCTCGCCCCCACCCGCCGTCCACACGCGAACAAAGAAGTACTTCGCCGTTGCGTCGTCAATCACCGGCTGCCAGTGCACCGAATGTCCCGGCGCCGGCTGATGCTCCTGCACCACCACACCGCCGTCCTTCACGATATCGATCTTCGTGATCGCCTCCTGCGGATTTCCCGCATCCGGATCGCTCACCAGAATGTCGAACTTCCATTGCTTCGCGCTCTTCAGCGTGGACCCCATTACCGCGCCGTTCACTGTGTACCGGCATTGAATGTTTTTGTCCATCGCCGCATACACGCGGCGGTTCTTCATCGCGTCGAGAATCGCGGCTTTCGTCGGCTCTTTCGCCAGCACGAATGTGCGCGACACATTCTTCGCAATCTGCCGCGTGCCGTGATTGTCGTTCCCGGCCACCGGCGCCACCTTCCAGCCATGATCGAGAGCAGCCAAAAACCCAGCGTAGTGAATCTTGTTGTTCGAATTGATGACCTCGAGCATCGTCAGCACCTCAGTCACCTTCGGGTCGCGATCCGCCCAGTTGGCATATTGCTCGCGCCCCGGATGATTGAAGCTCGCCACCACCGGTCCATCGCCGTTCCCCTCGGCCGAACCCAGCCATTTATAAAAGGTGGGCAGGTCAACGCCCGGCACGAGGGCATTCGAGATCCCGGAGCTGTTGATCACATTGAA
>JBDTVQ010000637.1:0-2555 GCA_040007195.1 Acidobacteriota bacterium | reverse complement strand
TGATTGTTCGCCAGGCGCCCCATCCGCACCAGATGACGAACAAGCCCGCCGTCGCGAAAGCGTAGCCCGGCAGTTGCGGATGGCCGGCCAAGGCGAGGCAGAAGGACGCCAGTGCGAGTCCGCCGAGGGCGAACCGCTTTTGCCGGGCGTGTCCGCCCGCCGCCCGGAGATTGACGTCCACGAGCCACAAAAGCAGCGGCAGAGCAGGGTAGGCTTCAAGCAGTGGCAGCTCGCCGCGATAGATGCGTGCGGCGTAGAAGCCGCTGCATGCGAACGTCCACCCCGCCGCCGCCGCCCCGAGTGGCGTGTATCCGCGCCCGCGCATGAAAAGGAACGTGAACA
Organism: Acidobacteriota bacterium; assembly: GCA_040007195.1. Taxonomy (GTDB): domain Bacteria; phylum Acidobacteriota; class Terriglobia; order Bryobacterales; family Bryobacteraceae; genus JAFLBB01. Next base: position 2,213 of record JBDTVQ010000637.1, on the reverse strand, counting down.
GCGCCGCCAGCTCTGCTCCCAGGATCGTACCCACGGTGTAGTCGTAAGGCGGCGGGAGCGCCAGCACGATCAGCCGCGTTGGCAGTAAAGGGAAGCTCTGGACATTCGACCAGAAGGGCGCGCCCATCAACTCCCGCGGATACCAGCCGGGAATAACATGCCGCTGAGCGAGGTTCTCACGTGCGAATTGCATCCGCCGGGCGTGCAAGACGTGGTAGTCACCGGCGGCCTGCGCGTTGTCGCGCGGGTCGCGTTTCACCGGCACATAGACGGCGGCCACTGCCAGGAACATGAGCAGCGCCATTCGAACCGTTGCGAACCGATGGGGCGGGATATTTCCTGCCTCTGGCATTCGGACCGTCATGGGACGAGCTTCGCGGGTCAGAACGCCGCCCGATACGTTGCAAACACGGAAGACTGGTAGTCGTCTTTTGCATTCCCCGTGACGCCTGTGCCACCGGTGAGGCCGAAATAGCTGGCGTGCATGTCTTTGTATGCCCGTCGGTCGCCATGACCGTCGAGGAAGAGGTAGTTGCCCGCCGCGTTGTGGTTGTTGCCGTACTCATGGCCTTTGTCCCCGGCGTCAAAGTGCCACTGCTGGAAAAACCCATTCCCGTCCAGAAAAGGGCGCGTATAGCTCACGTTGAAGTGAAAGCGGTCTTCCTGGAGCAGGATAATCTCGGAGCTCCTGGGGATGCGTGTGATCTTTTTGCCGACCACGGCTTCGTTGGTCATGTAGTTGGTGTCGCTCTTGGGAGTCGGGTCAAAGCCCGCTACGTAGTAGTCCAGCGCCGAAGGGCACACCATCGCCCGGTATTGGTTCTGCATGTAGGGAAGAAGCAACCCCAAAACGCTGGGATAGGTGGCGACGACAGCCTCCTCGCCGTAGTTCGCCACGCCGAGGAAAGCGGTTCCCATCTGCCTGTGCGGGGGAAGGACAAACTTGGATTCGGCAAGATATGCCTGCAACGCTGTGCCCACCTGCCGCATGTTGCTGAGGCACTGGGTCTGCTTGGCGGATTCACGGGCGCGGTTGAGCGCGGGCAGCAGAAGCGCCACGAGCACGGCAATGATGCCGATGACGACGAGCAACTCGATCAGCGTGAACGCCGGTGAACCGACTCGGGTGCGAGGCATTAAGACGCTCCTCCAGACATGAAGGCTATTCGATTTGGTAAGCGAATAGCAATCCTGAAATCGAAGTTCCGTTGACGCCCCCGCGCGCGACGGCAAGAATGCCGCTGAAATGCGATACCTGAATCTCGCGGGATACGCCGCAATCCCCATTGCTTACGTCGTTCACCTGTGGATCGGCCGCGGGCAATCCTGGGAGCCGGCGGCGACGTTTGCACTGGCGGCGCTGGGCGTGATCCTGCTCGCTCACCTCATGGGTGAGGCCACCGAGCATCTCTCGGCCAAGGCCGGGCCGACGTGGGGCGGATTGCTCAACGCGACATTCGGCAATGCGGCCGAGCTGATCATCGCAGTGATCGCCCTGTCCAAGGGTCTGAACGAAATGGTGAAGGCGTCGCTTACGGGCTCGATCCTGGGCAATCTGCTGCTTGTCGCCGGTGCATCGATGGTGGCAGGGGGCTGGAAGCGAGAACGGCAGCGGTTCAGCAGCAGCGCCGCCGAGGCCAACGGCGGGCTGTTGCTCATCGGCGTCGCCGCGATGCTCGTGCCGGCCATCTTCCACTTCACCGCTGAGGGGCTGCACGATTCGGCGATCGTCGCCCACGAGCACAACGTATCCGTCGCCACCAGCGTCATCCTTCTGCTGATCTACGTGGCGGGACTGCTCTTCACGCTCCGCACGCATTCCCACCTTTTCACGCGCTGCCCCGTGCCCCAGGCCGGCGGCGATCCGTCGGAGGCCTACTTTGAATCCAAATCGTCGCACGGCCCCGGCGCCGAATGGTCAGTGAAGAAGAGTATCATCATGCTCCTGCTCGCCTCGGCGGGCATCGGGTTCGTCGCCGAATTGCTCGTCGGTTCGGCTGAGCAGGTCGCGCACAGCTTCGGCTGGAATCAGGTGTTCGTCGGCGTGATCCTGCTCGCCATCATCGGCAACGCGGCCGAGCATTCGACGGCGGTGATGCTTGCCATGCGCGACGACATGGACACCGCGATGACGATCACGTACCAATCCAGTCTTCAGATCGCGCTGTTCGCGACGCCGTTGCTCGTGTTTGTCAGCGCCGCAATGGTGAAGC
>JBDTVQ010000636.1:0-2563 GCA_040007195.1 Acidobacteriota bacterium | reverse complement strand
GCTGATCGCCGCCTCCGCATCGGCATCGTCGGCGGAGGCTTCGGCACCTCTTTCTTCTTCCACGAACACCCCAACTCCACCGTCGCCGCCGTAGCCGACCTCCGCCCCGACCGCCGCGCCCGCCTCCAGCAAACCTACTCCTGCCCCACCGTCTACAACTCCCTCACTGACCTCCTCAAAGACCGCACCATTGAAGCCGTCGCCCTGTTCACGCCCGCCCCCAACCACGTCCGCCACGCCCTCGAATGCTTCGCCGCCGGCAAGCACGTCCTCTCCGCCGTCCCGGCCGCCACTTCCCTCGATGACTGCGCCCGCCTCAAAGAAGCCGTCACCCGCACCGGACTCACCTACATGATGGCCGAAACCAGCCACTACCAGCAGCTCACCATCTCCGCCCGCAACTTCTATCGCGAAGGCGCCTTCGGCCACCTCTACGCCTGCGAAAGCGAATACCACCACGCCGGCCTCGAAACCCTTTTCTTCGAAGGCCGCGAACGCACCTGGCGCTACGGCTACCCGCCCATGCTCTATCCCACACACTGCACCGCGCACCTCGTCAGCGTCACCGGCGAACGCCTCACCAGCGTCACCTGTATCGGTTGGGGCGACGGCGACCCCATCCTCCGCGACAACGCCTACAACAACCCCTTCTGGAATGAAACCGCCCTCTTCCAAACCAATCGCGGAACCTCCTTCCGCGTCGCCGTCTGGTGGAAAGGCGCCCACCGCGGCACCGAGCGCGCCCAATACTTCGGCGACAAAATGAGCTTCTTCTTCGCCCACCCGAACGGCCTCGGCCCCGCCACCGTTCGCTGGACCAACCTCAAGGAAAAGGACTCCGGCGGCTTCGATCGCCAGGGCTCCGTCCTCGAGCCCTATCAAGAGAAGAAGTGGTGGTCCACCGATCTCCTCCCCGCCCCGCTCCGCCACAACAGCGGCCACGAAGGCTCGCACACCTTCATCACCCACGAATTCGTCACCGCCGTGCTCGCACAACGCAAGCCCACCGTCAACATCAACGAAGCCCTCGCCTACACCGCTCCCGGCATCGTCGCCCACGCCTCCGCCCTAAAAGGCGGCGAGCAAATGAAAATCCCCAGCTTCGACTGACCCCAGTCATGAGAGAATCGGCGCGATGACCACCTTCACCAGGAGAGCCATGATGACCACCACAGCCGCGGCCGCCGCGGCCGCTCCCGCATCCATCCCCATCATCGACACCCACGTCCACTTCTTCGATATGGCCCGCCCGCAAGGCGTCCCCTATCCGCCCAAAGGCGGCCTCGGCGGTATCACGAAAGCTGACGCTTCCGTCTTCCGCAAGACCGCCGCAAAGCTCGGCGTAGTCGGCGCGGTCGAAGTCGAAGCCAGCCCCTGGATCGAAGACAACCTATGGGTCCTGCTCGAACTTGAAAAAGACCCCATCATGGTCGGCACCATCGGCAATCTCGAACCCGATAAACCCGAGTTCCGCGAATACCTCGAACGCTACCACCGCAACCCTCTATTCCTCGGCCTGCGCTATGGCAACATCTGGGGCCGCAGCCTCGTCGGTATGGTCGACAAGCCCGAGTTCATCGCCGGCATCAAAGAACTCGCCGCCGCAAACCTCACCTTCGATACCGCCAACCCGCGCGTCGATCTCCTCCGCTCTGTCATCACCCTCACCGACAAAGTCCCCAACCTCCGCGTCGTCCTCGACCACGTCCCCGGCATGACCGCCTTCGATGAACCCGACAACCGTGGCCCCCTCGAATCCACCCTCCGCGAACTTGCCAAGCGCAACGTCTACGCCAAGCTCTCCGTCGTCGCGCGCCGCGAAGGCACAACGGTGAACAAGAACCTCGCCTCACACAAACACCGCCTCGACCTCCTCTGCGACGCCTTCGGCGAAGACCGCGTCGTCTACGGCAGCGATTGGCCCAACAGCACCGGCAACTGGATCTCCTACGCCGACAACCTCAAGCTCGTCCAGGAATACTTCGCCACCAAGAGCCGCGCCGCTGCCGAGAAATACTTCTGGCGCAACTCCGTCGCCGCTTACCGCTGGGTCCATCGGTCTGCTACCCAACCAAAGGCCAGTTAGCAGTGGCTGCGAAGCCACTTTTGCAACTGAAATTGAGGTCCCGCAGGGGATCCACCGGATGACCGCTGATGCCGTGGCCGTGTCCGTGGCGGCCATAATCTTCTTGGGAACTCTGGTACGCTCTGCGCTTGGATTCGGTGAGGCTTTGGTTGCCGTTCCCTTAATGGCACTTGTGATTCCGGTGGAGGAAGCGGCGCCCGTGGCCGTGCTGGTGTCGATCGCGGTTGCGGCGATGATCCTCCTGCAGGACTGGCGTAAAGTGCATTTTCGCAGCGCGGGACGATTGCTTGTCTCGACCTTGTTTGGGATACCCGCAGGCCTTGCGCTCCTTCGGTTCGCTCCCCAGCCAGTCGTAAAGGCGGTTCTCGCGGTGGTGATCATCGCTTTTTCGTTGCACGCACTGGCGAGCAGCCGGCAACAGTCGTTGAGCGACGACCGTTGGGCGTGGCTATTCGGATTCCAAGCGGGAATCCTGGG
>JBDTVQ010000635.1:0-2565 GCA_040007195.1 Acidobacteriota bacterium | reverse complement strand
TCGCGTTGGAATCAATTCCTGATTTCAGGCTCACTTCCGGATTGGAAAATGCTGCACGAGCGGACAGGGGGAAACAGGTTGGGAACGGGGCGGGCGTGAGGAAGCGAACGCCCGCCCCGTGGAATAGGACTCTACCGGCCGGAGAGGCTGGCGCGGATGAAATCTTTATTCATGCGCGCGATGACTTCGAGTTTGATTTCCTTGGGGCAGACGGCTTCGCATTCGCCGATATTGGTGCAGCTTCCGAACAACTCCAGATTGGCCTGGGCCACCATGGCGATGGCGCGCTGTTCGCGTTCCGGCTGTCCCTGCGGGAGCAGCCCGAGGTGGGAAATCTTGGCGCCGGTGAAGAGGGCGGCAGCGGCATTGGGGCACATGGCGACACAGGCGCCGCAGCCAATGCAGGCGGCGGCGTCCATGGAACGCTCCGCATTGTCTTTGGGGACGAGGACGGCATTGCCGTCGGGCGCGCTACCCGTGGCCACGGAGATATAGCCGCCGGAGGCGATGATGCGATCGAAGGCTGTGCGGTCCACCACCAGGTCTTTGATGACCGGGAACGCGACGGCGCGCCAGGGTTCGAGGTACAGTTCGTCGCCGTCCTTGAAATGGCGCATATGCAACTGGCAGAGGGTAGTACCGGGCAGAGGACCGTGCGCCATGCCGTTCACCATGCAACCGCACATGCCGCAGATGCCTTCACGGCAATCGTGATCGAAGGCTACGGGATCCTCGCCCTTCATGGTCAGATCTTCGTTCAGCACGTCGAGCATTTCGAGGAAGCTCATCTCGTGGTTCACGTTGGGAACTTCATACCGCACCATCTTGCCGGCATCGTTCGCGTTGCGCTGCCGCCAGATGTGAAGGGTGATTCGCATTACTTGTAGCTCCGTTGCGCCGGGTGCACGTATTCAAAGGACAGCGGCTCTTTATGCAGCACCGGTGTCTTGCCGGCGCCCTGGTATTCCCAGGCCGCCGCGTACGCGTAATGTTCGTCATCGCGCGCCGCTTCGCCTTCCGGCGTCTGATACTCTTCGCGGAAATGCCCGCCGCAGCTTTCATTGCGCTCCAGCGCATCGCGGCACATGAGTTCAGCGAGTTCGAAGAAGTCGGCCACCCTGCCGGCCTTCTCCAGGCTCTGGTTGAGTTCTTCGCCGGTGCCGAGCACCTTCACGTCTTTCCAGAATTCCTCACGCAGCCCGGGGATCTCGGACAGGGCTTTTTTCAAGCCTTTTTCAGTACGCGCCATCCCGCAGTGGTCCCACATGATTTTGCCCAGTTCGCGATGGAAGCTATCGACCGTGCGCTTGCCGTTGGCGTTGAGCAGTTTCCTGGTAATCTCGCCGACGTTGGCTTCTGCCTGTTTGACGGCGGAGTTGCCGGCGTCCACCTTTTCGAACTTGTTGCTGGCCAGGTAATCGCCGATGGTGTTGGGCAGAACGAAGTAGCCGTCGGCCAGGCCCTGCATCAGGGCGCTGGCGCCGAGGCGGTTGGCGCCGTGATCGCTGAAGTTGGCCTCGCCGATGACGTAGAGACCCGGGAGGTTGGACATGAGGTTGTAATCCACCCAGAGGCCGCCCATGGTGTAGTGGATGGCGGGGTAGATGCGCATCGGCTCGCTGTAAGGATCTTCGCCGGTGATGCGGTTATACATGTCGAACAGATTGCCGTAGCGCTCTTTGATGGTGGGGGCGCCGAGGCGTTGGATGGCATCGCGGAAATCGAGGTAGACCGCGAGACCGGTCTCGCCGACGCCGCGGCCTTCGTCGCACACCATTTTGGCATTGCGGCTGGCCACGTCGCGCGGCACCAGGTTGCCGAAACTGGGGTATTTGCGTTCCAGGAAGTAATCGCGCTCGGCTTCCGGAATCTGGCTGGCAGTGCGTTTGTCGCCGGCTTTGGCGGGCACCCACACGCGGCCGTCATTGCGCAAGCTTTCGCTCATGAGGGTGAGCTTGCTCTGATAGTCGCCGGAGACCGGAATGCAGGTGGGGTGAATCTGGGTGAAGCACGGGTTGGCAAAGAGCGCGCCGCGCCGGTGGGCGCGCCAGATGGCGGTGGTGTTGCAGCCTTTGGCGTTGGTGGAAAGGAAGAAGACGTTGCCGTAACCGCCGGTGCCCAGTACGACGGCGTCGGCGAAGTGGCTTTCGATCTTGCCGGTAATCAGGTTGCGGGTGACGATGCCGCGGGCGCGGCCGTCGACCACGATCAGGTCGAGCATTTCGGTGCGCGGGTGCATCTTCACCGTGCCCTTGCCGATTTGATGTTCGAGCGCCTGATAAGCGCCGAGCAGAAGTTGTTGTCCAGTCTGTCCGCGGGCGTAGAAGGTTCGCGACACCTGCGCGCCGCCGAAGCTGCGGTTATCGAGATAGCCCGAGTATTCGCGGGCGAACGGCACGCCCTGTGCCACGCACTGATCGATGATGTTGAGGCTGACGGTGGCCAGGCGATAGACGTTGCTTTCGCGGGCGCGGAAATCGCCGCCTTTCACCGTGTCGTAGAACAGGCGATAGATGCTGTCGCCGTCATTGTGATAATTCTTGGCGGCGTTGATGCCGCCCTGCG
>JBDTVQ010000634.1:0-2568 GCA_040007195.1 Acidobacteriota bacterium | reverse complement strand
CGTCCACGTCGGCGAGCGCCGCGTCGATCATGCCGATGGTGCGATATACCATGGCCTCACCTGCGAAGATGCCGACGGCCGATTCGGCCAGTTTCTCCTGGATCAGCCCGAACTCGGCGATAGTTTTGCCAAAGGCCTTGCGCTCTTTGGCGTAGGCGATGCCGTCCTGCAGGCTGTTGCGCGCTCCGCCGACACAGGCGGCGCCCAGCTTGAAGCGGCCGATGTTCAGGATGTTGAACGCGATGTGGTGCCCCTTGCCGATCTCGCCCAACAGGTTCTCCACCGGCACCTGGCAATCGGCCAGAATCAGCGGACAGGTGGATGATCCGCGGATGCCCAGTTTGTGCTCTTCGGGGCCCACCGAGAAGCCGGGCGTGTTGCGTTCGATCAGGAAGGCGGAGAACTTCTCGCCGTCCACTTTGGCGAAGACGGTGAACAGGTCGGCGAAACCGCTGTTGGTGATCCACATCTTTTCGCCGTTGAGAATGTAGTGCTTGCCATCCGGCGACAGCACGGCACGTGTGCGGCAGTTCATGGCGTCGCTGGCGGAGGAGGACTCCGATAGCGCATAAGCGCCGATCCATTCCGCGGTGGCCAGTTTCGGAAGGTATTTGCGCTTTTGGTCTTCCGTGCCGTACCAAACGATGGGCAGCGTGCCGATTCCCGAATGCGCGCTGAAGGCCACCGAAAAGCTGGCCAGGCGGCTGATGGATTCGGCGATCAGGGCCGAAGTCACCTTGTCCATCTCCAGTCCGCCGTACGCTTCCGGAATTTCCACGCTCATCAGGCCGAGTTCGCCGGCTTTGCGGAGCAGTCCTTTGGTGATGGTAAAGTTCTTGGCCTCGATTTCGGCGGCTACGGGCATCACCTCGTTTTGGATGAATTCGATTGCGGTTTTGGCAATCTGCCGGTGCTCCTCGGAGAGGTCCTCGGGTGTGAACACATCTTGCGGGTCGCGTTCCTCGGTGAGGAAACTTCCGCCCTTGACCCGTTTCGCTATCATTTGCACGTCGCTGGCTGCCATGTCGATCTCCTGTTGAAAGCTAAAACCGCTCCCTCACGGTCGCGGCTCTGTTTTGAGTTGCCGTCGCGGCTCTGTTTTGGGTTGCCGTCGCGGCTCTGTTTTGAGTTGCCGTCGCGGCTCATTTTGCGGTTTTGCATTAGTTTAGATTTTCGAAGATTCCAGCGGCGCCCATGCCGCCGCCCACGCACATCGTTACGATGCCATATCGCGCCTCGCGGCGCTTCATTTCCTGCAACAGACTGGCCGTCAATTTCGCTCCCGTACAACCCAGGGGATGCCCCAACGCGATGGCCCCGCCATTGACATTGACGCGATCCATCGCCAGTCCCAGAGTTTTGATGACCGCCAGCGACTGCGCCGCGAAGGCTTCGTTCAGTTCAAAGAGGTCGATCTGGTCGAGGGTGAGGCCCGCTAGTTTAAGGGCTTTGGGGATGGCGTACACCGGCCCGATCCCCATCTCCTCGGGCAGGCAACCCGCGTAGGCAAAGGCCACGAAGCGCGCCAGCGGCGTAATACCCAGCGCGCGGGCGCGTTCTTCCGACATCACCACGGCTGCCGCGGCGCCGTCCGAGGTCTGCGAGGAGTTGCCGGCCGTAACCGTGCCCCTGGCGTGGAAGGCGGCCTTCAGGCTGCCCAACGCTGCCATGGAAGTATCGGCGCGCGGCCCTTCGTCCACCTGGAAGACCAGTTCGGTCTTGCGGATTTTCGACTTCGCATCCGGGGCCGAGAAGGTCACCGCCACCGGTACGATCTCCGTGTCAAATTTGCCGGCCGCCTGCGCCGCCAGGGCCTTGGTATGGCTGGCCAGGGCGAATTCGTCGGCCTGCTGGCGCGAGATACCGTAATGCTGCGCGACGCGTTCCGCCGTCAGGCCCATCGACAGGTAGGAATCCGGATAGTTCTGCTGGAGCCATGGATTGACGGAAATCTTGTTGCCGCCGAAGGGGATGAAGGACATGGATTCGGTGCCGCCCGCGACGATCGCCTCCGCTCCCCCGCCCCGTATGCGCTCTGCCGCGAGAGCGATGGATTGCAGGCCGGAGGCGCAATAGCGGTTGATGGTCATGGCGGAAGATTCGATCGGCATACCGGCGCGCAGCGCAGCAATCCGCGCGACGTTCATGCCCTGTTCGCCTTCTGGCATCGCGCATCCGATGATCACATCTTCCACTTCTTTTTTGTCGAGCCCGGGCACTCGGGCCATCGCACCCTGGATGGCTGAAGCAGCCAGGTCATCCGGCCGGGTGGCGCGCAACATTCCTTTCGGAGCCTTGCCTACCGCCGTACGTACGGCGCTCACGATGACTGCTTCTCTCATGGATAATTCTCCTCAACAAACTACTACTACCGCTCCCTCACGGTCGCGGCTCTGCTTCGAACTGGTCGCGAGCTCTGATTGGAGCGTTCTTAATTTCTCAATGGGCGCCCGGTCTTCAGCGTGAACGCGATCCTTTCCTGCGTCTTCTTTTCGCCGCAGAGCGAGAGGAATGCCTCGCGCTCCAGGTCCAGCAGATACTGCTCGCTGACCGGCGTGCCCGGCGTCA
>JBDTVQ010000633.1:0-2592 GCA_040007195.1 Acidobacteriota bacterium | reverse complement strand
AGGCCATTCGCGAGCGGGCGCTGAAGACTCCGAAGGGCGAATGGGTCGTCGGTTTCAAGTACGACGACACGAAGGCGGCCGAACAACGCAAGCTGAACCGCACGGATCTGGATGCGGCGGCGCCTGCAAATCCGGTACTCATCGTTCACCGGGGCGGGCACACCGCGTTCGCCAATTCCGCGGCCCTGCAGCAGATGGACATCAACGAGAAGACACCGGATCCGCCGGGAGGCGCCATTGGCCGCGACGCCCAAGGCAAGTTGACGGGTGAACTGCTGGAGACGGCCGTGCGGCGGCCTGCTTCCCTGAACAAGCCGGCCACAGCCTCTGAGCGACGCGAAGGCGTAGCGCTCATCACGAAGCTGATGGCAAAAGCCGGCATCACTTCGGTGACCGACGCAGCGGGCGGCGGTTCCGGAACGCCGGACGAGTTAGGCCCGTATCAAGATGCCCACGAGAGTGGCGAGTTGCTGTGCCGCATATACTGCCACCTGAACTACCGCTACGTCGACCCGTTGATATCGTCGGGTGTCCGCACGGGCTTCGGGAACGAATGGATTCGCGTGGGCGCCATGAAACTGATCGCCGACGGCTCGATTTCCGAGCGCACCGCGCGCCTCAGCCAGCCATATGAAGGGCGGCCAAACGACTACGGCATTATTGTGATGCCCGAGAACGAGTTGTACGAACACGCGCGGAAGGCACATCTGGCGGGATGGCAGATTGGGACGCATGCGAACGGCGAGGTGGGCATCGAAATGGCGCTCAACGTATATGAGCGGCTGCAGCGGGAGCACCCGGTGCGCGATCCGCGCTTCCGCCTGGAACATTGCACGGTAATCAACGATAGCCTACTGCGGCGCATCAAGGCGCTCAACGCAGTGCCGGTGCCGTTTTGGACCTACGTGTACTATCACGGCGAAAAGATGAGCCAGTATGGCGCCGAGCGCCTGAACCGGATGTTCGCGATGCGCAGCTTTCTCGATCAAGGCATTCGCGTCGCACCGGGGTCGGACTATACACCAGGACCATTCGAGCCAATGATGGCGCTGCAATCCTGCGTGACGCGAACCGACATCAAGGGCGTGACGTGGGGACCGAAGCAAAAGATCACGGTGGCCGAGGCGATGCGGGCAATCACGATCAACGGCCCGTACGCCACTTTTGAAGAGAAGCTGAAAGGCACGTTGGAGCCAGGGAAGCTTGCGGACCTCGTGGTGTTGGGGCGGGATCCCTTCACGGCGGACCCGTCGACACTGGTCTCGATTCCGATAGAACGGACGATGACAGGTGGGCGCTGGGTTTACGAATCCTGAGCAGGCGGCATACTTCAGCGACTCGCCGCGCACGTCTCCAAAACAAGGCGGCGCAACCAACGATGCGCTGGATCGGCGTCCAGCCTGGGGTGCCACAGCAAAGAAATCGTGACCTCCGGCGAGGGAAACGGCAGTGGGAAACTATGCATTCCCTCGCGAAGTTTTCCCGTTTGCCGTTCAGGAACACTGGCGATCAGGTAGGAGGCATGGGCGAGAGCGAGTGCAGTTGAAAAACCACCGACTATGGTGACGATCTCCCGTTCCAATCCGAATGGCGCCATGGCTTCGTCAATCGGTCCCCCGGCAAGACCCCTCCGTGAGACGCCGATGTGCTTGCCTCTGGCATAGCGGGAAGGAGTGACTCTGCCCCGGCTCAACGGGTGCCCTTTGCGCACAACGCCGATGAAACGATCCCGGAACAACGCCTGAGCGCGAACCTCCGGACCCGTCGCCTGCCCCACGACGCCAGTCTCCAGATCGACGAGCCCTTCGCGAAGAGGCGTGCTCTCCTTGTTTGGCTTTTGCACGAAGCAGAGACGTACACCCGGAGCCTCCGCGCCGGCGCGAGCGATGAGTTTCGGACCGAAATTTTCCACAAAGCCTTCACGTGTGCGAAGCGTGAATGTCCTGATGAGCTGTTTGAGGTTGAGCATCTCAGCAGGGCGAAGAACCGCTTCTGCCTCCTGAACGAGCTGCCCGACGCGCGCGCGGAGTTCGATTGCCCGGGGTGTCGGAACAAGGCCTCTTCCGGCTCTGACGAGGAGTGGATCGCCCGTCGTCTCCCGCAGCCGGGCAAGGGCGCGGCTCATCGCTGAAGGGCTCAGCCGCAGCCGCTGGGCAGCGCGCGCAACACTCCCTTCGGCAAGCACTGCATCGAGAGTCACCAGCAGGTTGAAATCGGGGGCCGGCATGAATCCAGTGTAGGGCAGATCGGTAGTGACATGGCGTTAGACGCACGAATATAGTGCAAATGGTGCGTCTTCCGCCATGTCAAACAACGGCGCATGCTGGAGATAACTAAATGACACCGACCATTTCAAAACCAGATCGATTTGCTAAAAATGCGCAAGGCACACCTTCCATCCGTTGGGCGCTGGCCGGCCTTTCCTTGTCCATGTTCATGCCTTCGCTGGCTACAAGCATCGCCAATGCCGCATTGCCGGCCCTGGCGGAGGCGTTCGCGGCTTCCTTCCAGGCTGTGCAGTGGATCGTCCTCGCTTACCTGCTGGCCATTACGACGCTGATCGTCGGCGCCGGGCGGCTAGGAGACATCATC
>JBDTVQ010000632.1:0-2628 GCA_040007195.1 Acidobacteriota bacterium | reverse complement strand
CCCTACATCGATACCGTCCTCGAAGCCTTCGGTCCCGACCGCCTCATGTTCGGCTCCGACTGGCCCGTCATGCTCGCCGCCAGCCCCTATTCCCACTGGTTCGAAGTAGTGAACGCGGCCATCGCGCCCCTCAGCGAATCCGAACGAGACCGCATCCTGGGCCTGACCGCCGTCGAAGCCTACAAGCTATAGTGCTTGCTCGGCTCCATCGCCTGCCCCATCGGCTGCGCCCGCGTATCTAAGCCAACTTGCGCAAATACTCGTAACTCTGTCGAATGCTCGCCAACGGATCGCCCGGCGTCTGATCCTGCTCGACAAAGAAGTGCTGCACACCCGCCTGACGCGCCGCCGCCAGCACCGCCTTGAAATCGATCGTGCCATTCCCCACTTCCAGAAACGCCGTGCGCGGCACATCGCTTTCCTTGTGATACACCTTCGTACCCTTGGCGACATCTTTCAAGTGCACGCTCAATACGCGCTTCCCAAGTTGCGAAATGACAGCCGCCGGATCCTGACCGCCCACCGTCAGCCAAAACACGTCGCACTCCAGCATCACCTTCGGCGAGCACTCCTTCACAATGCGGTCGAAGATCCGTTGCCCCGGCGCGCCCGCGAATTCAAAACAGTGGTTGTGATAGTAAAACCGCATGCCCGCTTTGTGCGCCACTTCAGCCGCGCGATTCATCGCCGCAATCGCAGCAGGAACGTCGGTCCGCTCTTTGTCGTTCAGGAACGACAGCCCCAGATTCTTCAGGCCCAGCTTATGCGCTTCGGCCATCGTGGCTTCCACTTTATCCGCCGCCAGCGCCGGCAGATTCACCATCGCGCATGGCATCGTCAGCCCGTTCGCGGCCAGCAGCTTGCCGTATTGCGCAAGCAGTTCAGGCGAGCCTTCGACCTCTTTGTATCCGATCGCCGCAATGCCCTGAATCACCTTCGCGGCATCCTTCGGCAACACGTCGCGCACCGTGTACAGTTGCGCCCCCAACACCTTCGGGTAATGCTCCGCGCCCAATAAGGGCCCGGCCAGAGGCGCGGCAAGCGACGACACAAGAACGGAACGGCGAGACACTCTATAGGCAGACATGGCGCTCTGATTCTATCGCGGAGTTCGTTCCGGGCGAGGCGGCGCCCAACTTCCACTCGCCGCCCGCCGCCCCTGTACCCAACCGCGCGGAATCACCCCGCGGTTGTCAGCGCTTCTTCCCGCCGGCAGCGGCCTTCACCGGCTTCTTCTTCGCAGGAGCTGCCTTCTTACTGGCCGGCGCCGCCTTCGGCTTCGGCAGGATCACCTTGTGAATCGGCATCACGCTCGGCGCCGTATCGATCCCCAGTTGCTGCATGATCGGCTTCAGCGTCTTGCCGAACTTATCGAACGCCGACTGCGATGTCCACACATCAAACACCATCAGTTTGTCTTTCGCGCCAAACGTCGCATGGTACGAACGTCCGGCCGGATTGCCCGCCCCAGCCTTCTTCAGTAACTTGATGCACTCTTCATATTGCTCCGCCGACATTGCAGCAGGAGCGAAGTAGATCGCAATCGCCATATGAACACCGCCTCTTTCTTCCGGTTCCACACCGCCCGATCCGGGTGGTGGCGCCGTTCATTGTAGTGCAAATTTCCAAGACGCGTCCCGCGATCGGAAGCGGAAACGAAATCACCGGTGGCTCACCACCCCTTGACCCATCTGCCTTATTGCATATGCGCGTCAATGTGGATTTTGCCGCTAGCCAGGTTCACACTCCCCGGCGCCCAGATCTGGCGCGTGTTGACCCATTCGTAGCTTGCGGCCGCCGTCGTGAGGCTTACATTTTCACAAAGATCCGCAATCGGCTCACCCGGACGCATCACCGCTACGCCGTCCGCGGACAATGCAATCCGAAAACCGTCGGCCGTCTCGATGGTTGCGCGGATATCAAGCTCAATCCGCCCGTCAGCGCGCATCCGGAGATAATCGACGCCGCGCACTCGCCCAGACAGGCGGCCGGTCGCGTTCCCCTCAAACGCCACGTCAAACCGCGCACCCTGCGGAGGAATTTTCTCCTTGCCCGCAAGAATAGCCTCCATGCTCAAGCCATAATCCGTGACGCCCGTAATATCCAAGTCATACGAATAGATCTTCTCGCCATTCATGGCTGTCGCCCTCTTTTCAAATCAAGATTTCCGTCTGTTACACCAGGACTGCCAATTATAGAGGACCACCACGCCCCAAAACACCCGCCGCCCCCGAGCCCCAAATTTCTTCGTTATCCGCGTGAATCCGCGTCCATCCGCGGCCCAAATCTCCGGTAACACCCCCTCTTCACATCTATCCCCCACCCCAACAACCACATAGCTTGCCCCCACCCGCCGTCCCCAACCCCCCAATGCCACGCTGAGATCGTAATGAGCATTCTCAACAAAGACATACAAAAGAAACCAATCTCCGAAGCCCGCCGCCAAGCCAACCAAGCCAACGCCCAAAAATCCACCGGCCCCCGCACGCCCGAAGGCAAAGCCCGCTCCGCCCAAAACGCCCTAACCCACGGCCTGACGGCTTCCCTCTCCAACCCCGCCCTCTCCAACCCAGCTCTGTCCTCCCGCAACATCACCGCCCTAGGAGAAGACCGCAACCTCCTCCCCAC
>JBDTVQ010000631.1:0-2658 GCA_040007195.1 Acidobacteriota bacterium | reverse complement strand
CGGCAGCTCGAACTCGGTCAGGTTTCGGTTGCCGTAGACGCCAATAGTGTGCGTCGCCGTACGGTCGAAGCCCGCCGGGGCCTTCGTATTGAACCTGTATGTATACTGACCATCAGAAATCGTTGTGAAGGTTCCGTTCGCGTCTGCCCCTGCCTGTTGTGTGCTCGCGATCGCCGCGCCACTGGCCGTCCGGGTGGTGTAGGAGGTGTACTGATCCTGCGTCTTTGGTATGGTCGCGGCCACAAAACTCAACGACACCGCACCCGGAGTCGTGACGCCCAATCGGTCAAGCGGCAGCCCCTTGGGATCGGTAACCAAAACGGTTGCCGTAATGGTACCGTCGGCTGCGATATCGGCTGCGGTAATCTTAATCACAAGACCCGGGCGAACGAAATTCACCAGATCGTTACTTGCGTAGTGCGCTTTACTGCGAGGCGAGTAACCCACGTCAGAATCGCCACTTAACGCCAAGACTGACGCGAACATAACCACCAACACCAAGACCTGCCTGATCTTTGCCAAAACTCCTCCTCCGCACAAAGCTAAGCAGGTGGTTTGCACGCCGAAGGCCACGGACGAGGTTCGAGAAAAGCGGTGTAATTGCGCCATTCCGTGGGCAAACACCAGATCCGGCTGAGTGTTTTCCAACAGCATGCGCCAAAATCCCCAACGCGCGGGGTCCGTCAAAGATACTGGTGTTATGCTCAACCTACCTCGTACGCTGGAAGAATTTAACGCCTTCGGAAGTGGACACCTGCCCGCGTTGCTCGGATTCGAAGTGTTGTCGGTGGAGCCCGGAAAACTCCGTGCGCGGATGAAGATCCGCCCGGATCTCCTCGCTCCGAATGGATACCTGCACGCAGCATCGGTGGTTGCCCTGGCGGATACGGCGTGCGGTTATGGAACCATCACGCTGCTGCCTCCAGAGGCGACGGGTTTTACCACCATTGAACTGAAGAGTAATTTCCTGGGCACGTGCCGCGAAGGCGCCATCTTGGCGGATGGCGTCTGCATTCACTCGGGCCGCACAACCCAGGTGTGGGACGCCTCCGTTACCGACGAATCGAACGGGAAACGGATTGCCGTGTTCCGTTGTACGCAGGTAATTTTATATAAGGCTTAGGCTATGAATGGGCCTCTCATGCTCGCTGCGGCCACTGCGGTTCTTACCTCCGCCGTGTTCGTATCGTTATGGACTTCTTCGGGCCGTCCGAACCGTTCATCGACGCATGACAGGGGGCCGGTGTTACACTCCCTCCCATGACGCGGCGGTTCACTCTATTGCTGCTAGCTTGCGCGGCGGCGCGGGCCGGTGAGTATGATGATCGCTATTCCAAGGAGATCGAAAAGCTGGATCGTGCTCTGCCGGAGTCGGTGTGCCAGGCTCGAATGTTGCTCCGCGAATCGTTGCCGAAGGCGAACTCCGTAGACCGCGCCGTAATGTTCCGGTTGTTCCGCTCGCTATATCTGGACGTCGTTGGCGGCAGCACCACGAGGTTCGAAGAAGCCGTTGCGCCGGTGATCGCGCAAATTGAGCAACTCAAGCCGACAGGACTGTGGAACGCGGCGGGCGATATCGCTCTCCTGTCAGCGCAGCCGGAAATCCACCGCGCCATTGGGCCATGGCTGGACTGTGGCTTCGCAATCCAAACGGAAGAGGGCATGTGGTTCCCGGTGGCCGGTTCCGTGGTGATGATGGAGTTTGTTCCACGGCTTCCGGCCGCGCTGGGAGCTTACGTACGATTCCGGGCCCATGAGGATGCCGAAGTTGTGGCAGGCGACGCAGCGCTCGGCCTGACGTGGCGGCAGCTTGCAGAGCGCCTGCTGCGATGGGAAGATTTTGGCCGTCTTCATTCGCAGATGCCCGAGGTTAAATTCGAGGTCAAACCTGAAATCGACAATCTATCCGGGATGTTTCTGTTCGGGCTCGATAACACTCCCACGTACATAGCAGAAAAGATCGACCCAGGACTGATCGCCGTCTGGCGCTGGTTCGCCGCGCGGAGTCCACGATCCAAATTCACCCCACTGATCCGCGAAATGCTACATGCGCTCGCGCACAATAGCGATAAATTGACTGAGCAAGACCATGCGTTGTTCGCAAGCTACGGACTTGGAGAGCAATTCGATGGGTGGCTACGGATTATGAAGCTACAAACCCAAACCCAACAGCAATAGCTAACGGACGGCCATGCCAGACTTCTCGGCATGGACCACGTACTCTTCGTAGGGGCCCTTGAAGTCCTCAATCGCACCATCTTGGAAGTGCCAGATCCTAGTCGCCACTTCGTCGATCAAATCGTGATCGTGCGTTACCAGGAACACCGTGCCCTCATACTTCTGCAGCGCAACGTTCAGTGCGTTGATGGCTTCGAGGTCCAGATGGTTCGTCGGTTCATCGAGCAGCAGAACGTTCGGCTTTGACAGCATCAGCTTGCAGAACAGCAGTCTCGCCGCCTCGCCGCCCGATAGTGCCTGCGTCGGCTTCAGCCCCTCTTCACCCCGGAACAGCATCTGTCCCAGCAGGCCGCGAATTTCTTCAGCCGATGCCTGGGGGTCGAACTGGTGCAGCCAGTCGTAGGTCGTCGTTCCTTTTTCGATCGCGCCCTGGTGATCCTGCGCGAAATAGCCGGGAGCCGCTTCGTGGCCCCAAGTCAC
>JBDTVQ010000630.1:0-2705 GCA_040007195.1 Acidobacteriota bacterium | reverse complement strand
TGCGCGACTTCGGCAACCAGTTGAATCTGTTCGACTTATAGCCGGACAGCAGTGTGAATTTGCCCTTCCCTTCTAATCGAACGTGACATTCCATGGCACTCAGAAATCGACAGGCGCACTGGCGAATCATCACATTTACTATTTCGATATGCGCATTTGGGCAAAACGTGCCTCTGTTGGGCAAAATCGAACGGCAGATGCCGCCACGGTTGGTTCTCATCAACGATACGAACCGGCCGGATCGCACATTCCGTGACGCGGAAATGAAGTTCGGCATCGGCGCTTACGACCCAGCCGCCGAGGATCTGCGTCAGGCGGCGGAACGCTTCACAAAGACGGTTTTCATCGTTCCCAGTCTTCGCTTCCAATCGGCCGTTACATTCCGAACAGACAAGGGTGATCAATTATTGTGCCGGTGGTCGTTCGACGAGCCCTTCGGTAAGGGAACGCTCATCCTGGATGATACGCCGGAGTTGTCTAATTACCACTGGCGGCTGTCGAACGCCAGCGTTGCCCGCGCCGATGGTCCGAAAAAGCTGGCTGCCGCTCTGTTATTCATGAACCAGGTGCCCTTGCGCATCGAGCCCGACCAGACGGACTATCGAATAGATGGCAATCCTGCCTCGCCATCCGGGTTTTCGTGGGGGTTCTCTCCTCTCATTCCGTCGCCATATGGCTTTCTGGATTTCGAATTATTCGGGCTCGCGAGTGGAGCCGACTGGTACTTGACCGTGAACCTCGGCAAAGCATGGACAACCAATTACTACCCCGTTCCGCCGTTTGTTCCGGAACGTTTTCCTCCGATCACTGCGCTGATGAAGGAATGGAGCCGCGAGCGGCTCCGGACGGAACTCAATCGGCCATATCCTGAATCTCCGAAGTCCCTGCAGCGAATAACGATCCTGCTGAATGAATGGGCGAGCCGCGGGATGACGCCGGAGGAAATCGTGGAACTCCTCGGCGATGTTGTGACAATGAAGGTGGAATCAGGGTGGTGGATCGGCCAGGTGCTGAGGGCCGTGGAAAAATCCGGGAAGCCGGTACCCATCACCGCATACTTTGGAAAGGCGCTCCACAGATACGAGGAGATCGGAAAGGGCAGTGAGGAGTCTGTCGGGGCGCTGTTCAGCCGTGCCGGTTTGAGAGGATGTAAGCTCGAGGATCAGGCCGAAGCGATCCGGCTGCTGCGAGACGAAGTCTTTATACGGGGACCCCTACGGTACCTCGGCGCGTGCTCTCGCTCGCAGCAGGCCTTCGATCTCATCGAGCGGCTGCAAGTGAATGTGCGCGTGAAACGGGATCAAGAGGCTGATATATCCAGGTACACTTGAAATCACAGCGTCACGTCCACTGTTGCGGCAATCCATCGATTAGCGCGTAGCGCCAATCGAACAGACGGGATAGCCAGACCAACACCAGTACGTCTCAGCGCTTGAGTTTGGAGGCGTCTGTGCCCGCCTCATCGGAATGGCGCGCCGCTAAACTAGTCTCTTGCCCCTCCCCGTCGTCGCCGTCCTCGACAACATCCGCTCCCTCTACAACGTCGGCTCCATCTTCCGCACCGCCGACGCCGCCGGCATCGCCCGCCTCTACCTCTGCGGCATCACCCCCGCGCCTCCCCACCCCTCCATCCGCAAAACCGCCCTCGGCGCCGACGAACGCGTCCCCTACGAACACCACCACAACGCCCAAGCCACCGTCGCCCGCCTCCGCATGACCGGCTACCGCATCGCCGCCATCGAAACCGGCCCGGCGTCAACCGACCTCTTCGATTGGCAACCCGAATTCCCCCTCGCCGTCCTCTTCGGTAACGAAGTCGAAGGCCTCTCCCAACCCCTGCTCGATCTCTCCGACATCCGCATCAGCCTCCCCATGCACGGCATCAAGCGCTCCCTCAATGTCTCTACAACCGCCGGAATCGTCTTCTACGACCTGCTGCGCGCCGTGCGCCACGCCGCGCTCCCCACGAGCCATGGCTAACACCGCAAAGCCAGCGACTATTTTCAGTTGACAACAAGCACTTGATAACGTAAAGTAGTTTTCGCTCACCATCCGCGGGCCCGGAACATGCCGAAGCAACGATTCTCAACCTGCCTCCTCTTGCTACTCATCCCCATCGGCCTGCTGCTTTTGATCCCGTCCCTATGGGTCTTCGTCAGCGTCACCGCAAAGCCCATCCATCCAATCCCGGATACCCTGCCCAGCACAACCCAGTCGGCGCCCTCTCCCGATGCGGCCGCCGCAGTCGAAAAAGCACGCCAGATCGTCCGCGCAAGCGTCGCCGCGCAAAACCTGCCCGGTGCTTCGGTCGCGGTCGGAATCAATGGCAACCTCGTGTGGGCCGAAGGCTTCGGCTTCGCGGATATAAGGACCAGCGTGCCCGTCACCCCCAATCACCGCTTCCGGATCGGAACCGCTTCTGCCATGCTCACCTCCGCTGCCGCCGGCCTCCTGCTCGAGAAAGGCCGCTTGAACCTCGACAGCGAAATTCAAACATACGTGCCCTCATTTCCCAAAAAACAGTGGCCCGTCACCCTGCGCCAGTTGATGAGCCACACCGCCGGCCTCCCCACCGGCGAGGGTCCTCTTCGGAGACAGCACTGCGAACATCCAGCCGAAGCTCTGCAGTACTTCGCGCAATCTCCACTGCTGTTCCAGCCCGGCACCCAGTACCGCTACTCGGACTACGGCTGGATCGTCGCCAG
>JBDTVQ010000629.1:0-2720 GCA_040007195.1 Acidobacteriota bacterium | reverse complement strand
GAATGTAGTTCCGGGTGGCGTCTTCGCCTTCGATTTTCTGCCGCAGGCGGAGGATATAGACATCAACGGTGCGGTCGGTAACCGCGCGGTCGTGACCCCAAACAGCGTCCAGGAGTTGTTCGCGGCTGAACACGACGCCCGGGCGAGCCATCAGAAACTCTAGCAGGCGGAACTCAGTGGCAGTGAGGGCGATTTCGTCCGTGTCGCGGAAAACGCGGCAGGAGCTTCGGTCCAGTTCGAGCGTGCCGGACTTGAGTGTGCGCTGCGGAGCCGACTGCGGGCGGAACTGGATTTTGATCCGGGCGATCAGCTCGCGGATGAAAAAGGGCTTGACTATGTAGTCGTTTGCGCCCAGTTCGAGGCCGACGATGCGGTCGGCTTCACTGGCGCGGGCGGTGAGGAAGATCACTGGAATGTGGGCCAGCTCGGGACGCGCGCGGATTCCTTTGCAGATGTCCAAGCCGTCGGAGTCCGGCAGCATGATGTCGAGCAGTATCAGGTCCGGTCGCTCGCGTCGGCAAAGCTCGATCGCGCCTTTGCCCGTTTGGGCGCCGACCATCTGGAAGCCTTCCTTCTCCAGGTTGTACTTGAGAAGGGCGTAGAGATCGGCGTCGTCTTCGATCAACATGATCTTTTTCATATGTGTATCCTATTCGCTACCAAGATAGAGCAGCATTCGTGAATATTCGATTACAAAAACATGAATTGCACCTGACTGCGGACACGATGTCATGTGGTTGTAACCGGAACTTCACTTTGATCGGAGTACGTGACCGGGTGCGTGCCAATTCCATTGTCATGGTCGGGCAAAGTAAAGGAGAAAGTGGAACCTCGCCCAAGTTCGCTGTCAACGGCAACGTCGCCGCCGTGAGAGCGCGCGAGGTGTTTCACGATGGCCAGTCCTAGTCCGGTTCCGCCAAGTTCGCGGGAGCGGGCCTTGTCGACGCGATAGAACCGTTCAAACAGGCGTGGGAGCTCTTCGCGGGAGATTCCAATGCCAGTGTCCCGAACGAAGAAGCGAATGAAGCCCGGGCGCTCGTCCGGAAGCGCGCTCACGCTAATACTGCCCCCGTCGGGCGTGTACTTGATGGCATTTTCAAGGAGATTGCACAGGGCTTGGTGAACGGCCTTCCAGTCGCAGAACACCTCCTGGTCTGCCGGAGCGGGCTCGGTGTGGATGTGGATGGCTTTCTTCTGCGCCAGCGGGCGCATGGCATCGGCGCAATCGAGCAGGAGGGTCGCCGTGTAGTAGCTGGCAAACTGGAACTTCTGCGTGCCCAGCTCAATACGGCTAAGGGTGAGCAGGTCGCTGGCAAGGTTGGTGAGCCGTTCGGCGTTCTGGCGAATGATGTTCAGAAAGCGGATGTTGTGCTGGCTGTCGTGAACCGCGCCATCGAGCAGGGTTTCCGTGTACCCCTGAATCGAGGCAAGCGGCGTGCGCAACTCGTGGCTCACGTTGATGACGAAGTCCTTGCGGATTCGTTCCAGCTTTTCCAGCTCCTGATGCTCGTGCTGCAGCTCTTCAAACATGCGTTCCAGTTTGGAGCCGGTGTCGTTGAGTTTGGTGCCGAGAATGCCAAGCTCGTCGGAACCCGGTTCTTTGAGGCGGGCGTGGAAGTGCCCTTCGGCCAGCGTGCCGGCGTAATCGATGATAGCGCCCAGCTTGGACGACACCGAGCGGGCGAACAGCGCCGCGACGATGAAGGCCGGAAGAAACGCCAGTGCGGTAGAAATGAGCATCCGGCGGCGGATCTGGTCTACCTGCGATTTCACCTCGGCCATCGGAACGGCCAGCCGGACTGCGCCCAAAGGGTGCGGTATGGCCACGTACAGGAACTCCACATGCGTCGTGGCGCTACGGCGCGTGGCTGAACCAACTGCGCCCGAAAGCGCGGCGACTACTTCAGCCCGATTGCTGTGATTCTCCATTTTAGAGAAGTCCGCTTCGGAGTCGGACAGCGGCACGCCGTTGCGATCGATCAACGTCACGCGGGCCCCCGAGGCGGCAGCGAGGTCGCGTGTGCGGCGCTGCAGCATTGGGTTCGCTTCGCGCCCGTAGGTCAGATCGAGCACACGGCCCTTTTGGGTCAGCTCGCGGACCAGGGTTTCGCGGAAGCTGGATTCGGCAACCTGCGAGGCGAGGATATCGACAGCGGCGAGGGCGACCACAAGGACGCAAAGTACGCCGAAGATGAGCTTCAAAAAAATGCGCGCGGTCATGGCGGAGACACCTTCAGTATCGCTTACAATCAACGCATGCCCACATCACAAAACGATGAACGTAAGAGCCGAAGAGGCATGTTGAAGACAGGAGCCTCGGCGGCTGCGGCAACGCTGGCTGCTACGTCGACTGCCGCGGCGCAGTCCACACCGAGGAAAGTGGTCCATCGCGCAAAACCAGAGAAGACCCCGCTGTTCAATGGCTGTATCAGCTTCGGGAACCTCGTGTTCGTGGCAGGTAAAGGCGCGCACGTCCCGGGTGACATCAAGCTCCATACGGATATTGTGTTGAAAGAGATCGAGAAGGAACTGGTGAAGGCCGGGTCTTCGATGGACAAGGTGCTCAAGTGCAATGTCTATCTAAACGACCTCAAGGACTACAAAGGAATGAACGAAGTGTTCCAGGGCCGGTTCGGCGACGAGCCGCCAGTGCGCACCACCATCGCAGCAGCTGGCGGAATCCCCGGCGATTCGCTGGTTGAAATCGACGTCATCGCCTA
>JBDTVQ010000628.1:0-2720 GCA_040007195.1 Acidobacteriota bacterium | reverse complement strand
GGTAGCCGCTTTCGAAGTACGGCTGCACGGGAAGCGAGCGGGTTTTGACGTGCCAAGTGCCGTCGGTGGCCTGCGTTCCGATGAGATAGCGCAAGCCGTTTTGATAGGCAGCGCTCTTTGCGGGAACTCCGCCTTCATTGAGCGCCCACAGCGCCAGGCCCGTGGCGTAGGCGTCGGTTTCCATGGAAGGCAGCTGACGCCAGCCACCGTCTTTCGCCTGGCCCGCGCGGAGAGTCTTCGCGGCCTGCTCGATGGCCTGGTCACCGGCGTTGGACCAGGCGAGGCCCAGGACGTGGAATGCCGCTTCGAGCGTGTGATGCGGTTTGGCTTCGAGCAGCCAGGAGCGGGCACGGGCGATGCGGGCCTCGTTATCGGCGCGGTCGGCTGGGCGGCCGTAAGTCTTCAATGCGTGAATGGCAAGGGCCGTGGTTTGGAAATCATCGGAGGTGAGCGGCGGGCGTCCGGCGCGCTGCATCCAGCGGCCGTCGGGCTGTTGCATGGTCTTGAGCAGGTAGACCAGGGCATCAATGCGATCGTCGGCCGGGCGCTTCACTCCGGCGTACCAGAACATTTCGTAGCTCATCGAACTTGCGCCAAAGGAGTTGTGCTCGATCAGGCGATCGGTGGTGAATTCATTCTTTTCGGGCGGAACCAGGTCCATCGGCTGACCGACGGCGACGCCGCGGTCGCGGGCAAAAGCCTGAGCAACGGCGGGCAGCATCTGATTGTGGCAGGAGTTGCAGCCGCCCTTCTGGATGAATGTGGAGTTCGTGGTTTCGAGCAGCACCATGCCTTTGCGGGCGGCTTCGCGCAGGACGGCGGGCGTGAGTTCGACAGAATTCGACAGTTTGGTTGCGGCCGTTTCGACGGGTGACCCGCCGGAAGCTTCGCGCAGGATGCGGGCTACTTCCGTGTTGCCGCGCTTGGCGGCCAGAGTGGCGGCGGTGTCGCCTTCTCCGGTGGCCTTGACGTTCGCGCCGGCCTCCAGGAGGAGGCGGATCATCTCCGGCTTGGCATCGTCCATGTAGGCGGCGTGCATGAGCGGCGTGTAGCCGCGATAGTCGGTTGAGTTGATGTCGGCGCCCTTTTCGAGGATGAGGCGCGCCGTCTCGACGAAGCCTGCGGTTGCGGCGGCGGCGAGCGGAGATTCGCCACGCTTGGTGCGGGCCTTCACATCGGCGCCCCTTTCGATAAGGAGAGCGGCGATGCGCGGGTCGCGTCCGGCAGCGCCCATGAGAGGCGAGCCGCCGGTTCCTGTGCGGGCATTGACGTCCGCGCCTTTGGCCAGCATAAGTTTCGTCTGTTCGAGACCAGTTCCGACGGCGGTCATGAAGGGCGTTCCGCCGACGAGATTATTCGCGTTCGGATTCGCGCCGGCATCGAGGAGTAGCGCCAGGCGCGCCGCGCCATCGGGATGCGTGGCGGCCAGATGGAGCACCGTGCGGCCATCGACGGTTTTGGCTTCAAGGTTGGCACCGCGGGCGAGGAGCAACTTCAGCTTGGCGGCGTCGGTAACGGCCCAATGCAGCGCGGTCGCCTTGCGATTGTTGGCGGCGTTGATGTCCGCACCGGAGTCAAGGAGCGCGGTCATCATCTCGATGGTGCCCAGATAGGCGGCGTGCATGAGAGTGGTGGAGCCGGCGGAGTCGACGGCCTTGGCGAGTGTGGGATCGGCGGCGAGGGCCTTGCGCACGGCGGCATTGTCGCGCGAGTGGATGAGCTTGATGAACGCGGCAATGCGCGGTTCCGTGGGCTTGGCGGGGGCAACGGTATCTTGGGCTTTGCCCGGCATCTCAGCGCCCTGGTCGATCCATGCGCGCAGGATACCGATCTCTTCGGCCTCGAGCGCGCCGGTGGGCGGCATCTGCAAGCCGGCGTCGGGACCGGTGAGGCGAATGATGAGTTTGCTTTCGGCGCTCTTACCGGGCACGATCACGACGCCGTAGTCTCCACCGCGCAGAGCGTTCTGCCGCAGGTCGAGGCGCAGGCCGGACATCACCTGCTTGGCTCCGTGACAGGCGAAGCATTTTGCCGCAAGGATTGGCTTTACGTGTTCGTCGTAGTTGATCTTGATCGACGCCGCGGGCGGCAGCGATTTTGCAGTTTGCGCCGTGGCGCAGATTCCCATCAGAAACGGCAACGCGGCCGCGGAAAGCAGTAGGCCTCTCATGGGATATGACGCTAGCATTCGCCGCGGTGGGAGTCAATCCAACTTATTGAAAAACAGTCCTAGTTTCGGCTTGGGGGGCGCGGAATGAAACGAGGGGTGGGAGGCGGGGGCGGGAAACGGGGGTGGGAAACGGGGGTCGGAAACGAAAGAGGGGACGGACTCAAGTCCGTCCCCTGTAGAGTGGGCCGATTGGAGTGGGCCGATTGATTGTTAGCTTTCCGAGCCACCGCGCTCGACGCGCAGATGGTTCGTTACTTTGAAGACGCCAGGCACGCCGTTGGCGGCAATGTTGGCGATATTACGGTCCATCGTGTTGTTCACGATGCCTTCCAGTGTTACTTCACCGTTCTTCACGATGATGCGGATGGGAGGGTTGGCGCCCAGAGCATAGCGATTCAGCGCACTTTGTCCATAGACGGCACGCGCCACACGGAGACGGATGCCGTTGTCGAAGGGCGACAGCGGCAGCACCTCGATTTCATTGACAACTTGTTCCACGCCGGGGACTCGCGCGGCAACGCGCCCGGCGGAGGACTTGAGGGTCGGACGG
>JBDTVQ010000627.1:0-2731 GCA_040007195.1 Acidobacteriota bacterium | reverse complement strand
AACACGGGTAAGGCGTGCGTGAACAAGATTCTGGGTACGCTGGCGCGGCGGGCGTACCGTCGTCCGGTGACGCCGGTGGAAGTGGCGCAACTGTCGAGATTTGTCGATTTCGCGAAGGCCGACGGGCAGAACGTCGAGCAGGGATTGCAGCTGGCGATTCAGGCGATGCTGGTGTCGCCGAAGTTCCTGTTCCGGATTGAGCGCGACGCGAATCCGACCGATCCCGGGAAGGTGCACGCGATTACCGATTTGGAGCTGGCTTCGCGGCTGAGCTACTTCCTGTGGAGCTCGATGCCGGATGAGCAGTTGCTGGCGCTGGCGGAAAAGAATCAACTGCGCGAAGCGGGCGTGCTCGATGCGCAGGTGAAGCGCATGCTGGCCGATGACCGCAGTGCGGCGTTTGCCGAGAATTTTGCCGGTCAGTGGTTGGAGACGCGAAATCTCGACATCGTGAAGCCCGATCCGGTGAAGTTTGCCGATTGGGGGCCGGACCTGCGCGAAGCCATGAAGATGGAGACCCGGCTCTACTTTGAGAACATCCTGCGCAACAACCGGCCGATGAGCGAGTTTCTCGATTCGGACTACACGTTTCTGAACGATCGCCTCGCACGGCACTACGGGATTAAAGGCGTGGAAGGTCCGGAGTTCCGGCGCGTGCAACTGTCGACCGAAGAACGCGGCGGCATTCTGAGTCAGGCGAGCGTGTTGACGGTGTCGAGTTATCCGACACGGACGTCGCCGGTGATTCGCGGCAAGTATCTTTTGCAGAATGTGCTCGGCGCGCCGCCGCCGGAACCGCCACCGGATGTTCCGTCGCTCGATGAAGAAGCCGTTGGCAACAAGGGTTCGCTGCGGCAACAGCTGGAGCAGCACCGGTCGAACGCGATTTGCGCTTCGTGCCATGCGCGGATGGACGTGCTGGGCTTCGGCCTGGAAAACTACGATGCCATCGGGCGCTGGCGGACGATGGACGGCAAGTTCCCGATCGATGTAAGCGGCACGTTCCCCAACGGGAAGTCGTTTACGACGCCGGCGGGCATGCGGAAACTTCTGGTGGACAATCTGCCGGACTTCACGCGCTGCATTACGGAAAAGATGCTGACCTACGCACTGGGACGAGGTCTCGAGCGCTACGACCGGCGTACGGTGGCGGGCATTGTGAAGACGGTTGCGGCCGACGATTATAAGTTTCAAACTCTAATCAGCGAGGTAGTACGGAGCCTTCCGTTCCAGAACCGGCGGGGCGAGGTGTCCCGCAATCGCGAAACCGAGAAGAACAAAGAGGGCTTGAAGGGCAAGGAGATCGCAGGGAGATGATTACGAAAAAGGCGCTTCCCCGGAGACTGTTTTTGCGCGGCATGGGCGCCGCCGTGGGATTGCCATTTCTGGACGCGATGACGCCGGCATTGTCGGCCGCCGTGAAGGCTCCCGTGCGTATGGGCTTCGTGTACGTGCCGAATGGCATGGACGTGCGCAACTGGAACCTCGACTATGAAGGCAAGCTGGGCCAGTTGTCGCGCATCATGGCGCCGTTGGAACCGCACAAGGAAGACATTCTCGTTACGTCGAACCTGACGCACAACAATGGGCGCGCGCTGCTGGATGGCGCGGGCGACCACGGTCGCTGCTGCGGATCGTATTTGACCGGCGTGCAGCCTCGGAAGAGCGCGGTAGACATCAAGTGCGGTATTTCGATGGACCAGATTGTGGCGAATGAAGTAGGCCACAAGACGCGCTTCCCATCGCTCGAATTGGGACTGGAAGACGCGCGGCAGGCGGGCGATTGCGACTCAGGGTATTCGTGCGCGTACACGAACAACCTGGCGTGGCGCAGTGAGACTCAGCCGCTTCCTCCAATTCTCGATCCACGCGCACTCTTTGAACGGCTGTTCGGGGCCGATGCCGGGCTGACGCCAGAGGCGCGGGCGCAGCGCAACAAGTATCGGCGCAGCATTCTCGACTTCGTGCAGGAAGATACCAAACGCCTGCAGACGAACCTTGGTCCTTCGGACAACCGCAAGCTGGAAGAGTATCTGTCGTCGGTGCGCGAGATCGAACGGCAACTGGAGCGCGCCGAAAAAGACAACGCGCAGATCGATCCGCACATGCCCAAGCCGTATGGCGTGCCGGCCGACTTTGCCGAGCATTTCAAGCTGATGACGGACATGATGACCGTGGCGCTGCAGAGCGACATGACCCGTGTGTTCACGTTCCTGGTCACTCGCGAAGGCACGTCGCGCGCGTACCGTGAGATCGGCATCTCCGACGGCCACCATCCGTTGACGCACCACCGCAACGAGGCGCCACTGATGGAGAAGGTGTCGCAGATCAACACGTATCACGTGAAGCAGTTCAGCGACTGGCTGGGCCGCTTGAAGAGCATTCAAGAGGGCGATTCGACATTGCTCGACAATTCGATGATCGTCTACGGCGCGGGCCTTTGCGACGGCAACCGCCACAACCACGAAGACTTGCCGACGCTCGTCGCCGGGCGCGCGGGTGGCTATATCAAGAGCGGCCGCCGCGTGGTGTATCGCAAGGAGACACCGATGTCCAACCTGTTCATCACGATGATGGACCAGATGGGCGTGAAGGTGGACAACTTCGGCGATTCGACGGGCGCACTCGACGGCATGTCGCTGAGCTAAGCGAACGGAAGCGCACGCATGCAAAAAGAAGAACCGAGGCCACGACCGCCGGTCGGGGTGATCTTCGACTGCGACATGGGCAA
>JBDTVQ010000626.1:0-2736 GCA_040007195.1 Acidobacteriota bacterium | reverse complement strand
ATCCACGTTGCTTCGCGCGGCTTCTTGTAGGCTCCCCAGATGATCACCTGCGCCATGTGCAGCGCGACCACGACGATCATCATGGAAGCGCCCCAGTGATGCAGGCCGCGGATGAGGCGTCCACCCGTAACTTCGTTGAGGATGAACTGCAGGCTGTTATAAGCTTCGCCAGGTGTGGGAGCGTAGTTGAAGCTGAGCAGCAGGCCGGTGGCGGCCTGGAGCATGAAGAAGAACATCGCCATCGAGCCGAAGACTTGCGGCCAGCCCGAGGAGGCGGGAATCTCCTCGAGCATGAATTCTTTGACGGCCGTTTCGAGGCCGGTACGGTGATCGAGCCAGTCGAGGATTTTTCTCTTCATGAGGTCCTCCTAGCCGGCCTGTTCGCCTTGTTTCACACCACCTACGAAGATTCGCGTGCCATCGATCTTCACAAGGTAACGGTCGAGTGCACGCGGCGCCGGTCCCGAGAGGACCTTGCCATCGAGACCGAAGGCCGAGGTGTGGCAGGGGCAAAGGAAGTTCTGGTGCTGTTCGTCCCAGTGGTAGGCGCAGCCAAGGTGGGTGCAGGTGGGAGTGAAGGCAACGACTTCTTGTTCTGAAACGCGAGTGACCCAGGCGGTAGTCTTCTCCGTGATCAGCTTCCAGCCGTCTTTGCGCACGCGTTGGAAGGACATCTCTTCGGGCTGCTGGAGAACGAGCGAGCCGATGTCGCCCACTTCAATCCATTTTTCGCGGCGCGACAGTTTGGGAGGAAGCAAAAGATAGATCGCCGCGGGAATGGAGATCGCGGCGCCAATTAAGGCCCAAAGGCCGTAAATAGCGGCCAGATGGAATCGCCGGCGGGACGGCGGCTCAATGGTTTCGGTCTGCGGGATCATTCAGGGCCTATTGTATGGAATCCGGCCTGGAACGCCCCCTCGCCAGTTGTAAAAAGGGACGGCGAGTCGAGCAATGTAACAGAAGTGAGCGGTGCGGACTGAAGGCGAAGCTTGTCCCTGTGAGCTACATCGTGACGGCTTTGAGAAGCGCCGAGTGAATTGGTTCGAGACGCGATTCGTGGAGCTTATTGCCATCGGAGGTGATGTAGAAGACATCGATCGCCTTGTGGGCTTCGGTATCGATGAGCACGACCTCGATGGAGCAGCCGAATTCGGAGAACGCGTTGGCGATGTCGTAAAGCAAGCCAGGCCGGTCCTCGGCGACCACTTCGACGAGCGTGGCCGATCGTGAGGCCTGGTTGTCGAAGCTGACTCTGGGCGAGACGCGCCCGCCTTTGCTGGGCGTGGAAGGCTTGGGACGGTTCTTGAGGAGGTCCTTCACCTCGATCTTGCCGACAATGACGCGCTCCAGAATGTGCTTCAGGCGATCCATTTCCGGTGGATTCAGCTCCAGATTGCGGGTCGGATCGGCGAAGACAAAGGTATCGAGCACGGTGCCCTGCTGGTTGGCGAAGGCTTCGGCTTTAAGAATGTTTTGCCCGAAACTGGCCAGCGCCCCGGCGATGGAAGCGAACAGGAAGTAGCGGTCCTTCGTGAGGATGCTCAGTTCGTACACGCCCCCGGCACGGCGAATATCGACAGCGGCTCCGGCGGCCTTGCGGAGTTCGTCCATCTGGACGTGCATATGAATCTGCGATTCGGTGTGCGTCCGCAAATAGCGCGTGGGAAAGCCTTTGAGGAAAGCCTCCTGCTCGGGTGAAGCGGGCCGCGATTCGATGCGTTCGGTGTCGAGTTCGCGCGTGAGTTCGCGGTAGGCAACCGCATAGACGCGGAACAACTGTTCCAGACGCCACGGGCTGAGCGCCGTGGGGTGTACAGCGCCGACGTCGCCATAGGTGAGCAGAGTCAAATACTTCAACTTCTCGATCGTCTCGACGCGGTGGGCGAGATACAGCGCGGTGGCTTCATCTTCCAAATCGCGGCCGCTCATGGCGGCGGAGAGATCGAGGTGGTGCTCAATGAGGAAGGCGACGGTCTGAATTGCCTCGGGCGGGGCTTTCAGGCGTGCGAGGGCTGACTCGGCGATCCGGCGCGAGCTGATGCTGTGCGCCTCTTCGGAATTCTGATCCCCTTTGCCGACGTCATGGAAGAGCAGCGCGCAATTCAGGAGGGCCATGTCCGGCAGTTCATCCAGGAGAATGGCGAAACGCCGGCGGGCGGGGTCTTCGGTGCCACGCAGGTCTTCCAGGTTCTGAATGGCGATGAGCGTATGTTCATCGACGGTGTAGCGGTGGTTGAAGTCGCGGATGACTTCGCACTCAATCTCCTTCCATTCGGGAAAAATGAGTCCGAGAACGCTATTTTCGTGCATCGCCCGAAGGGCGAACGAGGCGTGCGGCGCGGCGACAATTTCGTGCCACTGTGCCCAGATGTCGGGCCCCGAAGCGAAGAACTCGCGCATCTGTGGAAGGTATTGCTGCAACCGTTTTTCCGATTCGCGGTGCAACGGAATGCCGTGCCGGCCGATGAACGAAAACAGGCGCATGGCCATGGCCGGATCTTTTTCGAGAGCGTGCGGGTAACGCAAAAGGACCCGCTCGCGCGAAACCGTGAATTCGGCATTGGACAGCCGCGAGCGCCAATCGCGGAAACCGGCCAGAAGTGAGCTCGACTCGCCCTCGCTTGCATCGAGCGTGCGAAGTGTCTCGCGCCAGATGGCTCGCACGTGGCGAAAGTAGTTGCGCATCCAGGCGCTGGTGTCGGTGACGCCCGAGAAGGGCGCGGCGGCGACCTCTTC
>JBDTVQ010000625.1:0-2746 GCA_040007195.1 Acidobacteriota bacterium | reverse complement strand
GTTCTCGCGGTAGAAGCCGACCGGATCGGCTTTGAGCGCGGCGATCATCTTCGGCAGCGTCTCGCGCAGCGAACGCTTCGGCTCCCAGCCGAGCAGGTTGCGGGCGCGCGAGATGTCGAGTGCGTAGTGGTCATTCGCCCGGTCAATCATCCACGGCTTGATGAACGGGTCGGCGCCGGGTAGCTGTTCCATCACCCAAGCGCCCGCCTTTGCCAGCGGCGCCAGCGGGCCCGGCACCTCCAGAGTCTCCCAATGCTCGCCGTGGATCAGGCGGGCCAACGTGTGTTGAACTTCGTCGTAGCTTAGCGGCTCCGCCTCACCCAGCAGTATCGGTAGTTCGGGCGGCAACGCGGCCCGGCGATCGACTACCAGCTCAATGGCATCCACAAGATCATCCAGATGCATGAAGGATTGTCCGTGCGAAGTGCTGCCCGAGTAGAGGTGGCTCGTGAACTGGCGCTCAGAGATGCGCTGAATCTGGTGCGCCAGCGGGATCGAGTGGCAGCGATCGCCGTACACTCCGGAGATGCGCAGCAGCACTGCGGGGATATCATGGCGCTCCTCCCGGATGAGCTGCTCGGTGCGAACTTTCGACTCCGGGTATGCCCACGTTGGCCCCAGCGGCCAGTCCTCGTTGATGAATTGTCCCGGCTCGGCCGGGCGATGCACGAGCATCGTGCTCGAGAATATAAACTGCTCGACTTGGAAGCCTTGATCGCGCAGCCCTCTCAGGAGGCGTCCAGTGCCGCGAACGGTGGTTTCGTCGTACTTCGTACTCGGCTCGCCGAAGAAATCGTAGTAGGCTGCGAGATGAATTACCGTGGCAACGTGCGCTCCGTGGTGTTCACGGAGCGTCCGGAGTCCCTCTTCTACACTCTCGTCCGATGTGAATTCGACGGCGACGTGCGCACAGTCAGGGGGCGGCGGCTTGGGTGCCTCATGGTCGAAGCCGACAATGCTGTCAAAGCGCCCGGCGAATCGCTGCATCACCGCCGACCCAATCGTTCCACTGGATCCCGTGACCAGGGCGATGCCATTATATTTCTTCATTGCTGTTCCTTCCGTCCTTGCATTCCATTCGGACAATATCTCTAAGCTTGGGCAAGTTCACTTGGCGGTTCAATCGGGCTGCACAAGCCCAACAACTGCTCACCCCGTTTCTCTTCGCGCACCGCCAAAAACCATCCGGCCGAAACTGCGACTAGGGACGTGCCTTGACACCGACGAGCGAATACAGATAGAGAAGTATGCCCACCGCGAACAAGAGGCCATCGAGAACCACAAAGACTACGAATGCGATGGGGCGCGTCCAAACTACAGTGATCGCTTCAATGAGAAGTCCCAAGATGAGAAAACTTCCCGCGAATTGCAGCCGTCGCTCCAGAGGCTTTCCGCTGAGCATGTTAGCGATTTCCTTTCCAAAATGTGGCCTTGTTCAGAGCTGCGATGTTGTGAACAGTCTGATGGCAGCCGCTCGAAAGGCACGAAACTTCGTTGCCTTTCACCGCGGGAAGCAAGTACGGTTTCGCGTTGTGCGTCGCGCCTTCTTCAAACGAACGCGCACCCAGATGACAATGCAAACACTCGCGATTGTCATAGGGATCGTAGAGCCGGATGGCCTCGGGGGCAGGCGGCTTGCCAAGATAGTGCACGTAAACGTGTCTCAACCCTTGTAGCTTGGCGCGAACGCCACCAAACATCGCGTAAGTTGTATGGCACGTATAACAGGCTTCGTCGGCGGGAACGCGGTGGTTTTCAAAGTGGGCGGCGGCCAGATGCGCGGAATCATCCACCAACAGGCTCTTCCCGAACGGCTCCATCTCGTGACAGGAGAGGCAAAACTTTGTGCTCTTGGAGCGCTCGATGTGATACGTGGTGCCTATCCCGGCGGCGATCAGGGGCAGCAGGAACAGTACGAAGAAGGCCAGGATCTTTCCACTTGAGGTCGCGGTCAGGCCCGGACGAAACACGAGCACTCCAATCAGAACCGCGATGACCGCGATCAGAGAGAGGAGAAGTACGCCGGGAAGCGCCGTGGGTCCGTTCCTGTCACCAGCCCGCAACCTCGCGAGTTCTTCGCCGGGCTGCGATTGTGAGCCACGAGATCCTTGATCTGTTGGGGCTTCAAGCTTTTTCGGAATGCTAGCATCTTGCTTTCCCGGCGCGCCATTGAGGCTTACCAGGAAATCTATCAGACCTTTTGCCTGTTGCTCCGTCGTTCCCTTGGGGAGCGGGGGCATGGAGGACTTACCGGTCAGCATCGCCTGAACCACTTCCGTGAGCTTATCCTTGGGAAGGCGTTTGCCGACATCGCTCAGGGATGGAGCCGAGGTGCCTCCCTTGCCACCGATGGCGTGACACTTGGCACAGCCCTGCGCATCGTAAAATTGCCGTCCGGAGGCAGCAATGGTTCCTGATGGTGGGGCTTGGGCGGTCGCCTTAGTTCTTTGATCTATTGGGGTCGCAGGCTTTTTCTGCTCGATCTGTGCGCTAGCATCTTGCTTTCCCGGCGCGCCATTGAGGCTTACCAGGAAATCTATCAGACCTTTTGCCTGTTGCTCCGTCGTTCCCTTGGGGAGCGGGGGCATGGAGGACTTACCGGTCAGCATCGCCTGAACCACTTCCGTGAGCTTATCCTTGGGAAGGCGTTTGCCGACATCGCTCAGGGATGGAGCCGAGGTGCCTCCCTTGCCACCGATGGCGTGACACTTGGCACAGCCCTGCGCATCGTAAAATTGCCGTCCGG
>JBDTVQ010000624.1:0-2748 GCA_040007195.1 Acidobacteriota bacterium | reverse complement strand
ACTTCCCGCCCACCGCCCACACCCCCCCATCACTCCTCAAAAAGATCCGCCCCCCACTCACCGCCGGCGAAGCCAAAAACCTCTCCCCAAGATCGTTCGTCGCCATCACCTGCGCCTCCCGCCCCGCCCGCATCACATACATCTCCCCCGTCTCGCTCAGCAAATAAATCTTCCCATCCGCGGCCAGCGGCGACGCAAAGAAAATCCCCCCCAGCCGCCCCTTCCAAACCACCTTCCCCGTCGCCGCCTCCGCGCACGTCACCACACCCACCTCGTTTGTCATATACAGCAGCCCCTGATACTGCACGATCGACGGCACATACGAACCCCCATTCGCCATCCGCCATTGCAAATGGCTCTCGCTCACATCCCCGCGCCCGCCCGGCTTCAGCGCCAGAATGTCGCTATTCCGATACCCGCGGCTCAAGTAAATGATTCCCTCGTGCGACACCGCCGACGGAATCGGAGTCTGCCGCTCGCTCCCCGCATGCCACAGCGCTTGGCCATTCACCGGATCGTACGCATCAATCCGCTGGTCCGAGTTCACAATCAACTCATCGCCCTTCGGCCCCGCCACCACCACCGGCGTACTATGCGAAACCCGCCCGCTCCCGCGATCCACCCGCCATTTCTCCTTGCCCGTCTCCGCATCCAGCGCCAGCAGGTACGCCGCAGGCCGGTGATCGCACAACAAAATCAACGTGCCCTTGTACAGCGCCGGAGAACTCCCATGCCCCCACTGATTGAAAAACGAACCCGTCTTCTCTCCCAGGTGCCGCTTCCAAACCTCGCGCCCCGTCCGGTCCAGCGCCACCAGTTGCCCATTCCCGAACCACGCATAAATCCGCTTCCCATCCGTCACCGGAGTCGGCGTCGCCAGGTTATGCTTCTCATGCAAATCCGGCTGCCCGCCCACCGCCGCCAGCTTGTACGTCCACAGCGGCTTGCCATCGGTGCGCCGCAACGCCTCCACCGCCAGGTACACCTTCCCATCCCCCGACGGCACCGCCGCAATCGCATGTTCCCGCACCGCCATCGAACGGTCGTCCCGCGCCAACCGCGGATCGTCCCCACCCGCCTCCGCATCGCTCCCAATCTGCGACGTGACCACCACCATCTCGCCCGTCACAATTGGTGACGACGCCCCCGTCCCCTGCAACTTCGCCTTCCACGCAACGTTCTGCGTCGCGCTCCACGTCACCGGCAGCCCCGTCTCCGCCGACACACCCTGGCTCCCCGGCCCACGCCACTGCGGCCAATCCTCTGCCCGCACCGCGCCCGCCCACGCCAACGCCGCCGCGATTCCCAGCGCAATCCTTTTCACCCCGCCAGTATATTGGTCGCGGTACGATGTCTGCTGCATGAAACCCGCCGCACTCCTGCTTGCCCTCACGCTCACCCTCACCACCGCCGCCGTCACCCCCGCGCACGCTCAGTTGCGCGCCGGAGTCGCCAACGTCGAAATCACCCCCACCGCGCTCATGACCATGTACGGCTACGCCAATCGCCGCTGCGGCCCCGCCAACGGCACCCACGACCCGCTCATGGCCAAGGTCCTCGTCCTCCAAGCCGGAGCCTCCCGCATGGCCATCGTCACCTTCGATCTCGGCAGCGTCGTCTCGCCCAATCTCCAACGCGATGTCGCCGCAAAGCTCGGCATCCCCATCCTCCTCCTCGCCGCCTCGCACACCCACTCCGCGCCCGCCTTCCTCCCCTTCGGGAGCGCCCCCGCCACCGACGCCACCGCCAAGGCCTATCAATCGGAGATGGAAGCCAAGGTCTTCAAGGCCATTGAACAAGCCTCGCAGTCCATGTTCCCCGCCAAGCTCAACATCGGCCGAGGCTCCCTCCAACTCGGCTACAATCGCCTTCTCCTCCGCGACGATGGCCGCGCCCGCGCCCTCTTCGATAACCTCGAACGCGTCCCCTACGGCCCCGTCGATCCCGAGTTCACCCTCCTCCGCATCGACGACGCCGACGCCCACCCCCGCGCCCTGCTCGTTCACTACGCCACCCACGCCGTCGTCCTCGGACCCACCAACTGCAAGTACTCAGCCGACTACCCCGGCGTCATGCAGCGCACCGTCGAAACGCAGCTCCCCGGCGCCCAGGTCATGTTCGTCCAGGGCGGGGCAGGGGACATCAACCCCCTCTTCATGGCCCGCTCGGGCAAAGAGGATGACGACTTCCTCGTCGTCGAAAAGATGGGCCAGCACCTCGCCGCCGAAGTCGTCCGCGCCAATAAATCCGTCCATCCCGTCCCCGCCGGCACCATCACGTCCAAAAGCGAACTGCTCACCTTCGCCGACCGCTGGGACAAACAACAATCCCTCGACATCGGCATCACCACCGTCTTAATCGGAAAGCAAATCGCCATCGCCGCCGTCCCCGGCGAGCCCATGCACAAGCTGCAAACCACCTGGAAGTCCCAAGCCGACGTGCCCTACCCGCTCTTCTACGGCTACACCTTCAGCAACGGCGGTACCTGGGCCGGCTACATCCCCGATCTCCGCACCGCCGCCTACGGTGGCTACGGAGCCGACGCCTCCACGCGCATCGAAGTGGGAGCCGGCGAGCGAATCATGCTCCGCCACCTCACAAATCTCTACGACCTCCAGGGAATGTGGCGCGACGCCCCCGGCAAACCCTAGGAATCGTCCCTCACGCCTTCCCGTGTTGCAACTGCCGCTGATACTCGGCGCTATCGAATGACCCCTGCGACGCCGCAATCAAACCATCGGGCCCCAT
>JBDTVQ010000623.1:0-2754 GCA_040007195.1 Acidobacteriota bacterium | reverse complement strand
AGGATTTCAGATTGAGTCTCTGAATCCTCCGTCCCTAGGGCGTATGGCAACCTCCGAAGCCATACGCCCTTTCAATTTCTCAGGCACATTTCCCTCGCATCCTCAGGTGCACGCGACCCGCCAATCACCGACAATGGTCTTGCATGACAGTTGAGATCGACGGCGTTCCCATTCACCTTGCCCACCCCGACGAGCTTGCCGTCCGTTGGGTCGGCCAGGAAGAGGTGATGCGCCAACTGCTCGCCTCCTGGCTCGTCGTCGACGAACGCGACCTCCCCATGAACCCGCGTCTGATCGGCAAGCCCGGTGTGGGTAAAACCACCCTGGCCTATGCCGCTGCCCGCCGCCTCGGCCGCGACGTCTACATCATGCAGGCCACCGTCGATACGCGCCCCGAAGACCTCCTCATCACGCCCGTCATCGAAGGCGAAAAGAAGCTCCGCTACGTCGCTTCCGCCCTCGTTTCCGCAATGGTCCGCGGCGGAATCGCGATCCTGGACGAAGGCAATCGCATGTCGGAGAAAAGTTGGGCTTCCCTTGCCCCCCTCCTCGATAACCGCCGCTACGTCGAATCCATCGTCGCCGGCATCAAGATCAAGGCGCACCCCAACTTCCGCATCGTCGCCACTATGAACGACGACGCCTCTACCTTCGATCTACCCGAATACATCCAGTCCCGCCTCCAGCCGCAAATCCTCATCGATTTCCCAGAGCGCGAAGAGGAGCTGGAAATCCTTCGCGAAAACCTACCCTTCGGCGACGAACAGATCCTCGACTACGTAACCGACTTCCTCCAGACCGCCCACTCCAACGAAGAACGCTACACCGTCCGCGACGGCATCAACATCGCCCGCTACGCCACCAAGCTCCGCGCCGTCGAAGACAATCGCCTCGCCATTCGCGAAGCCCTCCACACCGCCGTGCTCGTCACCCTCGGAGGCGAAGCGCTTCGCTATATTCCACGGCCCGTAGCGAAGGACTAACCCTCCCGCAGCAGCGGCTTCTTCTCATACGCAGCCGGCACGGACACCACCGGTTCTGGCACCTCCACACTCTCCCGTCGCCGCGCCACCAGCCGGACATAACCCAAGAACCGCCCCGCGTCGCCCTCGATCGCTCCAATCTCGCTCACATTCCCAGGCGCTACGGCCTTCACCCATTCCAGCCATCGTTTCCATCCATCCCGCATCGTGTCCGCCGTCAGGATGTCCACAAATCCCGTCCGTTCCCAGTGCCGCCGCCACCAGGCAATGGAATGCAAGGTCCAGACATCCGGCGTCCACCAATCGCGTAAATGCTCCGGCGGTTCACCCGTCACCTCTTGCTCAAACCCCGCCCCCGCCAGTGCCAGCAATCCACCCGGCTTTACGAACCTCACTAAATACTGCAGGTACAAATCATCCGTCGCAAAATATTGGAACGAGTCGATGCACATAATCGCATCGAAGAACCCCGCCTCAAATGGCAGGGCCGTCGCGTCTGCCTGCACTGCCCGTACGCCGTCCTCAACCCCGGCATCCCGAATGCGTTCGACTCTCTCTCCGGCGCTGAACCACAAATCCGCGGCCCACACTTCCACGCCGAACTCCCGTCTCAAAAAAATGGACGACGCGCCCCGCCCACAACCCAAATCCAACACCCGTATTCCCGGCCGCAGCTCCATCGCGCCCGCCAGCCACTCCGCCAGCCAAAGCGAGTTCGCCGCACCGCTCGCGCTCTCCAACAGCCACTCCGGGTGATACCGTGACGCGCGCGGAAAGTCCGCCAAAAAGAGCCGCTCATCCATCGTCATATAATGACGCCATGCTTTCCCGACGTCACCTCCTCGCCGCCGCCGCCCTTCCCGCCGCACGCGCCCTTGCCCTCCCCCTCGCCCAATTCCCGCTCGGCGTCACCACCGACGAAATCGACGACGACGTCCTTACCGCCATCAAAATGCTCAAGGAGTTCGGTCTCAAATGGGCCGAGATCCGCAACATCTACGGCAAGTACAACACCGCGCAGCCGAAAGAAAAGATCCACGAAGTCCGTTCTCTCCTCGACGAGCACGCCATCCGCGTCAACGTCCTCGGCACCGGCTTCTTCAAAGTTCCCCTCCCCGACGACTCCCCCGCCGGACGCACCGCCCTCGATGCCCAATGGACCCTCCTCGATGGCGCCATCGAGCGTGCCCAAATCCTCGGCACAAATAAGGTCCGCATCTTCGGCTTCACATACCCCAACGGAGAGCAACCCGCCGCCACGGCCTACCCGCGCATCTACGAACTCCTGCGCGAAGCCTCACGCCGCACCAAAGCCAAGTCCAAGGCCATCCGCCTCTGCATCGAAAACGTCGGCCAAAGCTACATCTGGACGGGTGAACAGGCCGGCCGCCTGCTCAAAGAAGTGAAGGAAGAGAACATCGGTCTCACCTGGGACCCCAACAACGCAGCCGAAACCGGTGAGCAGTCATTCCCCACCGGCTTCGCCCACCTCGACACCGCCCGCATCCACCACGTCCACCTCCGCGACTTCCGCAAAGCCGCCACCGGCAAAGTCGAATGGTGCGCCGTCGGCGAAGGCATCATGGACAACCTCGGCCAACTCCGCGCCCTCCGCAAAGCCCACGTCGACTGCTCCTACACCCTCGAAACCCACTGGAAAAGCCCGCAAGGCAAAGCTCACGCCACGCGCACATCGCTCACGGCGCTGTTGAAGGTGATCGAGCAGGTGTAAGTCTTTTGGTAACCGGCCGGTTGCACGGAATCACCGATC
>JBDTVQ010000622.1:0-2760 GCA_040007195.1 Acidobacteriota bacterium | reverse complement strand
ATCAGTGCCCACTTCGCGACCCAAGCCTTCAATGGGACGCAACTCTATCTTTCACCAAACACACAGTTGACTCCCGCGTTGATCCTTGCCGATGGCCTGCGACCCAGCCGCTTCCCTGATCTGCGACCGGAAGCGGCGAACGGAACCAACGCGCAGTTGGTGGACGTCTCCAAAACTCGTCCCTCTTCGAATACCTACCAGGTACGCATTCAGCGCCAACTGGCCAAGAATCTTATCCTGACCGGCGCTTTCAGCATGCAGTTTGCCAAGAACCAGTTCGTGACTCAGCAGGCGGCCAACCCCAATGCGATTCCTCTCGAAAATCTCAAATATCGCGACCAACTCAACACGCTTTCCTTCTCGAATGCGCTGCGGCCGTTTCCGCAATTTCAGGATTTTGACGTAGGGCAGTCTTTCCGAATGGGCAGGAACCGCAACCGCAACATGAGCGTACAGTTGGAGAAGCGCACGTCGGGAGGGCTCGCGCTTACAGTGATCTACAGCAGCTTTGAGCGCTGGGACGACTATTCCACACCGCTGCAAAACGTATACGACCGCAAGGCAGGATGGTCGCGCTCGCCGTTTGCGAATCCGCACAACCTGAATGTGACGTTCTTATATGAATTGCCGTTTGGTCCCGGCAAACCGTTTATGAGTGCTGGCTTTGTCGGCCGTCACCTGCTGGGCGGGTGGGCATTCAGTGGCACATCGGGCCTTTCCTCCGGACAACCTCTCCGCTTGCAGCCCGCCTTTAACAACACAGGCGGCGTCATCGGGCCGAACCGTCTCTACGTGAACGAAGTCGCAGGTGTCGATCCGCACTTGGAGCACCCGAGCCCGAGCCTGTGGTTCAACCCCGCTGCCTTCGCCAACCCCGAGAACTTTACCGCCGGCAATGGACATCGCGTGCATCCCACGTTAGTGGGTCCGGGTTCCTTGAACCACGATGCTACGCTCAATAAACGCATGAAGGTCGGCGGGGACCTCACGCTGGAATTCACCGCCACGTTGCTGAACGCCACCAATCACGCCAACTGGAATGCGCCCGATACGCGCATCGGCACGGCGGCAGCCCCGAACTACAACGCCGGCCGGATCATCGGCTCCACCGGCGGACGAATCGTGCAACTAGGACTAA
Source organism: Acidobacteriota bacterium (assembly GCA_040007195.1). GTDB lineage: Bacteria > Acidobacteriota > Terriglobia > Bryobacterales > Bryobacteraceae > JAFLBB01. Next base: position 1,622 of record JBDTVQ010000622.1, on the reverse strand, counting down.
GAATTAATTTCTAGTAGCGCCGATCCGCCTGCGGCACACCGTTCCTACTTTAATGGCCACGCGCCTCTACGCCAAGGCCGGCGAAGACGCTGGCCGTGAATTGCCGCCGCTTGATCCCGGCATCAGCACCGCCGAAGCATCAACCCTCGCCTGCGCGCTGCTGCGATCAAAAGAGCTCACGCCGCTCGACATGGCCCTGTGGTTCTCCAAAGGCGCACCGAAATAGCGACCCATCCGCGGCTAAATCTTTCCGAGCCGGTTTAAGCCGTTGTACGCTGCGGCCTTGTAGCACTCGGCGAGCGTCGGATAGTTGAAGACCGTGTCGACAAAATAGTCGATCGTCCCCTTCAAAACCATCACCGCCTGCCCGATATGCAGCAGCTCGCTCGCGCCCTCACCGATAATGTGGATGCCCAAAATCTCACGAGTCTCGCGATGGAAAATCAGCTTCAGGCGGCCCGTGGTGTCCCCGCGAATCTGGCCACGCGCGATCTCGCGATAGTAGGCCACGCCCACTTCATACGGCACATCCTCCTCCGTCAAGACCTCTTCCGTCTTGCCGATGAACGAGATCTCGGGGATCGTGTAAATGCCATACGGATACGCGGCAGGATTCGTCTGCACCGGCAGATTGTACGCCCGCGCCGCCGCGATGCGGCCCTGTTCGCGCGACACCGACGCCAGACTTGGAAACCCGATCACATCCCCTGCCGCAAAGATGTGCGGCACCGCCGTGCGGTAATCCGCGTCCACAGAAATGCGGCCCCGCGCATCGGATTCCAATCCGGCCGCAGCCAGATTGAGATCATCAACGTTCCCCTGTCGACCCACAGCATACAGCAACGCATCGCCAACAATCTTTTTGTTGCTATCCAGAATCGCCACCACTTGGCCATTCTGCTCCTCGACCGACGCTACTTCTTCGTTCAAGCGCAGCGTCACGCGCCGATCGCGCAGGTGATAACAGAGGGCTTCCACGATCTCACCATCGGCAAACTCCAGCAAGCGCGGCCGCTTTTCGATCAGGATCACCCGAACACCCAGCGCCGCGAACATGCAGGTGTACTCCACGCCAATCACGCCGCCGCCCACCACAATGAGCGTCTTCGGCACGTCCTTCATGTCCAGAATCTGGTCCGTGTTCAAAATATTGCGATTGTTGAACGGGACTTTCGGCGAACACGCCGGCTTGGTTCCCGTGGCGATCACAATCATCTCCGCCCGAAAATCAGCCGAGGTACGCGGATTCGTCACCCGGATCGTATTCGGATCGACGAAACTCCCCATGCCCCACAGCGTTTCCACGCCATTGCGCGTGAGCTGGGCATGCGAAACATCAACTTCCGTCTTGATCACATGCTGCACACGGAAGCTCAGATCCGCCATGGTGATCTTCTCTTTGACGCGATAGTTCACGCCGTAGATGTTTTGGTAGTTGTAGCCGGAGAAATGCATCACGGCTTCGCGCATGGTCTTGGACGGAATCGTCCCGGTGTTGATGCACGCGCCGCCCACGACGTCGCGATGCTCCACCACGGCCACCCGCTTGCCGCTCTTGGCCGCCTGAATGGAAGCTCTCTGTCCTGCCGGGCCTGAGCCCAGCACTATCATGTCAAAAGTCT
>JBDTVQ010000621.1:0-2765 GCA_040007195.1 Acidobacteriota bacterium | reverse complement strand
CTCACGCACACTCTCGTCGAAACCAGCCGCCGCCAGGCCCGCCGCTATCAAGCCACTGCCGAGGAACTCGCTGCCGCCAACCGCAGCCTCCACGACGCGGAGGCCGCCGTCCGCCGCTCAGAACGCCTCGCCGCTCTCGGCCAACTCACCGCCGGCCTCGCCCACGAACTGCGCAATCCCCTCGGCACTATGAAGGCCTCCGCCGAACTCCTTCAACGCAACGTCCCCGCCGATTCGCCCGTCGCCCGCGAACTCTCCGGTTACATCGCCGAAGAAGTCGACCGGTTGAACGATCTCATCACACGCTTCCTCGACTTCTCGCGCCCCCTTCAACTTCACTTCGAACTTCGCCCTCTCGACCCCGTCCTCGACCGCGCCGTCGCCGAGCTCGAACGCCACCAGCCGCCCTTCCACATCACCGTCTACAAGAACTATTCCACCGATGTCCGTCCGTTCCTGCTCGACGCCGTCATGCTCGAACGCGTCGTCTATAACCTGCTGCTCAATGCGGCACAAGCCAGCCCGTCTGAAGGGGTCATCACCCTCAAGACTCGCGCCGCCGCGGAGACCGTGGAGATCGCCGTCATCGATCGCGGCTCCGGAATCTCCCCGGAAAATCTGGAGAGCATCTTCAATCCCTTCTTCACTACTAAACCCACCGGCACCGGCCTCGGCCTCGGCATCGTCTCGCGCATCGTGGACGAACACGGCGGTAAGTTAGCAGTGGAAAGCAAGCTCGGAGAAGGCAGCGTCTTCCGCGTCCTGCTTCCCGCTCGCACGGAAGTGCCTCCGGAGCAGGGAACTGGCGTGTCCGCCTAGCCTGAACTGGCTCAGTAAAACCGGCTGGTTCATCCGCTCCACCCTGCCGGGTTCAGCCGAAGTACCATCGAATGAGAGCCACAACCTAGCCAAGCTAACCCACCCAATCCCATGACCAAGCCCCGCATCCTCATCGTCGAAGACGAGGAAAAACTCCGCCGAGTCGTCGAACTCCAGCTCCGCTCCTCAGGCTTCGAGGTCGAGTCCGCCGCCACCGCCGAGTCCGCCCTCCAGATCGCCGACCGCGCCGGTCTCATTCTTACCGATCTGCGCCTCCCCGGCATGGACGGTCTCGAACTCCTCGATGCCCTCCGCCGCCAGAACGCCTCCGCGCCCGTCATCGTCATGACCGCCTACGGCACCGTCGAGACCGCCGTCGAAGCCATGAAGCGCGGTGCCGTCGACTTCCTTCCCAAGCCCTTCTCCATGGACCACCTGACGGCCGTCGTCACCAAGGCCGCCGAGGTTCGCAATCTCCGTGAGGAAAACCGCGAGCTCCGCGCCGAACTCGGCCGCCGCTACGACTTCGCCAACATCATCGGCGCAAGCGGCGCCATGCAGGACGTTCTCGAAACTGTCGAACGCGTCGCACCCTCGCGCGCCACCGTTCTCCTATGCGGCGAAAGCGGCGTTGGCAAAGACCTCATCGCACGCGCCATCCATCACCATTCCCCCCGCCGCGGCCGTCCGTTTGTCAAAATCAACTGCACCTCGCTTCCGGAGAACCTGATGGAAAGCGAGTTGTTCGGTTACGAAAAGGGGGCCTTCACCGGCGCTCAAGTGGCCAAGCCCGGCAAGTTCGAGCAGGCTGACACGGGCACCGTCTTCCTCGACGAAATCGGCGATGTCCCCGTGGGCATTCAAGTGAAGCTGCTGCGCGTACTGCAGGAACGCGAGTTCGAACGCCTCGGCTCCAACAAGACGCTCCGCATCGATGTCCGCGTCATCGCCGCCACCAACGTCGACCTGCGCGCCGCACTTGAAGAAGGGCGCTTCCGCGAAGATCTCTACTATCGGCTCAACGTAGTCCCCATCAACATCCCTTCTCTTCGCGAGCGCAAAGAGGACATCCCCGCTCTCGCCCGCCGCTTCGTCGCCAAGTACGCCGAAGGTGCATGCGAAATCGAACCCGCCGCGCTGGAAAAGCTGATGTCGTATCACTGGCCCGGCAACGTGCGCGAATTGGAAAACGTGATCGAACGCAGTCTCGTGCTCTCCACGGGTGGAAATCTCACTGCCGCTGGCGTCCGGCTGGACGAGAACCTCCGGCCCCGTCCCACAGTCACAACCGATCACTTCCTCCCCGAAGGAATGACCCTCGACGAATACGAGCAATCGATCATTCGGGAAGCCCTCCGCCGCGCCGATGGCAACAAGAGCCAGGCCGCCCGTCTCCTCGGCTTGACCCGTAATGCCCTACGCTATCGCCTCGATCAAATGGGCGTCGACAACTGACAATTCGGGTCGAAATTGCCCGGTAAATTATTCATAGATCAAGACTTCCTGGCGTAATGCGGAGCTTGCCGTAGTTCGCCCTCAGTACAAAGCCCATCCTTTCATTTCTTTACACCCATAGGAAGAATCTGGTATCCGGTTCCCGAGTCGTCGGCCCGATGAATGCTTCAGACGGACTCCTCCTATGCGCTCTTTTGCCCAACAAAACTTCTCCAAAATGTTTTTTCTCCCGGCCGGCGTCATCGCTGTGCTCCTGGCTGCAGTCCCGCTTGCGGCGCAGGGAAACTCGCAGGGCCAGGCCAACGCGCAGGCGATCCGCAACTGGAATACACGGGTGCTGCAACTCCACGCTTGCGACACCCATGTAGCGACCGGCCACCGTGGTTCCTGTATTGTCCTTGGTGCCGATGGCGCGGAAGTCGTAGCCGCGCACCGTGGCGTCACCCCCGGTCAGGAACTCCAGTGTGGACGGGATGCGCGCCCGGTCGTTG
>JBDTVQ010000620.1:0-2771 GCA_040007195.1 Acidobacteriota bacterium | reverse complement strand
CGTGTGCCGCCGCGCGTCGTGGGCGATCAAGTCCGGCTACACCGTATTGGTGTTGAGCGACCGCAACGTCGATTCCGAGTACGCGCCCATTCCGACGCTTCTCGCGCTATCGGCCGTGCATCATCACTTGATCCGCGAAGGCACGCGCACGCAGGTGGCGATTATCGTCGAGAGCGGCGAGCCGCGCGAGGTGATGCACTACTGCCTGCTCATCGGCTATGGCGCGAGCGCGGTAAACCCGTACCTTGCGATTGAGACGCTCGAGGACATGCAGCGAAAGGGCATGCTGGGTAACATCAGCTTCGAAACTGCGCTCAAAAATTACAAGAAGTCGATCAACAAAGGCTTGCTGAAAGTCTTTTCAAAGATGGGCATCTCGACGCTGCAAAGCTATCGTGGCGCGCAGGTGTTTGAGGCAATCGGGTTGGCGAAAGACGTTGTGGACCGGTACTTCACCGGTACGGCGTCGCGCATCGAAGGCGTTGGGATGGAAGTGCTGGCGCGCGAGGCGAAGATGAAGCATGACCTCGCCTACCAGCCGGTGACCGAGGCGGATATGGAGCTGCCCGTGGGCGGCAGCTATCAATACCGCACGCGCGGCGAGTATCACCTGCTCAATCCAGCGACGATTTCCAAATTGCAGCATGCCGTGCACACCGAAGATCCGGCGCGGGCATTCGCAACGTTTGAGGAGTATTCGAAACTCATCAACGATCAGAATCGAGAGCTGTGCACGCTGCGCGGCCTGATGGAATTCCAGTGGGCCGACAAAGAGATTCCGCTGGACGAGGTAGAGCCGGCCAGCGAGATTGTGAAGCGCTTCGCCACCGGAGCGATGAGCTTTGGCAGCATCTCGAAGGAAGCGCACGAAACGTTGGCCATCGCGATGAACCGCATGGGCGGCAAGTCGAATACGGGCGAGGGCGGCGAAGACGAAGCGCGCTTTACGCGCGATCCCAACGGGGACTGGCGGCGGTCGGCGATCAAACAGGTAGCGAGTGGACGTTTCGGCGTGACGATCAACTACCTGATCAACGCCGACGAACTGCAGATCAAGATCGCACAGGGCGCAAAGCCGGGCGAGGGCGGACAGTTGCCCGGCCACAAAGTGGATGAAGTGATCGCGCGTGTGCGCCATGCGACGCCGGGAGTTGGCTTGATTTCGCCGCCGCCGCACCATGACATCTACTCGATCGAGGATCTGTCTCAGCTCATTTACGACCTGAAGAACTCCAATCCGCGGGCCCGGATTTCGGTGAAGCTCGTCTCAGAGGTGGGCGTCGGCGTCGTGGCCGCCGGAGTGGCAAAGGCGCACGCCGATGTCGTGCTGATCTCGGGCGACTCCGGAGGGACGGGTGCAAGTCCGCTGACTTCGCTCAAACATGCCGGCGTTCCGTGGGAACTCGGCTTGGCCGAAACGCAGCAGGTGCTGGTGATGAACGATCTGCGGTCGCGGATCATCGTGCAGACCGATGGCAAGCTTTGCACCGGCCGCGACGTGGCGATTGGCGCGCTGCTCGGCGCCGAAGAGTTCGGTTTCTCCACGGTGCCTCTGGTGACGATGGGCTGTATCATGATGCGCAAGTGCCACCTCAACACCTGTCCCGTTGGTATTGCCACGCAGGACCCGGCGTTGCGCGCGAAGTTCACCGGCACGCCCGAGAACGTCATCAATTTCTTTTTCTTTATCGCGGAAGAGATGCGGCGCATCATGGCCAAGCTGGGCTTCCGCAAGGTGCGAGAGATGGTGGGGCGCGTCGACAAGCTCGACGTGCGCGAGGCAATCGATCACTGGAAGGCCAAGGGGCTGGACTTCAGCCAGATCTTCTATAACCCGGAAGTGCCGTCTCGAGTGGGCAGGGTTTGTTCGATCGCTCAGGACCATGGTTTGGCGGCGGCCCTCGATCATGAGTTGATCCGCCTTGCCGCTCCGGCCTTGGAACGCGGAGAGAAAGTGGAAGGGGCGTTGGAGATCCGTAACGTCCACCGCACGGTGGGCACGATGCTGTCCGGCGAAATCGCGCGCAAGTATGGCAGCGGCGGGCTGCCGGACGACACGATCAAGTTCAAGTTCAATGGCTCGGCCGGACAAAGCTTTGGTGCGTTCCTGTCGCAGGGCGTGACGTTGACGCTCGAAGGCGACGCGAATGACTATACCGGTAAGGGCCTCTCCGGCGGCAAGGTTATCGTTTATCCGCCAAAGGGCTCGACGTTTGTTCCGCAGGACAATATCATCGTCGGCAACGTCGTGCTCTATGGCGCGACGAGTGGTGAAGCCTATTTCAATGGCATGGGTGGTGAGCGCTTCGCCGTGCGCAACTCCGGCGCGACCGCGGTGGTGACCAGCGTGGGCGACCACGGCTGCGAATACATGACCAAGGGGCTGGTGATTGTGCTGGGGCCGACGGGCCGCAACTTCGGCGCCGGTATGTCGGGAGGCTTCGCTTTCGTTCTCGATGAGACGGGCGACTTTGCACGCTACAACTGCAACCTGTCGATGGTCGACCTGGAGCCGGTAATGGACACGGCCGATATCGACGTGTTGCGCCGTTACATTACCAACCTCCAGCGGTATACCGATAGCGACCGGGCCACCTATGTGCTGGACCACTGGACGGAACTTTTGCCTAAGTTCGTCAAAGTGTTCCCGCATGAGTATAAGCGCGTGATGGGCATCGCACGGACCGATGCACAGAAGTCGGTCTACATAAGGTCAGCGATCAGCAGTGGCGCTTCGGTTGAACCTGTGGGAGCCACGCGCAAGTAGCCGC
>JBDTVQ010000619.1:0-2789 GCA_040007195.1 Acidobacteriota bacterium | reverse complement strand
CACCGCTTTGATAGACTCGAGGCCACGGGAATGTTGACCGTGTAGGGCTATGGCCTGCCGGAAAACACCGCTTTGATAGACTACATCGCCCGAAACCCACTGAGGAGACGGGCTATTCCTAGCAGCAGAGATTGAGAAACTGGCTTTAGACAAACGGTTTGAGCCGGTTTCTGGTCGCTTTTAGAACAGACTGATCTGTAGAGGCGGGTCTTCAGCCGCTTTCCGTTTCCGCCCGTAGTAGACCTCCATACGCCCGAACTGGTGGTCTGTAACGGCCAAAACTCGAACCTGTCCTCTGGGCGGAAGAGCCTCGCGCACGGCGAGGCGCAGGCTTTCGGCGGCCTCTTCGCTGGGGATGTGCTTGGCATACACCGAATACTGCAACATCGTGAACCCTCTGTCCAGGAGGCGCTTTCGAAAGTGGGCGTAGTCACGGCGGTGTTCCTTGGTATCCACGGGAAGATCAAACATTGCGAAGAGCCACACGACGCGATACGCGGAGATCGGCATGATCAGTCCGCGGCCTCCCATGGAGGAAGCCAGAACTGGCGCTCCTCGCCCAGCACGACAGCGGCGAGCGACTGTGCGACGCGGGCGTAAATGTCGAACAGGGTTCGATCCTGGTTTTCGACGCGATAGCGGGCGGTGACGGCTTCGATGAGGCGGCGTTTCACTTCGGGTTTGAGCGCGAGTTCGGCTCCGAAGTCCTCGGCGAGGCGGACGACGGCGCGGTCGACGGCGGGGCGGAAGGGTTCCATAAGGTCGTCGGCGAGGGCGAAGGGGTTCAGTTTGTTTTGGTGGTGGATGCCGAGGGAGGGGTGGAGTCCGGCGGCGCAGAGGGCGCGGGCAACGGCGCTGCGGAGGACGGCGTAGCCGTAGTCGAGGGCGGCGTTGCGGGCGTCCTGTTCGGAGCCTCGGCGGTAGCGGTTGTCGTCGAAGAGGCGGCTCCAGTAGCGGCGGGCGGCCTGGGATTCGACGTTGCGGGGGTCGCCGCTGGCGACGGCATTGGCGAGAGCGGGGAGGCCGGCGTCGTCCTGGCGTAGTTCACGCAGGACGGAGGCTTGCGCGGCGACTTTGGCGCGCACGATTTTCTGCCAGAGCCGTTTTTTTCTGGGCTCGGGGAGGCGGGCCTGTTTGAGGAACCGTTCGGTTTGGACGAAGTGGCTGACGAAGGGGAGGAGCATGGCGGCGGGGAGCATCTTTTCGTTGCAGGTGATGAGCATGGCGCCCGCTTCGGCGATGCGGGCGAGGACGGCTTGGGTGAACCGAACCTCGCGATGGCTGACGACGATGGAGGCGATGTCTTCGAACGGGATGGCTTCGATCTCCTGGCCGTGGAGTTGCACAACAAGGAGCCCGCCGCGCACGTTCAGGTGCGCGGGGTGTTGGGAGAAGTCGAGGACGCGGTTAGTCATGGGCTTGGGCCACCTCGCCTAGGGGCGAGACCTGGACTTTCCGACCACCGCGCTTCATGAACTGGTTAGCCGGGGGGCGTGGGAGATCGGAAGCCGCTAGTTCCTTCTTGAGCCGTGCATCGCTTGCGCGGGACAAGATCACGGAGCCATTCGCCTGCACGGTCACACCCCGCACCCGCCACAGTTCTTTGAGGGCACCATCCGGGGCGTATTCGACCATGTCGCCTTCGCGGAGGGTGAAGCAGAATTCGAAGCCAGGGCCGTGGGATTTCTGGATGACGGGTTCGCGGCGGCGGAAGCGGCGGAGTGCTTCGAGGCGGCTGACGACGATGCCGCGGTAGCGTTTGGGCTTGCCGTCCTTATCGAGTTCGGCGACGACTTCCATGTGGTGGTTGTCACCGGTGGCGACGGCGCGTTGGCGGACACCGGCGCCGACGGTGACGGTGGCAAGGGATTTGCGGATGCGGGCACTTTTGATGGGCACGCCGCTGGGGAGACAGGGCGGATTTTCGGCGAACTTGCGGGCGTCTTCCCCGCAGAAACCGAAGTGGCGCATGACAGCATCCTGGACGGCGGGATCGACGATGTCTTCGATGGCGGCGCGGGTGGTGAGCGAGGTTACGGGCTTGCGGACGTGGACGATCTGCTTGCCGTTTTCTATATGCGGCTTGCCATAGATGGTTTCTTCGTGGAGGGCTCCGTGGAGCTTCTTTTCGGGGCGGTGGCTGACGATGGTGCGTTCGAGGATTTGGGCGTGGACCTCTTCGCGGAAGCCGGGCCAGGGGTCGGGGATGACGGCGTTGGCGAGGGGGCGGCGGGAGAGGGAGGTTTTGGAGAAATCGCTGAGGGCCTTGATCCATTTGTGGCTGGCGAGGGCGATGGCGACGGCATCGACGGCGTGGTGGCGGTGATCGTCGCGGGATTTTTCGGGGGTTTCGCTGAGGATGCGGTTGAGGTTCCAGGCGCGGCGGAGGTGGGCGGTGACTTCGCCGGCGCAGGTGACGACGCGGCGGGTGCCGGCGGCATCGACGACACCGCCGAAGAGGGTGCCGACGTATTGGGCGGCGAGCTTGGAGGCGTATTTGGTGTCGGTCAACTGGCGGGCGGTGAAGTCTTCGAGAAGTTTGTCTTCCCCGGATTCGGTCATCTGGAAGAGGGCGAGTTTGCGGCGGTTGCCCATTTTACGGATGCGCTCGACCATTTGGTCCCACTGATCGGTGCCGCCGAAGACTTCCCAGGGGGTTTGCTTGCCTTTCTGTCTGTTGTAGTCGTTGCGGCAGAGGGTTTTGTTCAGGAAGGTGTTGTCGAGGGAGCGGGAGAAGGGGATGATGTGTTCGATTTCGAAGCGGGGTTGATCGAAGAGGGCCTGGAGGG
>JBDTVQ010000618.1:0-2834 GCA_040007195.1 Acidobacteriota bacterium | reverse complement strand
TTTTCCGGTGCACAACAAGATGCTTTTAGTCTCCTTGCCGGCCGGCTTCGGCGCGGAATCCGGAATGACTTTTTCGAATCGCCCCTGAGTAAAAAACTCGATATCGGAGACGGCATTTGGATGCCGCAGCAGACTCTTGGGCGTTAGTACGACCATCGGTTTTCGCCAGCGACGCAGCACCTGCCGCCGCAAAGAGTGGAAAAATTGCGCCGGAGTCGTCGGATAAATCACCTGAATGTTGTCATCCGCCGCAAGAGCGAGAAACCGTTCGAAGCGCGCACTCGAATGTTCCGGCCCTTGTCCTTCGTATCCGTGCGGCAGCAACAACACCAGGCCGCTTAAGCGCCGCCACTTATCCTCCGCGCTGATGAGAAACTGGTCGATGATCACCTGGGCAGCGTTGATGAAATCTCCGAACTGTGCCTCCCACATCACCAGTCCATCCGGACAGTCCAGGCTGTAACCGTATTCGAAGCCCAACACCCCCGCTTCCGACAACGGGCTGTTGTAGATTTCCACCGGCGACTGACCCGGCGCAAGATTCTGCAACGGCATGTACGGGTGGCCGGTTTCGTAATCGCGCAGCATCGCGTGCCGGTGACTGAACGTGCCACGCTGGCTGTCCTGGCCGGTCAGCCGAACCCGGCATCCCTCCGTGGCCAAGGTGGCAAAGGCGAGCGCTTCGCCTGCCGCCCAATCCATCGGCTGTTTACCCTCCGCCATCTGGCTCCGCGCTTGAAACAACTTTTTCAGTTTCGGGTGCAGGTTGAAATCGGGGGGCAACTTGAGTTGCGCTTGCAATAGCCCGGTCAAGCGTTGCCGATCGACCGCCGTTGCCACCTCTTCAACCTCGCTTTCCCGGCCGCCTCGGTAACCGCTCCAGATGCCTCGCAGCGCGGCGGCCGGCGGGCGGTAATCTTTGCTCGTGGATTCCGAGAGCGCTTTCTCCAGTTGGTCGCGGCGTTGCAAGGCGATCGTGTCGGCTTCTTCTCGCGTGAGTCCCTTTAGCGTCAAAAGATGATCCAGGTAACCTTCCCGAACCGACTTACGCTGCGCGATAGCGCGATAGAGCATCGGGTGGGTGAACGATGGCTCGTCTCCTTCATTGTGGCCCAGGCGGCGGTAACCATACATGTCGATGACTACGTCTCGCTTGAATTTCTGACGGTACTCCATCGCCAACCGGACGACTTGGGCGACGGCTTCCGGATCTTCGCCGTTCACGTGAAAAATCGGCACCGGCAACATCCGCGCGAGATCGGTCGCGTACATGCACGAACGGCCTTCCGACGGACTGGTTGTGAAACCGATTTGGTTGTTCACAATGATGTGGAGCGTGCCCCCGACTTTGTAAGCATTGAGCTGGCTCAGGTTGAGCGTCTCCTGAACCATGCCTTCACCCGCGAACGCAGCATCGCCATGAATCAACAGAGCAACTCCGCGAGAGCGCTCGCTATCTCCCGCGCGGTCCTGTTTGGCCCGGGTGCGCCCCAGCACCACCGGGTTTACATACTCGAGATGGCTGGGATTAAAACATAGCGACAGGTGAACGTTGCGGCCCGACGAGGTCTTCCAATTATTGCTGTCGCCGAGGTGATACTTGACGTCCCCGCGACCAATGAACCGGTCCGGATCTGCGTCCGCGAATTCCCGGAAGATTTCCTGCGGACTCTTCCCGATTATGTTCGCGAGCACGTTGAGCCGGCCGCGATGCCCCATCCCCATGACGATTTCATCAATCCCCTGCTCTCCCGCGTTGTCGATGGCCAGGTCGAGCAGCGGTATCAGACTCTCGCAACCCTCCAGGGAAAAACTTTTGGCGCCGATGAATTTTTTGCGAATAAATTCCTCGAAAATCGCGGCGTCGGTGAGGCGGGTGAGAATGCGCAGTTGTTCCTGGCGCGTCAATTGGATGCGGTTCTCCGTCCCCTCCATCCGCACCTGCAACCAGCGCCGTTCGGCGAGCGAATCGATATGCATATATTGCACGCCGATGGAGCGGCAATAGGTGTTTCGAAGCCGCTCGAGGATCTGCGCGAGTCTCAGTGGACCTTGGCATTGCAAGGTTTCACAGGCGAAAAGACGATTCATGTCCGCCTCCGTGAAACCGAAATACGTCGGGTCCAATTCCGGTGGCGGAGGCGGCGGTGGACCGATCGGATGCAGGTTCGCTATCATGTGACCGCGCATCCGATAAGCTCGGATCAACTGGTTCAACCGGTCTTGCCAACTGCTGGATTCAAGTTCCGCGGCCGGGGTTGCCGCCGCTGCGGGAATCCTCGCGGGCGGATTAAAAATGCTCCGAGGCTGGAACGATGGTCCTGGTTGCAGGCCCTGCACGGCGGGTTCGCCGTTACCCAGGGCGGCAAAGTAGGCTTGCCAGTCCGGCGACACCGACGACCTGTCCTGTTGGTACGCCGCGTACAGTTCTTCGAGGTAAGCAAGATTGTGAATGTTCAATGTTGGCTCCGATTTATCCATGGATTGAATCATCATTTCCATCAGGTCAGACGCTGCTTTCCAGTCGCGGGAAATAAATGGCATAAACGTACATCGAGCAAGTCTTTTTGGCTGGACGCCGCCTGGATCCGGAGAGCTTTGACCTCCTAAATTGGTCGCGCATCGGGCAATGAACCGGTTGGCCGAGGCAGGGCGCGTCCTCTGCTCGCCCTACCTTTCGGCTCATGGGACGCCCCCACCAACTTTCGCGCTCGCATCTGCGGAGTCGCCGCTTTCGGGTGAGACCGGAGGGAGCGGCCAGCCGGTGGGCGTTCGGACTCTTGCCTCAACTGAAGCCAAAGCGGTGACTTCGCCGACTCCGTCACCGCAGTCCA
>JBDTVQ010000617.1:0-2853 GCA_040007195.1 Acidobacteriota bacterium | reverse complement strand
AGCGATGGCCCGCGCGATATGTGGCGCTGGCGCGACTGGGTCATCGACGCTTTTCGAAAGAACATGCCCTTCGATCAGTTCACCATCGAACAAATCGCAGGCGACCTGCTGCCAAACCCCACCCTCAGCCAAAAGATCGCCACCGGCTTTCAGCGCAACCATCGCACAACGGCCGAAGGCGGAATCGTCGACGAAGAGTTTCGCGTCGAATACGTCGCCGACCGCGCGGAAACGACATCCATGGTGTGGCTCGGCGCGACGCTCGGTTGCGCCCGCTGCCACGACCACAAATACGACCCGTTCACGCAGAAAGAGTTCTATTCCCTCTTTGCGTTCTACAACAACGTTCCCGAGAAGGGGTTCGTTTATAACTTCGGGAACGAGGAGCCTTTCATCAAGGCGCCCCTGCCGGAACAAGCGGTAAAGCTGGCTGCGCTCGATGCCGTGGTCCAACAAGCCACCGCCAGCGTCGCCGCACTCTCCGGCATCACCGCAAAGTCGCAGCGGAAATGGGAAAAAGAAATTGCTCACGGCTCCGCACCCAATTGGGTGCCCTCTGAAGCGCTGGCATTGCGTGTAGACAACGTCATCGACTTCGATGGCAAGCGCGTCGCAGAGGCCGCCCCGGCCAGCGAGGTCCGCTTGAATTATCGCGATCCGTTCACCTTCGCGGCGTGGATCGAACCGCGCGAAGGCAAGGGCGCCATTCTCAGCAAAGCCGAAGACTATTGGGAGGGCACGGGCCACGGGCTCTACCTCGTCGATGGCAAACTCCGGCTGCACGTCGTCTTCCGCTGGACCGACCTGGGCTTCCGCGTAGAGACCGAAGAGCCCGTGAAACTCGGCGTGCGCCAGCATGTGGCCGTCACCTACAGCGGCAGCATGAAGGCGAAGGACGCGCACATTTACGTCAACGGCAAAGAACAAACGTTGAAGATTCTGTTCGATCAAGGAATCTGGCCGCTCGACCCCAAAGAGCCGTGGCGCATTGGCGCCGGAGGTGGCCTTCGCTTCAACGGTCGCATCGGTGGCGTCCGCGTCTGGCGGCGCGAGATGAGCCCGTCAGAGGTCGCCGTCATCGCCCTCGATCAGCCTCTCCCCTCAATCGCGCAAAAGAAGCCCGAACAACGAAGTGACGCTGAAGCCGAAAAGTTGAGGCTTGCGTTCCTCGACCTGGCGGCTCCTCAGGAACTACAGCAAGCGCGCGCAATTTTGGGACAGGCGCAGATCGAGCGCGACGCCTTCTACGCCAAAATCCCCACCGTCATGGTGATGGAGGAACGCAAAGAACGCAGGCCGACCTTCGTCCTCAAGCGCGGCGCCTACGATGCACCGGGTGAGCCAGTCGAGCCCGCGACACCTGCCGTGCTGGGAGCCTGGAATCCTGAGTGGCCAAAGAACCGCCTAGGTCTCGCGAAGTGGCTCGTGTCGCGGGACAATCCACTCACCGCCCGCGTCACCGTCAACCGATATTGGCAAATGCTCTTCGGCATCGGTCTCGTGAAAACCGTGGAAGACTTCGGCTCACAAGGTGAATTGCCGCGCCATCAGGAACTGCTCGATTGGCTCGCCGTGGAGTTCATGACATCAGGCTGGGACGTGAAGCACATCATCAAAACGATCGTCATGAGCGCAACGTATCAGCAGTCATCGAAGGTGACGCCGGAGTTGCAGGAGCGCGATCCGGATAACCGCCTCCTGGCGCGCGGCACCCGCGAGCGCCTCGCCCCCGAAATGGTGCGCGATCAGGCGCTGCAAGTGAGCGGACTGCTTGTGGAGAAGATCGGCGGCCCTAGCGTCAAGCCGTATCAGCCGGCTGGCCTGTGGAAGGAACTCTCCAGTGGCGCCGACTACGAACCCGACAAAGGCGAGGGGCTCTACCGGCGAACGATCTACAGCTATTGGCGCCGCACCATGGCGCCGCCTTCCATGGTCACCTTCGATTCACCTACGCGCGAAACCTGCGTGGTCCGCGAATCACGCACGAACACCCCACTGCAGGCTCTCGACCTGATGAATGATGTGACCTACATCGAGGCCGCCCGCAAACTCGGCGAGCAAATGTGGAAGGCCTCCAGCGACGACCCTGCCCGCGTGCGCTCCGGCTGGCTGCAAGCATTGTCTCGAGAGCCCAACGCGAATGAACTCGCGGCGACGGCCAAGGCGCTCGACCGGTTCCGCGCCTATTACCGGGCCCACGATGACGCCGCGAAACGCTACTTATCCGCGGGCCAGTCCGCGCGCGATGAATCGATCCCACCCGCCGAAGCCGCTTCGTTCGCCGCGCTGGGAAGCCTGATTCTGAACCTCGATGAAATGGTGACGAAAGAATGAAACGATGAATCGCCGCGAATGGTTCGGACATACTCTCGGCGCGTTGGGCTCAGCGGCACTGGCCACGCTGCAAGCAAAAAGCGGCGGCCTTCCCGGACTGCCGACCCACCGTCCCACTGCGAAGCGCGTGATCTATCTCTTCATGTCGGGCGGACCCTCGCAAATTGAGCTCTTCGATAACAAGCCCCGTCTCAAAGACTTCGCCGGTCAGGATCTGCCGGAGTCCGTCCGCAACGGTCAGCGGCTCACGCAAATGTCGGCCTCGCAATCCAGCTTCCCCATGGTGCCGTCGAAGTTCATGCTCTCGCAGCGCGGGCAAAGCGGCGCCTGGGTCAGCGAGTTGCTGCCGTACACCGCAAAGATCGCCGACCAACTGGCCTTCATCAAGTCGATGCACACCGAGGCGATCAATCACGATCCTGCTGTTACCTTCTTCCAGACCGGTTCGCAAATCGCCGGCCGCCCCTCCATGGGCTCGTGGTCCGTGTATGGCCTCGGCTCGGAATCGGAAAACCTGCC
>JBDTVQ010000616.1:0-2854 GCA_040007195.1 Acidobacteriota bacterium | reverse complement strand
GTTCTATTGGAATACGAAGGTAACCGCGCTGGACGCGCGAAAGGGGCGGATCGGCGGGGTGACAGGAACGAATCTTCGCACCGGCGACGAGATAGTGTTCGAGGGCCAAGCCGTGGTGCTGGCGACGGGTGGATACGAAAGCAACTTAGAGATGGTGAGGCGTTACTGGCCGAAGCACTTAGGGAAGGTGCCGGAGCGGGTCGTGCTGGGTTCGGGAACCAACTCTCAGGGATCAGGAATGAACCTTGCCAGGAGTGCGGGTGGCGCGCTACGCAATATGGATCACCAGTGGATCTATCCGCGCGGCATTCCCGATCCCATGCATTTATCCGAAGGCCGGGGCCTTTACACAATGGTCGCCGCTTCCATTTACTTGAACCGCCGCGGCAAGCGTTTCATGGATGAGATGTCTGCGACGACGGATGCCGTTCGCGCGATGATGGCACAACCGGGCGGAACGTATTGGATGCTTTTTGACGAGGGCGGTGCAAATTCGGTGTTCGCCGCGGGAATCGATTGGCAAGACAAGCAGAAGGTACGCCGCGAAATTGTGAACAACGAAGCGGTTGTGAAGACTGCGGCGACTTTGGAGGAAACGGCACGCAAAGCCGGACTTCCTCCCGCCGAAGTGCGAGCGAGCGTCGAGCGATGGAACCGCGCAGTCGATTCCGGCCTGGATGAGCAGTTCAAAAAGAAGATCAGCATTGCTTTACCGGACGGCCGTTCGTTCACATTATCGAAGATCGAAAAGGGTCCCTTTCATCTCATGCAGATCTATCCACTCTCGCGAAAGAGCATGGGCGGCATTCATGTGGATCTGAACTCGAGGGTTCTCAATCGCGAGGGGAAGCCCATAGCCGGACTCTACGCTGTAGGCGAAACAACAGGCGAAGGCGGACTGAACGGGCGCGCGGCCCTCGAGGGGACGTTTCTGGGCCCGTCGATCGTGCAAGGGCACATGGCGGCGGCGCACCTGGCGTCAACGATCCGGCTGGCATCGAGGCAATCGGCCCCAATCGCGGCGACGAAGCCCGCACCACCAACCCCGGCGAGAGCCGTTAGTACCGACTGCCGTCAGTGCCATCAGATGGACCGCTTACTTACAGCAAAGCGGCCCGGCTACTGGCATTTTGAAAGACTCCACGCAGTGGTTGCGTCGCGCGGCTATGAGTGTAAGTCATGCCACGCCGAAATGTCACCCTACCGATACAACGCCCATCGCATCGACAGGGTGGCGCAGATCGGCGTCTGCACCACCTGCCATCTGCTCACCGAGTAGGTGGTAATCTTCCGCTGTCAGGCTCCCGCCGCTTTTTTCAACGCCTGTTCCTCGGCGCCCATGAAACGGAGCGAAGCGTCGAGCGAATCCTCGAAGAAACCGCTCAGCCCGGATCCCTGTTTGCGCAAGGAGTCCAACTGGCGCTCGATTCGCGCACGCGCGGAACCTGATGTAGGAGCGCGCCACGTCTTAATGCCGCTCTTGCCATAGTTGCGCACCGAACGGCTCACCATGCGCTCCACAAGTTTTCGAGCAAGCGCGAGCGGAATGCCCGCACGGCGCAGAGACACGGTAGCCGTTTCCAAAAGCGGCAGCAAGAGCAGACTGGTCAGATCGGCTGAAGCCATGTAGAGCGGGGTTCCACGCCCGTCGATTTCAATCACGTGGCCGCGCGCCCCTTCAATGATCGTGCGCGCGTGTTGCACCGCCCCTGGATGCCCTTCGAGCAGGAAGTAGGGCTTGTCGAACCACTCCAACGGGGTGATCGACGCGGTGTGCGCGCCGCGGCGGGCGAGCGCATCCAGGTCGCGGCTGTCGAGGGAATCGGAGCAAAGCGCTACGTCGCGCCCCCTCCAATCGGGAAGCGCTTCCAGCATGTCGCGCACGATAGGTGCGACACCGCGCTGGGGAGCGCACAACAAAAACAGGTTCGATGCGTTCATTTCCTGAACGGACCGGACCGGGGTTCCTCCTTTGAGCGCATTCACCGCGCGGCTGGTCTCTCGGAAGGTCGGCGCCTTCACGGGACCAATGAATTTCACGATCGCAGGGAAGCGTGAAATCGGGCTATGGGTGATGGACCCGGCTGTCAGGAGAGCCAGGCTCATAGTTTCCTTCATTGATGAAGCGGGAGCGAAACTGCTGCAGCTTATCCCGAAGCTGCGCCGCCTTCTCGAATTCAAATCGTTTCGCGGCGTCCTTCATTTGCAGTTCCAGCTGAGCAAGCCAGTGTTCCCGGTCCTCCTCAGACATAGTATGGGGCTCGCCTAGGGGTTCGTCCAGGGGCACGGTGACATAATCGGCTTCGGCAACCGCGACTAATTGCATATCGATTGGCTTGATAATCGTTTGCGGAGTAATTCCATTTTCTACGTTGTAGGCCGTCTGAATGACCCGGCGGCGCGTGGTTTCGTCAATGGCCCGTCGCATCGATTCGGTCATCACGTCGGCATACAAGATGGCAATGCCATTCACGTTACGGGCCGCCCTGCCCATCGTTTGAATCAGCGACCCGACCGAGCGGAGGAATCCTTCTTTGTCGGCGTCGAGGATGGCAACCAGCGAAACCTCAGGCAAGTCAAGGCCTTCTCGCAACAAGTTAACGCCAATCAGCACATCAATTTCGCCGCGGCGTAAATCGCGCAGAATCTTGATGCGGTCGAGCGTGGACACCTCGGAGTGCAGGTAAGTGCACTTGACCGCGGCCTCGGCATAATACTGCGCGAGGTCCTCGGACATACGCTTCGTAAGCGTCGTTACCAGCACGCGTTCGTTGGCCTCGACCCGCGCGCGAATCTCCTTCAGCAGATCGTCCACCTGCCCGCGAACCGGCCGAACCTCTACAGGCGGGTCGAT
>JBDTVQ010000615.1:0-2869 GCA_040007195.1 Acidobacteriota bacterium | reverse complement strand
GCATTGATCTGGCTCGTGATCGAGCCAAAGCTGGCCGGCGCGGTGATGTCCCGTCCCGGGGCGCCCCAGCTAACCGAGTTCAAAAGATTGAAGAACTCGGCGCGGAACTCCAGGTTGTGGCGTTCCGTGATGGCGAAGCGCTTGCCGATCGAGGTGTCGAGGTTGAAGAAGCCCGGAGCGCGCTCCGTGCCGACACCACTGCTGCCGAACTCGCCCAGGGCGGGAACGCCGTATGCGCAGGTGCCATTGTCGACACCTGCCGCGCAGAACGACGACGCCGAAACGTCACCGAACCAGCGGTCCACCGTGCGCGTCGAAGGCTCGCCTAACTCGCGGTACCGGTTTGCACGCGCGTTGCCACGCGGACTGCGGCCGGAATTGGTGTTCTGCGTAGAAGCGGTGATCGTGACGGGGAATCCGCCGCGTAGCGACATGTTGTAGTTGATGTTCCATCCGCCGAAGACAAGGTCAAGAGCCTTGCTGGACGGCGAGAACATCTGACCCTTGCCGAACGGAAGGTTGTAAACGCCCGCGGTGGTGAAGTTGTGGCGTACGTCGAAGCAGGCCGGACCGTAGTTGCCGCGGCGATTATAAGCATCCTGCCAGTAGGCGCCTTCCGAGTTCACGCCACCGCAGCCATAGTAGCCGAGGCCGTCGGTGTCGGTCTTCGAGTAGGTGTATTGGAAGAGCAGCTCAAGACCGCCCGTCATCCGGCGGCGGCCGCTCAACTGCAGGGCGTTGTACCAGCTAGTGCCGCTCGATTCGGTCAAGGCGATATTGCCCACGTTCGGCAGCGATTTCGCCAGCGGACGTCGGTCGTTGATCGGTGCCCAGGTGGAATAGGGGCCGGTGCCCGGCAGCGGGTTATTCGCTTCGTGCGGGATTACAAGGTGCGTTCCCCGTTGGCCCACATAAGCTGCCGTCACGCTGGTCGCCTTGTCGAGTTCGCGCTCGATGGCGAAGTTGAATTGGTTCGTCATCTGCGGTCGAAGATTCAGGTCCCATGCGCGGCCCTGGTAGAACGGCGCGGCGCCGGTACGGGGGCTGGTGAGATCGCCCGCAGCGATTACGTCGGTGAAGCCCGCCGTGATCGTTCCTGGGCGCGTGCTGTCGTAGGTCACGTTCGATTCCGTGAAGAACGGCGGATTAAGCGTCAGGCGAAGATTCGCTCCGGTGCCTTCGAGGAAGTTCGACAGGCGATAGGCGGCGCGGACAACTGTCTTTTGGTTCAGCGTCCAGGCGATGCCCAGGTTCGGGTTGAACTGCTTCTTATAGCCCTTGTAAAGCGCGCGGCCGAATTCGCCCGAGCCAGGGTAGATCAATGCGCCCGTGTAGGTGTTAATGTTCACCTGGCGGTCGTTGACTTCGTAGATCGGCGACATGTATTCCCAGCTGACGCCGTAGTTGAAGGTCACATTGCGGCGAATCTTCCAGCTATCTTGCACGAAGACGATGTTGCGCCATTGACGATGGCCCCACGGACCACTTACTGCGCCGCGTCCCTTGCTGGCTAGCGCGTCGACTAGGAAGTCGGCCGTATCGAGACCCGTATAGGCGCCGTTGTGTGTGAACGAACCCAGCGCGCCGTTGTTGCCGGCATAGTACCGATTCTGGCGCATGCGGAGGAGGTTCACGCCGAACTTCAACAGGTGTGCGCCGGTCTGGTAGGTGTTGTTCGACTGGAACTGGAACTTGTTGTCGCGCGTGTTGGCGATCGTCGCGGCCGACCCGATGTTGGTCAGGCCCTGGCCAAGCTGGATGCTCGACACGCCCGCGATCGGCTGCCCACCGGGGATGCCGAACTTCGAGTTGCCGTCTGTGCCCAACAGGCCGGACCAGTCGATCACGCGATCGTCAATGCCGATCAGGCTGTAGGAAAAGCGGTTGTCGGAAACCAGGCTGGCGTTCCAGGTGCGCGTCCAGTTGAGCACTGACGACCACGTTGGACCGTAGTTGCCACCGGGCATCTGAGTTGGAAGCGCCTGTTGCGAACCGTAGGTGTCGTAAACGCCTTTGGAGAAGCGCCACATCAGGTTGTCCTTGTCGGTGAGGCGGTAGTCGACTTTGGCGTCGCCCTGCTTGTTCGTCAGGAAGTTGCGTGTAGAACCAATGAAGTTGCTACCGATACCGAGGTTGCCGGTGCCGATGTTGTTGGGCAGCGGATACAGCGACGGATTGCTGAACAGATAGCGGGCCGCCGGGCTGAAGCGGGATACCGGAATCTGGTTGTTGGCGAAGGGCGTGCGGGTCGCGGCCGACGTGCCGGTGCTGGGGTCGCGAATGATGGTCGGTGTGGCGAGACTAAGGAACTGGCTCAAGTCGCCATTGCGCCATGCGGCCGGCGCGACGGTAGCCGTCTGCGCGCCCGCGATGCGGCGCTCGGTCTGTTCGTAATCGACGAAAAAGAACGCTCTGTCGCGTTTGATCGGTCCGCCAAACGTGCCGCCAAAGATATTCTGGCGCAGGGCGGACTTCTTCACGTTGTTGCGGTTGTTGAAGAAACCGTTGGCGTCGAGCTTGTCGTTGCGGAGGAACTCGAACGCGCTGCCGTGCATCTCGTTCGTGCCGCTCTTGATCGACATCACGACGCTCGCGCCACCCACGTTGCCGAACTCGGCTCCCGCATTACCGGTGACGACCTTAACCTCTTCAAGCGCATCCACGCTCGGCTGATAGCCGATCTGGTTGTCCACGCTTTGGTTGATATCCACGCCGTCGAGCACGAAGTTGTTGGTCTGCTCGCGGTTGCCATTCACCTGCGGACGTGATCCTGAACCCTGGAAGCGGGCCACCGTGTTCATCGCGTTGGGCGAAGTGGAAACAGCACCCGGGATTAGCAGCGTCAACGAGGCGAAGTTGCGGCCATTCA
>JBDTVQ010000614.1:0-2915 GCA_040007195.1 Acidobacteriota bacterium | reverse complement strand
GATCGTACCCACGTTCACGTGCGGTTTGCTGCGGTCAAATTTTTCCTTCGCCATAACCTTGTCGAATCTCCTCTCGAGAATTCCTGTTCCGCGTATCCGCGGGCCTAGTTGGTTACCTTGCCCTGCACGCGGCTGACAATTTCTTCCGCGATGCTGCGCGGCACTTCTTCGTACTGACCGAAGTGCATCGTGAATGCTCCACGGCCCTGCGTCTTAGAGCGCATATCGGTGGCATAGCCGAACATTTCCGACAGCGGCACAAGGGCCTTGATGATATGCGTTCCGCCCAAAATCTCCGTGCCTTCGAGGCGGCCGCGGCGGCTGATCAGGTCGCCATTGATGGGACCCATGTATTCGTCCGGCACAACCACCTCCACCCGCATCACGGGTTCCAGCAGTACCGGCTTCGCCTTACGGAAAGCTTCCTTCGCGCAGATGGCCGAACAGATCTTGAAGGCCATTTCCGATGAGTCGACTTCGTGGTAGGCGCCGTCGATGACGGAGATCTTCACGTTGGACATCGGATAGCCAGCCATGACGCCCGATTCGAGCGACTCGCGCACGCCCTTTTCGACGGCCGAGATAAATTCCTTGGGAATCGAGCCGCCGTAGGTGTCGTTCTCAAACACGAAACCGTCTTCGCTTTCGAAGGGCTCGACGCGCAACTTGACCTTGGCGTACTGGCCGCTGCCGCCGGTCTGCTTCTTGTGAACGTATTCGTTCTCGGCGGTGTTGCGGATCGCTTCGCGGTAGGCCACTTGCGGCTTGCCGACGTTGGCTTCGACGCCAAACTCGCGCTTCATGCGGTCGACGATGATTTCCAGGTGCAACTCGCCCATGCCGGCGAGAATCGTCTGCCCGGTGTCCTGGTCGGTGTAAACCTTCAGCGTAGGATCTTCGGTGGCCAGCTTTTGGATGGCCATGCCCAGCTTTTCCTGGTCGCTCTTGGTCTTGGGCTCGATGGCGAGCTGGATCACCGGAAGCGGGAAGTCGATGGCTTCGAGCACGATCGGCGCCGAATCGGAGCAGATCGTATCGCCCGTAACAATGGTCTTCAGGCCGACCGCGGCGCAGATGTCGCCGGCGCGGATCTCTTGGATTTCTTCGCGCTTGTTGGCGTGCATCTTCACGAGACGGCCAACGCGTTCTTTCTTGTTCTTGCCCGGGTTGTAGACCGTGTCACCGGTGTTCATGAAGCCCGAGTAGACGCGCAGGAAGCAGAGCTGCCCGACGAACGGGTCGGTCATGATCTTGAAGATCAGTGCCGAAAACGGCTCGCTGTCGCTCGCCTGACGGGTGAGCGTTTCTTCCTTGTTATCCGGATTGATGCCCTGTACGGCAGGCACTTCGAGCGGCGAGGGCAGGTAGTGCACCACCGCGTCGAGCATATTCTGGACGCCCTTGTTCTTAAACGAGGAGCCGCAAATGACCGGGAAGATCTTTTGATCGAGAGTGGCCTTGCGGATCCCTTCGATCAGTTCGGCTTCGCTGATCGCCACGCCTTCAATGAACTTCTCAAACAGGTTGTCGCTAAACTCCGAGACGGCCTCGACGAGCTTCTCGCGATACTCGGCGGCCTGATCGGCGAGCTCGGCCGGGATCTCGACATCGTCGTATTTGGCTCCGAGAGATTCATCGCGCCAAATACGAGCCGTCATTGTCACAAGGTCGATTACGCCTTTGAATTGATCTTCGGCGCCGACAGGAATTTGAATCGCCACCGGACGCGCCTTGAGGCGGTCCACAATGGTTTCGACCGAACGGAAGAAGTCCGCACCCACGCGGTCCATCTTATTGATGAAGCAGATACGGGGAACGCGGTACTTGTCGGCCTGGCGCCACACCGTTTCCGATTGCGGCTGCACACCGGCGACGGCGTCGAATACGGCTACCGCGCCATCGAGCACACGCAGGGAGCGCTCGACTTCCGCAGTGAAATCGACGTGGCCGGGCGTGTCGATGATGTTGATCTGGATATCGTTCCACTCGCAGGTGGTCGCTGCAGAAGTGATCGTGATGCCACGCTCCTGCTCTTGCTCCATCCAGTCCATCACCGCCGTACCTTCATGCACTTCGCCGATTTTGTACGTCCGGCCGGTGTAATAAAGAATGCGTTCCGTGGTTGTGGTTTTACCGGCATCAATGTGGGCCATGATGCCGATGTTGCGCATTTTTTCGAGTGGTACGGTACGAGCCATAAATTCAGATCAAAAAATTAAGGGCAAAAATCAATCCCAAAGCAAACTACCAACGGTAATGAGCAAAGGCCTTGTTGGCCTCGGCCATACGGTGCACATCGTCCTTCTTCTTAATGGCGCCGCCGCGCATGTTGGCGGCATCATTCAACTCCGCGGCCAACTTCTCACCCATTCCCTTTTCCGGGCGTGAGCGAGCGCTGATGAGAATCCAGCGAATGGCAAGCGAGGTGCGCCGCGTGTTCGGCACTTCCACCGGAACCTGATAGTTGGCGCCGCCAACGCGGCGGGGCTTCACTTCGAGGACCGGCTTGCAGTTTTCGACAGCCTTCTTAAACACCTTCAAAGGCTCTTCGCCCGTACGCTCCTGAATGCGGCTCAGGGCGCCGTAGAAGAGATTCTGCGCAATGGTCTTTTTGCCATCCCACATCATCGAGTTCATGAACTTTTCGGCGAGGGTGGAGTTGTAAAGAGGATCGGCTGCTACTTCACGAATTTCCGCATGACGACGACGCATATCTTCTCGCTCTCCTTACTTCTTCTTACCCGCTGCCGCAGCGCCGGCCTTGGGACGCTTGGCGCCGTACTTGGAACGGCTCTGGCGGCGGTCATTCACACCGGCGGCATCGAGCGTTCCACGAACAACGTGATAACGGACGCCAGGAAGATCCTTTACGCGGCCGCCGCGGATCAGCACAATCGAGTGCTCCTGCAGGTTGT
>JBDTVQ010000613.1:0-2915 GCA_040007195.1 Acidobacteriota bacterium | reverse complement strand
AGTGCCGGCTCAACTCTGCCGCCCACCGGGAGTGCCATCGTGGGTGCAGTTGCTCCGCCGAGTCATGCTTCATGGCAACTAATGCCGGGTACCAAATCTGCAGTTGGCGCTGAATCTTGCGCCCGCAATGCACAAGAGCCTGCTTCACGCTGATCGCGTCCAGCGGGTCGTATGTATAGTTGCGGCGTGAGCGTGCCACGATCGCCGGAAGGGAAGCGTAGGCCAGCAGCGCCGCGGCTTCGCGAGGGTGGCTGAACATCATGCCATCGCCCAGCCACAACACGGGAAGCCAGCGCCGGATAGCCGTTTGCGCTGCACTTGAAACCCGCGCCAGCTTTCGAAAAAAGTCGTACGTTCGCTCCGAACCGAGTTGATACCAGCCCGCCGCCGCCGCGCCGTCAAGCGACACGTGAAAATCCACTTTGTAGTTCCCATCCGTTGCCCAGTGCGGTAACTCCTGTTCGTAGCCCCGATAGGATTCGAGCAACGGAGCCAGAATCGCGTTTGCCGTTGCTCCGTTCATTTCCGTGTCCAGAGTCCACTCCATCGGAGGTAGCTCAGTTTCCCCGCGTGCCGCCGTCAGCCAGCCTGCGGCGATGGCTTGGGCAAAGCCGCCAAACTCCGCACTGCCGTCCACGCTCACCCAATGCGCGCTCCGGTTCGCCGCCATGCGCTTGTCCAGGCACGGCAGCGCGACGTCGATTATCGGGGCCTCATCCGTTGTGCGCGCCTTTCCCATGAGCAGTCGCCCCAGTTTCTGTACGGCAATCTCGTACAAACGGCCGCGCACACACTGAAATTCGGTCTCCTCCAAGCCTAGGTTGAGGCCATCCCGCAGAGGCATCCACGCCAATTCGGCGGTACCGTTCACATGGTCGACCCGGGCCAGTGCCGCGACGGCCGTGCTTTGAAACGGAGGTAACCGAAGGACGCTGCCAGGGCCTTCTTCAATGGCGCAGACACGAATCTGAAAGGGGGTGAGTACTGATGCGGTGTTCATTGCAGAATTTCTCGCGACTTGAGTGTAGGCGAGAATTTTCTGGAAGCGAACTAGCTATGCCTTCCGATGACCCCGGAAGCCCCAGCTATGTGATTGCCAATTGGCGGCTTGACCCTATGCGACGATTTTTTTTGCCGGCCTGTGACCGCGAATCGATCATGTAGCGATTTACATCGCTCAGCGAGGCAAACAAGCCGCGGAAATGCGGTCCCGTGCGCCCGGGAAGTCTGCGCGCCGGACGGAAGTCTCGTGCCATGAACACGCCCGTTGCCGCGATGACCGCCACGCCCATCGGCCGGTATTCGTGCGTTCCGGCGGCCCAGGCCGTATCTTCATTCGTCCAAAGTGCGAAACCCATGGATACTTTCCAGGCTACGACGGCATCGTAGCTGGAAGTATGCGCGACACCATGGACACGATGGCCTCGATCCCGCTGATCTCGGCAATCTCCCTGTACCAGTCGTTGTAGCGCAACACCTGACGCCGCGTCGAGTACACTTCGAAATCGGTTCCCGCCGAATCCACGAGATCTTTGGCGTACTTCATCGCGTATGCCGCGTATTCGTCTTGCGATCGCGCATCGAACGGCGGATCCATGAGGGGAGCCACAAGGTACAGCTCAATCAAGTTGCCCATCGCCCAATGCCGGAGCTTATTCTCGCGATCTCGCAGGTCGTTGATGGACAGATCGTGCGACAGTTTCCACAGTGCGCCCGGCTGGTTGTATTCCTCGTGGGGTTCCAGCACCAGATCGGAAACCCGCTTCTTTAGCCTCCGCAAAATAATATCGAGCGATAGAAATTGGACAATCGCCCAACTGTTGTCGCGATTCAACTCGAACACGTTCCAATAATGCTGTCTCGACTTGTAGAGCAGATGCTGCCACTTGTTGGCGAAATGATCCGCGGTCTCCTCGTCCAACTGGGAGAAGTAGTAATAAATTTGCGCGCAGCGCTTCTCGGTAGCCGCCAGTTTTCCAGCCAGTTCGGCGCGGTTGCCCACTCCGCTATCGAATAGGCGCTCGACCCTCAGACGCGCAGCCTCCATCTTTTCGGTCGCATCGTTTAGCATGGAACGCGTAGTCGCACTGGCACCGGGCGTGGCAGTCGCACTCAAACCGGTGGGCGCCACCGCCCCCGAGCTATCCTGCAGACCCTCGCAGCGTTCCGAAACGAAATCCGCGAATTTCATCGCCGCTTCCATGCTCGTGTAGGTTTGGCTCACTTGAGTTCCCGTGAGCCACTCGCTGAAGTTGTCCGGCAAAGACGCATAGGCCGTGACACTTGCCCAATCGTGCGTCGTGGGGAACTGCGTATGCAGCCGCCTGCGCAAATCGTTGATGGCTACGCGCGGGTCGAGCCCCCAAAGCAGCGCCTCGTACAATACCCGTACAAATACCGACGACGCGGCAACGGAAAGGGGAAACTGGCTGGCGATCACAATGGGAATTTCGGCCTGATGAAGCGCAAACGCGACGCTTCCGCCCAGCCCCATGACGGTTCCCTGATTACCGCTGTCGCAGCTGGCGAGCGTAACTACCAGCGGGCGGGAAAGCCGGCGCTGGCCCGTGTTGCGCACCGCCCGCAACGCGGTCGCCAGGCGCTCACCGCTCACGCGGTCGATCCCGTCTCGCGTCATCGGAATCGGATCGTGGAGTGCCAGTCCAAAACGCTGATCGTAGCCTTCGTGAAACTCGGTTCCGTGCGCCAGAATATGCACGTGCGAAAACTCATTCTCCGCACAGGCCCGCTCGATGAGGGCACACGAAGCGTCCTTGAGCACGACGAGGTTATCGACGAACCGCTTCTCTTCGTCCGGCTCCGCATAGTTCGCCCATGGCTGCAGCATCTGCCGCAGCGCCCACAAATGGTCCTGCCACGGAACTTCGCCTACCTGGCCCGGAGAAGCATATGCG
>JBDTVQ010000612.1:0-2922 GCA_040007195.1 Acidobacteriota bacterium | reverse complement strand
AAGGCGCCAAGATCCTGGAAGACGGCCTTGCCGGCCGCGCTGCCGATATCGACGTCATTTACACCACCGGTTACGGTTTCCCCACCTGGCGCGGCGGACCGATGTGGTTCGGCGATACCGTCGGACTCAAAACTGTCTACGACCGCATCTGCGAGTTTGAGCGCCAATTCGGTTCTGACCTGTGGGCCCCATCTCCGCTTCTGAAGCGCCTGGCCGAGAGCGGCAGCACCTTCGCTGCAAAGGATGAGGCACTGCCAAAATGATGAGTGCTCCGTTTCGCGATGTCCGTTTCGGACCGCGCGACGTCACCGTATCTCGCAATGGCGCGGCGACCTACGTGCGGCCTCTGCACGCACTCGGTCCCTATCCCGAAAAGCTCACGGAGAAACTCGAGCATTGGGCCGCCACCACTCCAGACCGCGTCTTTATGTCGCAACGCGACGCCGCGGGCAATTGGCAATCGCTCACCTACGCGCAGTTCCGCACCGCTGCCCGCAAGGTCGCGCAAGCACTGCTCGACCGGCCGCATATCTCCCAGGAACGCCCCATCGCGATTCTGTCTGGAAATGATCTCGACCATGCTGTGCTGGGCTTCGCCGCCTATTACGCGGGCGTCCCCTACGCACCGATCTCCACCGCCTATTCGCTGGTCTCCTCCGACCACGGCAAGCTGCGCCATATCTTCAACCTGCTCACGCCGGGCATGGTCTTTGTCAGTGACGGCGCCCCTTATCGTAAGGCGCTCGAAGCCGTGCTTCCGCCCGACGCCGAACTTGTCATCGCGGGCGACCCTGCGGGCATCCGGTCCACGCCCTTCTCCACGCTCTTGAACACCGCCGAGACCCCCGCCGTTGCACGCGCCCATGACGCCGTCACTCCGGACACCATCGCGAAGCTGCTCTTCACTTCTGGCTCCACCGGCACTCCCAAAGGCGTCATCAACACCCAGCGCATGCTCACCAGCAACCAGGAACTGGTTCGCGGCATTCTGCGTTTTGTCGAAGACGAACCGCCCGTCATCTGCGACTGGCTCCCGTGGAATCACACCTTCGGCGGCAATCACGACGTCGGCTTCGTCCTCTATAACGGAGGTTCCTTCTATATAGACGAAGGCCGCCCCACGCCCTCCGGCATGGAAGCCACCGTGCGCAATCTCCACGACGTGGGCCCCAACGTTTTCCTCAGTGTCCCAAAAGGCTTCGAGACCCTCATCCCCTACCTGAAAGCCCGCCCGGATTTCCGGGAGCGCTTCTTTTCCCGAGTCAAACTGCTCTACTACGCAGGTGCTGGCCTGCTGCAGCCGGTCTGGGATGAAATCCAACAACTCGCCGTCGAAACCTGCGGACACAAGATCATCATGTTCACCGGCCTCGGCTCCACCGAAACTGCCCCCGCCGCCATGTTCCCCGGCAAGGACCTGCGTCAGGCGGGCGATATCGGTCTGCCCGCGCCAGGGGTCGAACTGAAGCTTGTTCCCTCCGGCGACAAGTTAGAAGCCCGCCTGCGTGGCCCTGGCGTCACCCCAGGCTATTGGCGTCAGCCCGATCTCACACGCGCCACGTTCGATGAAGAAGGCTTCTACAGCCTCGGAGATGCCTTCCAGTTCGTCGATCCGGACGATGTGTCCAAAGGGTTCCGCTTCGATGGCCGCATCGTCGAAGACTTCAAGCTCTCCACCGGCACCTTCGTCAGCGCCGGACCTCTGCGCGCGCAGTTCCTGGTCCACTGCGCTCCTTATGCACAGGACGCCGTGATCGGTGGCCATGAACGCGATTTCGTCACCGTCCTGATTTTCCCGGCGCTCGACGCCTGTCGTGCGCTCGCCCAGTTGCCGGCCACCGCCTCCGCGTCGGAAATCATCGAGCACC
Source organism: Acidobacteriota bacterium (assembly GCA_040007195.1). Taxonomy (GTDB): domain Bacteria; phylum Acidobacteriota; class Terriglobia; order Bryobacterales; family Bryobacteraceae; genus JAFLBB01. The sequence continues at coordinate 1,054 of JBDTVQ010000612.1, read as the reverse complement.
CCGCCGTGCGTCAAAAATTCCAGTCCCTGCTCAACGAGCTGGCGAAAACGGCCACAGGCAGTTCCGGCCGCATCGCTCGAGCCATCCTGCTCGCCGATCCACCGTCCATCGATCTCCACGAAGTCACCGACAAAGGCTCCATCAATCAAGGCGCGGTTCTTCGCAATCGCGCTGAGCTGGTTTCTGATCTATACTCGACTCGCCCGTCCGCGCGCGTCATCTCTATCCAGAAAGACTCACAATGAACATCGACAAACTGATCGCAATCGACACCCACGTCCACATCGAATCCGAACCCGAAGGGAATGACGCCGACGAAGCCGCCCGCAAGTATTTCGGCAACGCCGGCATCTCCTACAAACGCGCTGATCTCGCCGAGTATTACCGCAGCCGCAACATCGGCTGCGTAGTATTCAGCGTCGACGAAAAGATCACCGGCCGCCCGCAGGTTCCCAACGAAGAAGTCGCAGCTTTTGCCAAGGAAAACAGCGATTTCATGATCGCCTTCGCCAGCGTCAATCCCATGCGCGGCCAGGACGCGGTCAACGAAGCGCGCAACCTGATCCGCAGCGGTATGGTTCGCGGCTTCAAACTGCATCCGCCGTTGCAGGAATTCTTCCCCAGCGATCGCCGAGCCTATCCCTTCTACGAAGTGATGAACGAATTCAAGATGCCGGTGATTTTCCACACCGGCCATAGCGGTATCGGCACCGGCATGCCCGGCGGTGGCGGCGTCCGCTTGAAGTACGGTAACCCCATGGACATTGACGATGTCGCGGTCGACTTCCCCGACATGCCGATCATCATGGCCGGCAGCGTGGCACGGACGCCCGCGAGCACCCGGTAGACCGTGCGCAATCCAGCGCCGTCTCCTCCTCCCGCAAGCGCCGCCAGACTTCGCCCGGCGGCAGGTCCGCCGTCTCCGTGAGCCACGCCCGCACCCGCGACCGAAGCGTCTCGTCCACGCGGGGCCGACCGACTCCTCGAGTGGCGCGGGCCGTGCCACTCGTTGCCGCCGGGGCCACGGTGATCGCCGCTTCGTTCGCGATGCGCT
>JBDTVQ010000611.1:0-2929 GCA_040007195.1 Acidobacteriota bacterium | reverse complement strand
TCCCGTCTGCCACAAGCAAGCTGATGGGCATGTCGGCGGCGACCACCTTCCACTTGGCCCGCGAGGCCGCCAGGCCCTTTGCCAGCCAGTCGAGTTGGGCGGAGCCCATATAGACGGTGTCGGGGCCCTCCTTCTCCTGACGATTGAAGTTGTTCGCCGCGCGGTAGCTGCGCATATCCACGACGAAGACGTCGACCAGCGGCCCGTAGCTGATCTTGCGGTAGATCCGGTCGACGCCCGCGCGCATCCGCATGGGTGCGAATTCGCGGAAGGCCTGGCGGGCCGCGGCGCTCCCCTCGACATTGCCGGGCGACCAGTTGTTGCGGAACTCGTGGTCGTCCCACTGCCAGACCTGGGGGACCTCGGCGTGGAAGCGGCGCAGGTTGGTGTCGAGGAAGTTGTACGCGTGGGCGCCGCGGAAATCTTCGACCGATTTAGCGGGGCGGCTCTTGGCTTCGGTAACAATATTGCGCCAGACGGATCCATCTTTTAGCGCGATCTCGCGTGGGATAGGGTTGTCGGCATAAATGGTGTCGCCGGAGTGGATAAAGAAGTCCGGCTGGCGCTGGCGCATTGCCTCGTAGATGCGCATGCCGCCCCAGTCCCGATTGATGCCGTAGCCCTGGCCGCAGGTGTCGCCGCTCCAGAGCAGGCGGACGCCCCGGGGCTTGGCATCTACCGCACCGCCCGGAGTTCGGAACCGGCCCGTGAACGGTTCGCTCCGCGCTGAGCCGTCGGTGAACGTCACGCGATAGAAATAATCGACACCCGGGCGGAGGCCGGTGAGCTCCAGGCGCGTCGTGAAGCCGGCCTCGGGAACTGCTACGGGACCCTTCCGTTTGACCGATTGCTGGAAGTCCGCGCGGGTTGCGTATTCGACTTCCATCGTGGCGGGGCGGTCAGTACGGCTCCAAATCAGGGCGGAAAGTCCGTGGGGAATTCCCAGCGGATCGCTTGCCGGGTCACCCACCATGGCCCCGCACGGAATCCCTGGCCGCAGGCTCTCAGCGGTAATAATTGCCGGTGCCGCCGCGCCGATCAACCCCGCTTTTCCGCCGTTCAACCCTGCTCTTATTCCGATCGATCCCGCCCCTACCAAAGTCCATAGGGCGCTCCGTCTTTTCATAGCCAAACTCCCCGGTCCAAAACTTTCGTACCAGTCAAGGCTATACTAAGGGAATTGCCAATGAGAATTTCACAGCACATTGCAATTGCTCTCCTTCTCTCCGTCAGCGCCCCGCAGATCAACGCGGCTGGAGCTGACATACCCAGAACCGATGCCCAACTGGAAAGTTCTCTCCGCGACGTGGTGCTGCGCCTCGGCTTTGAGCGAGCGCTTTCCGAACACCGCCTGGCCCTGGCCCTGGTCGACGTAACCGACCAGGCGCGTCCGCGATACGCCGGCCTGAACGACTCCGATATGCTCTACGCGGCATCGCTCCCGAAGATCGCCATTCTGCTGGCCGGCTTTGAAGCCATCCGCCAGGGAATGCTTTCCTACACGCCGCAAGTCAAAGAGATGTTCACGCGGCTGGTGCGCTACTCGTCGAACGCGGACGCCTCTCGCGCCGTCCAGGCGGTCGGCTTCGATTTTATCGCCAAGACGCTGACCTCCACCAAGTACAAACTATATGACCCGCTGGTGAACGGCGGGCTGTGGATCGGCAAGGCCTACGGCGGCCCGAACGACTATTGGAAGCGCGACCCGCTGCACAACATTTCGCACGGCGCGACGGCGCTGCAGGTGGCCCGGTTCTTCCTGATGCTCGACCGCGGCGAACTGGTCGACGCCCAGTCGAGCGCCGAGATGAAGGAGTTGATGTCGAACCCCGGCATCCACCACAAATTCGTCAAGGGACTCGAACGGCTGCCCGGTTACCGGGAAATCTATCGCAAGTCGGGCACCTGGAAAGACGCCCATTGTGACGCCGCGCTGGTCGAGGCCGATGGGAAGCGGTACATTGCCGTCGCCCTGATGAAGGACGCCAACGGAGCCGAGGCCCTGCCGAAGCTGATCGTCGAAATGGACCGCCTGATTCCCCGGCGCGGCTTCTCGCAGTTGCGCGCACCGGCGTTGCATTAGCGGGGGCTCAGCCTTCCCGTGATGCGACCACCGGTTAGACTTTCATTGCCCTACGGGCGGGGAAGTAACAGGCGGCCAGTTGCACGGGCACGGGCGAGGCCGAGCGAGGCCCGGTAGGGTAACGCTCGGTCCCGCCAGTGCCATGCGGAAGACTTCACCCTCCTGATCGCCCACGGCCATGCGAATGCCAATCTCATGCGTGCGCACAGCAATGGAATGCGGGATGATCCCGTAAATTCCGATTGCCACCACCAACAGGGCCGCCGTGGGGACCAGCCTGGGCTTCCTTCGCGGCTACTGCTTTTCGTAGATATAGGTGCCGGTCATCGGTTGGCCCTCGGTATTGGTACCTTTGGCCGTAAGCGTCATGGTTTTACCGTCCTTGGAGATGACCATTTTGGTCACGGCGTGGTATTTGCCGCCGGTCTTCTTCAACTCAGCGGTGAACGTATTGGCGTCCACCTGCTTCGTCGCAACGGTATCCCAGGGTGCTCCTGGCACCGGATAGTCCTTGCCGTCGTACTTCACCGTGTAATCGGATTTGATCGGCGTCCCATCTTTCCGCGCTCCAGTGACGGAGGTCGTCACGCCGCCCGGCGCCGCCGAGTTCACGATTGTGAGGCTTGTAACCGGGTTTGCCACTGCCGGCGTGTATTTGGATTTGGCGATATTGCGCTTCCAGGTTCCGATTGAATTATCGGCACCAAACATCAAAACGGCCGATACGGCGAGGCCGATGGCGATCTTTGCTACTGACTTCTGCATGGTGTGCTTCCTTTATTGGGCTGACGATTGATCAGCCGGTCCGGGATGATATCACACCACACAGTATTTTATTCGCGATTC
>JBDTVQ010000610.1:0-2938 GCA_040007195.1 Acidobacteriota bacterium | reverse complement strand
GCGCAGTTGGAACTATCTCGAGCCCTGGCTCGGCGGCGAATGGCACATCGGCGACATCGTGCGCGACCAGTTGCTCGCCTGGGAATCGTGCCTCTTCCAGGCCGCCGTGCGCCGCGGCGATCTGCTGCACGCCTTCTACACCGTCAACCGCAACTCGGCCACGCGCACCACGCCCAAAGCCTTTGTCATCTCCTCCAAGCAGCGTGACCTCGGCCTCACGCGCAAACTGCTCGAGACCCTCTCCTTCGGCGCTGTCGAAATCGAAAAGGCGGGCGACACCTTCCAGGCCGCGGGCACCGTGTATCCCGCCGGCTCCTACATCATCCGCATGAATCAGCCGTTCGCGTCCTTCGCCAAAACCTTGCTCGAACGCCAGGACTATCCCGACCTGCGTCTTTATCCCGGCGGCCCGCCCAAACGCCCCTACGACGTTACCGCGCAGACACTGCCGCTGCTGATGGGCGTCGACGTGGCAATGATTGACGCACCCTTCGAAGCCAAAGGCACACGCGTTACATCGTTTAACGACCTGCCCGCCGTCAACCAATGGTTCAAGTTCCCCAACGGCCACACGCCGCGCGTGGCGCTCTACAAGAGCCACGTCCCACAAATGGATGAAGGCTGGACACGCTGGATGTTCGAACAACTGGGTATCGCCTACACAAGCATCGGCAACGCCGACATCCTCGCCGGCAACCTCCACGCCAAATACGACTCCATCGTCTTCCCCGATCAGTCCCCCGGCTCCATCCACTCCGGCTACGCGCGCGGAACCATGCCCGACGAATACACGGGCGGCCTCGGCGAAAAAGGAGCAAATAGTCTGAAATCGTTTGCCGGCGAAGGCGGCTCCCTCGTCTTCCTCAACGACTCCTGCGACTACGCCATCGAGCGACTCTCCCTCCCCGTTCGCGACGCCACCAAGGGACTCTCGACCCGCGAATACTACGTACCCGGCTCGCTGCTCAACGTCCACCTCGCCGCCAACCACCGCCTCACCCGCGGCCTGCCCGAAGAGCTCGCCATCTGGAACGAAGCCTCGCCCGTCTTCCAAATCGCCCAGGACGCCCGCGTCTCCTCCATCGCCCGCTACCCCGCCACCGGCCTCCTCGCCTCCGGCTGGCTCCTCGGCGAAAAGTACGCCGCCAACCTCCACGCCCTCGTCGAAGTCCCCATGGGCAAAGGGAAAGTCATCCTCTTCGGCATGCGCCCGCAGTACCGCGCCCAGAGCTACCAGACGATGAAGCTGCTTTTTAACGCCCTCATGCCATAACGCGCTTTAGGCATAATTAAGGAGAGACCCATGGGCCGAATACTCCAGATCGGAGACGTGCAGGTCGACGAGACACGGCTGGCCGAATTGTGCCTCCGCTATCGAGTCCGGGAACTCTCGTTCTTCGGCTCGGCTGCCCGGGACGAGATGCGGCCGGAAAGCGACATCGATCTACTGGTCGAGTTTCTTCCCGACGCGGAAATCGACTTGGTAGAGTACGCCGGGCTGATGCTGGACCTGTCGCAATTGCTCGGCCACAAAGTCGACTTGGTCTCGAAGAAGGGATTGAAGCCCCTCATCCGTTCGTCGGTCCTCGACGAGGCCCGGCTGCTGTATGCGGCATGACAGCCTGTACCTCACCGATATCGTCGAGGCCGCGGATCACATTGCCGACTTCATAGCCGGCAAAGGGTTCGACAATTTTCAACAGTCTGAACTCCTTCGCAGCGGCGTACTGCAGAAGCTCACGATTATTGGCGAAGCCGCCGCGCGAGTATCGGAACCACTGACCAGCCGCAATCCCGACATCCCTTGGCCGCAGATCGTGGCCTTCCGCAATATCCTCGTCCACGCCTACTTCGGCATCGATTGGGACCTGGTGTGGCGAGCGGCGAAGAATCGCTGCCCGGAATTGCGAAACCAGGTGGCCGCGATCTTAGCCGTGGAAGCGAGCGCGGCGAAGCCGGTCCGGGCTTTCGAACGCTACATTGGCATTGATTACTCCGGGGCACAGACACCCTTGTCGAGTCTCAGTGGCTTGAGGGTTTATTTGTCGGATGCGTCCGGGCCTCCCATCGAAGTGCCGCCGCCACCGAGTCCTCGCAAATATTGGACCCGCCGCGGTGTCGCTGAGTGGCTGCTGACCGAACTTCAAGATGGCCCGCCAACACTTGTTGGAATCGATCACGCGTTTTCCTTTCCCACTCAGTATTTCGAATACCATGGGCTGCCCTTAAATTGGCAGAAATTCCTAGTGGACTTTCAGCGGCACTGGCCGACCGACAGGGATCATCTCTACGTAGACTTCGTGCGAGATGGCTTGCACGGGGATGCGGCCGCAAGATCGGGAAATTCTCGTTGGCGGCGCGCTACGGAAGTCCTAACTCGGGCGAAATCCGTGTTTCATTTCGACGTTCAGGGCTCGGTCGCCAAGTCGACCCATTCAGGAATACCGTGGCTGCTCTATCTTCAACGCAATCTTGGAGTCCGAGTTCATTTCTGGCCCTTCGACGGTTGGCAGATCCCAGCGGGCCGATCAGCGATAGCGGAAGTCTATCCTGCACTCTGGAGCAACGCGTACGCGCGTGAGGATAGGATTCCTGACCAGCACGATGCCTATTCCGTCGCGGCTTGGATGCGGTCCGCTGACGTCCGCGGCTCCCTCCGGCATTATTTAAACCCGCCGCTCAACGAGGAGCAACGTCAACTGGCCAGGTACGAAGGCTGGATTCTCGGAGTCCAAGGTAAATGACGCCCCACCCCCTCATGCCCTAAACTGAAAGCCGGATGAACGTAGGAATCCAACACCTCCACACCTACTTCTTCTTCCCGTTTTCCATCGATAAACACACCGTCACGCAAGACCACCCGGAGATCTTCGCCAAATACCCGTACTGGATCGAAGGCCTCGACGAATGGCTCATCGCGCATCAGAGCGCCGGCTGT
>JBDTVQ010000609.1:0-2939 GCA_040007195.1 Acidobacteriota bacterium | reverse complement strand
ACGCGCGGCATCGGTGCCGCACGGCGCTGGATTCACGACGAATTCAAGAGTTACTCGCCTCGCCTGGAAGTTCGCTTTGACCCGTACAAGGTGAAGAAGCAGAATCGCATTTTTCGCGACGTCGAGGTCGTGAACGTCGTCGCCGTGCTCAAGGGCAAGCTCCATCCCGACCGCCAGATTCTCATCTCCGGCCACTACGACTCGCTGCAGCTTCTCAATCGCCGCACCGGTGATTCGGGCGATCCGCCCGACATGAACGACGACCAGCGCACGAAGGAGGCTGAACTTGCCGCGCCCGGCGTTAGCGACGACGCCTCCGGAACTGCCGCCGTGCTGGAGTTGGCGCGCGTAATGAGCAAGTACGAGTTCGACAAGACGATCGTCTTTGTCGCCTTTGCGGCCGAGGAGATCGGCCTCGTCGGCAGCGGCCTATATGCCGACCGCGCGGAGAAAGGCAAGGAATTGATCGAGGCCGTGCTCAACAACGACATCATCGGCAACGACGTGTCAGGCAACGGCCGCCGCGACAATCGCCGTGTACGCCTTTTCTCGGCCGACCCCGCTGATTCTCCGTCACGCACGCTGGCCCGTTACATTCGCGACACCGCCCTGCGCTACACGCCGCAGATGGCCGTCGAAACTGTCTTCATGCACGACCGCTTCCGCCGCGGAGGCGATCACACGGCCTTCGCAGTTCGCGGATTCGCCGCCGTGCGCTTCACCACGGCCGCCGAGTTCTACGCCAATCAGCACACCGCCACCGACACCTTTGCCAATGCCTCGCCTGAGTATGCAGCCTCGGTCGCGCGAGTGAATGCAGCCGCGGCCGCATCGCTTGCATTCGCCCCACCCGCCCCGCTCACCGAGCGCGAAGTCACGTCTGGAACGCGCAAGGGCACCATGACTACCATGCTTGCGCGAGGCGAGTCAGGCTACGACGCCCTACTCAAATGGAAGCCTGTCGATACACCCGACGTCGCCGGTTACTCCGTGCTGACCCGCGCCACTACGTCGCCGTTCTGGGACCAGGAGCTCTGGGTGGGCAACGTTACCGAGTTCCGCTTCCCCGATCTCTCCATCGACGACCGCATTTTCGCCGTGCGAGCCTGGGACAAAGACGGCAATCCCTCCCTCGTAGCGCCATTCGCTAATACGCAATCGTTCACCACCAAAACGCCCGAAACTTACTAACCAGCGTCAATCGGCCTTCAGTCGGCCGGTTGCTTTTTCGGCGGTTTGAGCCGCTTCGGCTTATCGAGATCGTCGGCCACGCACTTATAGCAGTGCTTGCTCGCCGCCAGGTCCGCCGCGTACGCCAGCGCCGCCGCTACGTGCGTCAACTGCAACCCGGGATGCCGTTTCAGGATGTCTTCGGCGCCCATCCCGTCCGACAAATCGTTCAAGATCTCCGCTACCGTCACCTCCGTGCCCTTCGCGCATAACTGCCCCTGTTTCACCGCCGGGTCGCTCACCAGGTGCTTTTTCCAGACCATGCTCGCAGCGTGACTCCTTCTGTCTCCTCATCGGACCGGCGACGCTAAATATGGACCGGAATTGATCGTTGACATACACTAGCTCCCGGAGGATCACCGCAATGTCCACTGCCGCTCCTACGCTCGATCCCGCTACTCCGAACAAAGGAACGCTTTGGATGCTGGCGAACATCTGGTTCGAGCCCGCCCGTGTATTCGAGCAGGTTGCCAGAACGCCCCGCTGGTGGGTGCCGTTGCTCCTGATTCTCATCGTGGCGATGCTCTTTATGGCCGTCTTCACCAAGCACGTCGGCTGGGAGACGTTCATGCGTCACGAATTGGACTCGAACCCGCGCCTCGAATCCATGCCGCCCGAGCAGCGCGAAAAAGTTCTCGAAATGCAGCTGAAGTTCGCCCCGATCATGGGCTTTGTCGGTGTGCCAACCAGTATTGCCGCCAGCGCGCTGTTCATCGCGGCTGTTCTCATGCTGGTGTTCAAGTATTTGCTGGATGGCCCCTGCGCGTTCCCGCAGGCATTGGGCGTCGTCTCCTGGTCGATGCTGCCCGGCATCTTGAACTCCCTTGCCGCCCTCGCCGTCATGCTCGCCCTACCCGCCGCGGAGTTCGATCTGAAGAATCCAGTCGGTATCAACCTCGGTTTCTATCTCGGTACCGGGTCCTCGGCGTGGATGAGAAGCCTGCTTACCAGCATCGACTTCTTCTCCATCTGGACCATCCTGCTGCTTGCCACCGGCATGTCCGTCATCACCCGTAAGAGTTGGGGATCCGCTCTCGGCGCCGTACTCATCCCGTGGGGCTTCTACGTCGTGATCAAGACCGCCTTCGCCGCCGTCTTCGGTTAACGGCGCCGCGTCTCAATTCGCCTCGCCGGCATTACCGCAATCTCCGAGCCCTCAGCCAAAAACGCCGAGCACGGCGGTACGGCCAGAGACTCGGCATAAGCTGCACCGTAGAACCCGCGCACGTCGCAATCAAGCGTCGCTGCCCTCGCGTTCCACACGCGCCACGGCGGATGCTTCACCTCATACTCCACCGTGCCTCCATCGCGCTGCCGCGTGTAACCCCAATAGTGTTCGGTGATGAACTCGGCCTCGCTCCCCCCAACCAGCGGACTTGGTTCGCCTGTCACTGCTACCGCGATGTTGTTCCACCGCCCCGCGTGTTCCCATGCATAGCGGGCGCCCGTTTCACCCGCCTCGCTCTTCATCGGCAGCGCCACGTACGGCTCGTTGTAAGTCCACCGCGCCAGGGCGGCAATTGCCCACCGCGGCACCACTTCGCGGACGAACACCACTCCCCGCCGCAAGGCGCCCCCAGACTCTCGCCGCACATAGAACCGCAGATTCACTTCGTCGAAGTTGCGATGAAACGGCACCGGCACGCCCAGCACGCTCGTCTTCAGAAAGCGAAACCCAACCACGCTGACAATTGCTTCCCCGTGCCACG
>JBDTVQ010000608.1:0-2944 GCA_040007195.1 Acidobacteriota bacterium | reverse complement strand
GTGATGGAGCCGTCGCCGCTCACCAGCGGTTGGCCGGCGGTTGGGCCGGAAATTGCGTTGCTGTAGTCGCCACCGTTCGCATAGAGAGACAAGCCCTCGCCGGTGACGCGATACACCTTCGGACGCGAATCTTCGGAGCCAGCTCGCAGGGCCGTTGTGAAGTAGAGCCGGCCGTCGTCGGTGACGGCAAACTCGGAAAATTGTGCGCAAAGCGCACGGGGAAAAAGGGTGGACGCGGCGAGTGTCAATAGGACCAATCGCTGCATACGATCAGGGTATCGCGGCGATGGGAATCGGCGCGGCGCTCCCGCGATAGAGACCTTCCATCACTTGCATGCGGCATTGCAGTAGAGACTGATCGGCGGCCCAGTTGGGTGGAATGGTCACATCGATTTGGTAGATGCCGATCAAGCCGCCGGCAAGGCCCGCGAACGGAACGGCGAGCCCTTCAGACCGTAGCGGCTCACCCTTTGTGTTGAGCGCGAGCAGATAGCAGGCCATCGGCGTGATGACGCGCGCCAACGGCGACGTGGGCGAGCGTTCGCCGGTGGCAACGGGGTGGTCGACGGGCCCCATGTTGGCGGCGAACACGTGAACCGTTTCGCCAGGGCGCGCCGGATCGGCAGCCGAGACGACGCCGCGGAAGTCTTCGTGCGCGGCCTGCAGCACTCGATCGGACCCGCCCACTTCGAAGGTCACCGTGGGCTCGGTGTACGTGCTGAAGGCGAACCGCTGGCGGAAGGGACTCTGCGCTCCGCGAACATAAATGAAGTGGCGCGCGTCGTTACGCGGGAACTCCCATGGGATTTGCAGCGCCACCTCTTGGCCGCGCATTTCGGAGACGCCCAGGGCGATGTCGTCCAGGAAATATTGGGTGCCCGCCGAGAGCCCGGTCCCGGACATGCGGACGACGGAGCCTGGATAGGCCGCATAGGAATTGGGCGAAAGGCCCGGCGTCTCGCCAATGAACTCGTCGGCGACGGAATCGAGCGTGCGGACCCGCAGCAATTGACCGTTGGCAGTGGAAAGCCAGGCGAGCTGGCCATTACCGCTCAAGATGGCTTGCGTGACGCCGCGCGGGAGGGCGATGAGCATTCGCGGTTGGCCGGCGGGCGGCAGAAGCATGGGCACGGCGTTGCCCTCGACATCGGGTTGCAGGTAAAGCAGCGTGCCGTCGTTGGCGAATGACGGCTGGAACGAGAAGCGCGCCGGCGTAGAAACCAGAAGGCGGTGCATGGAGCCTTGAGGGTCTGTAAGCAAAAGTTCGCTGCCATTGGCCGCGATGCGCTGATAGGCGATGAAGTCTCCGCCCGGGCTGAGGATGCCCGACACGGCTCGATCCGTACCGGGAACGACACGCGGGTCTTCGCCCAAGGGCACATGGACAAGTGGCGCCTCGCCCGTCTGCCGTCCATCGAGCAGCAGCATGGCACCGGTGTTGGCGACAGGCTGCGTACCCGCGGTGCGAAAGAATTGCGGCATCTCGCGGGATTGCATGGAAGGGATGTCAATGAGGCGCACGCGGACGTCGAAGGTGGTTCCCGCGAAGTAGCGCCCGTTACGCGAGATCCTCAACTCGTTGTAGGGGACGTCGTTGAGATCGACGCCTTGCAACTGATAGAACGTGCGCGGCGCGGCGAAGAAACCGCAACTGCCGGTGCGGCATGGAAAGTTGAGCGCATAGCCCGTGATGGAGCCATCGCCGCTGGCGAAGGGACCATATGCGGCTGGGCCCAATGGATCTTCCAGGCCGCCGCCACTGGCGAAGAGGGCGACGCCGTCGCTGGTGACGCGGTAGATCTTCGACCGGCTGTCCTCGGCGCCCATACTGAGCGGCGAGGAGAAAAAGAGCCGCCCGTCGTCAGTGACGGCGAACTCGGAAAACTGAGCAAAGCAAGTGGACGCGGCGAGAGTCAAGAGGACTAATCGCTGCATTACCCTATGGTATCGCGGCCACCGGGATGCTCGTGCTGTCGCCGCGGAATTCCATGCGGCAGGAGAGATAGGCCTGCGGCGCCGTTCGATTGGGCGGAAGGGTGACGTCGATTTGATAGATGCCGATTGCGCCAGGGGTAAGACCGGCGAAGGGAACCAGCAGCCCCTCGGTGCGGACCGGAAGGGAATCCTTGTCAATCTCGAACATATAGCAGGCGAGCGGAGTAAGGGCGCGGGCCAGAGGCGAGGCGGGCGAGCGTTCGCCCGTGGTGACGGGGTGATCGACCGGCCCCAAGTTTCGCACGAAGAGATGAAGGGTTTCGCCGGGACGTGCGGGATCGTCGTTGGAGACGACGCCGCGGAAATCCTCATGGGCGAACTGCGGTGCGGCATCGGTAGGGGCTCGCTCGAAAGTGATGGTGGGCTCGGTGAGCGTGGTGAAGAGGAAATTTTGACGGAAGGGGCTCCGCGGACCAGAGATCGAGATCACGTGGCGCGCGTTGGAAACCGGCAGTTCCCACGGAATCTGCAGCGCCACCTCTTGGCCGCGAATTTCGGACACGATGAGCGGAGATCCGTCCAGAAGGTACTGCGTGTCCGCGGTCAAGCCAGAACCAAAGAGACGGATGACGGAACCGGGATATGCGGTGAAGGAGTTGGGCGAAATGAACGGCGATTCCGCGAGGATTTCGTCGGCGACGGAGTCGGCGGTACGAACGCGCAGGAGTTGGCCCCTGGTGGTGCAGATCCAGACGAGTTCGGCATTACCGCTGATGATGGCTTGCGCGGCGCCGGCGGCGAGCGTGACGAGAATACGAGGCTCCGACGCGGGGGAGAGCAGCATGGGAACGGCGCGCCCCTCGACATCCGGCTGGAGATAGAGCAGCGTGCCGTCGTTAGCGAATGATGGTTGGAAGGAGAACCGCGCGGGAGAGGCGGCCAGGACGCGGTGGGTGGCGCCTTGCGGGCCGGTGAGCACCAGTTCGTAGCCCGCCGTGGTCTGGCGCTC
>JBDTVQ010000607.1:0-2948 GCA_040007195.1 Acidobacteriota bacterium | reverse complement strand
GCTTCAATCCGCAGGCTTCGGCCAGCCGCAGCCACGCCTCGATGCCGCCTTCCTGACCTTCAATGCCGTCGTGGTCGATGATGCGCTGGATCCATTTGCGGCGCTGGTCGCGATCCGGCATGTTCGCGAGCACCGCCGCATCCTTCACCGGAATGCTGATCTGGTAATAGAAGCGGTTGTACACCCAGCCCTGTACCTGTTCCTTCGTGCACTTGCCGCTGTTCATGGCGACGTGGAACGGATGGAAGATGTGATAGCGGTTGCCCTTCGCGCGCAGCTGCGCTTCGAATTCCGCTTTGTCCCACGGCAGGTTTTCAACTGCGCCCATGCTCGTCTCCCGTTTCAGAGCTTGATGTCCATGCCGTCGTACGCGACTTCGATGCCGGCGTCGGCCAGTTGCCGGCGCTGATCCGAATCTTCGTCGAGGATGGGATTGGTGTTGTTGATATGAATGAGGATCTTGCGGCCCGCTTTCAAGGGCTTCAGGACTTCCATCATGCCGCCCGCACCGGATTGCGCAAGATGGCCGATGTCGCGCGCACGTTTTTTGGACAGGCCCATGCTGATCATTTCGTCGTCGGTCCAGAACGTGCCGTCCACCATCAGGACATCCGCCTCTTCGAGGAAGGGTCTCAGATGCGGTTCGATCTCACCGAGCCCCGGCGCGTAGAACAGCACTTTTCCAGAAGCCGGGTCGACGATGCGCATACCGATATTGTCACCCTCGACCGGTTTGTCGCGGTGCGGGGAATAGGGCGGCGCATTGCTTTTGAGCGGCACGGCGGTGAAGCTGAGTTGCTCCGCGCCGATCACCGGGAATTTGTTACCCGGCGTGGTGGGCACCTGATGCCAGTTCACGCCGCAGTAGTGGCCGAGAATTTTGAACAGCGGGTTGCCGGTGCTGAGATCTTCCCGCGCCATGTCCGTGCAATACAGTTCGAGCGGTTTGCCTTCGCGCAGCATCAGGAGGCCGGTGGTGTGGTCGATTTGCGCGTCCATCAGAACGACGGAACGAATCGCGGTGTCGCGAATCGAGCGGCCAGGCTGCAGCTCGCGAAAGCCTTGGTACTGAGCAAGAAGGTCAGGGGAGGCATTGAACAGAATCCAGTCATCGCTTCCGGCGCTGACTGCTATCGAGGATTGCGTGCGCGCCTTGGCACGCACAGTACCCTTGCGCACGCCGTCGCAGTTGCGGCAATTGCAGTTCCATTGCGGAAAACCGCCGCCTGCCGCTGAACCCAGTACCCGTATCCTCATCGTCCCGTTGTCCTGTTCGCGTGTGCCGCAAAATGCCGTGCAATAAAGACAAAAGCCCCGAGGTGGGGCTTTTGTCCAAGCCCAACGCTAACGAATTAGCGGTTGGCGATGTACATCGTGACTTCGAAACCGAAACGCATTTCGGTGTATTGGGGCTTGGTCCACATGGTTATTCTCCAAAGGTTAAAATCGTAGAATCAACGGGATGTATTCCGTCGCTGGCGATTCACCGGTACCTCTCCGCCGTCCAACCACGCAGCGCCCACAATCCCGATGAGTCATTGGTATTCTCCACAATGACCCCGACCATGGCGTTATGAAAATCAGCATTCGAGCATCATGATTTTCATGAGATTCCAGCGCCAACTTTACTTGCTTCGATGCCTTGAACTACGCTCATGGACATGTCTGACGCCACTCTCGACGGGGCGCCGTATTTTCCCCCGGCAATAAACGACTGGTATCGCGAACGGCCCTTCAAGGTCGCATTCGTGGCGTCGGTGCTCGTCCACGCGATTGTGCTCGCATTCATCCCCGGTTTGCATTCGGTTCCGATCAAGTTGCCGCCGGTTCTCGAAGTGCAGATCGCGACCGAGGAAATACCGCCGCCGGTACAGGAAAAGCGCGTGGAGCCGCCCAAACCTGTAGAGCGAAAGATCGAACCGGTCATCCAGCAAAAGCCGGTGGAGCGGGTGCCCGAACCCGTCGTCGTGCCGGAACCGCCGCCGTTGCCACGCTCCAATATCATCCAGTCGCCGCGCGTCGAGCCGAAACCCGATTTCGTCGTGCCTCAGCCGGAGTTGCGTCCCCAGCCCAATGCCGAGCCGCGCCTGGAAAATCGCCCGGAACCGAGAATAGAGCCGCGTCCCGAACCGCCGCCGGTTGCTCGCGTCGAGCCGCGGACGGAGCCCCGCCCGACCCCGACCGTCGAGCCCCGACCGGAACCGCAACCGGTTCCGCCGCCGCGCGTTGAACCGAAGGCTGAAGTTGCACCGGACGTAAAGCCCGTGCCGCGGGAAGTCGCCCCGCCCGTCGTGCAGCAGAACAGGGAGCCTTCCGTGACTGCCCCGACGGCGGCCAGGCCCGCGCCGGCCCCCGTCGCAGTGCAACCGCCGCCGGCGCCGCCGCAGCCGAAGGTTGACGATGGTCGTGAGAGAGTTTTGAAGGATCAGTATCAGCAGCTGATATCGGCTCGTATCAAGCAGCATGAGGAATATCCGCCGATCGCGAGGCGACGCCATTGGGAAGGGACCACCGTCGTCCAATTGACGTTGACGCCGGACGGCAAGGTGGCGCGCGTAACCGTGCTGGAAAAAAGCGGCTACGACGTCCTCGACGAGGCTGCGGTCCGGATGATCCAGAAGGCATCGCCATTGCCTCTGCCGCCTGAAGGCTTGCGTGGGCGCGATCTCACGGTTCAGGTGCCGATCAAGTTCAAGCTGGAACCCTGAGCGCCTCCGCCCCGGCCATGGTCCCCGACCAGACTCCGGCTACCGGCGACGGCCTCTATGCGCCGCTGGAGCCGTTTCGTCGCGCCCATCTGGATGTGGACGGCGGCCACCGGATTTATTTCGAAGAAAGCGGTAACCCGCGTGGCTTTCCCGTTCTATTCGTGCACGGTGGACCGGGCAGCCACACGCGGGCCGCGCATCGCCGATTCTTCGATCCCGATTTTTATCGCATCGTGCTGT
>JBDTVQ010000606.1:0-2949 GCA_040007195.1 Acidobacteriota bacterium | reverse complement strand
CTCTGGGCAACGCGATGGCGCTGGACTTCATGGAGCGCGTCTTTGCGGCCAAGAGTCCTGAGACGGCCCGCAATGGCTGCTACTACGCGGGCGTGCTGACGATGGTCGTCGGTTCGTGCGCCTCCATCATGGGCCTCGCCGGTATCACGCTGATTCCCAACATTTCGGACGCGCGCATGGTGCTGCCGACCCTCGGCGTCACGGCGTTGCCGTACTGGATGGGGACGATGGTGTTCATCGGCGTGCTCGGCGCGTCGATGTCGACGGCCAACGGCGCGATGCTCGTGATCAGCGTGGTGCTGGCGCGTAACCTGATCCAACGCTGGCTCAAGCCGAATTTCGACGACTCAGGCATGTTGGCGCTCTCCCGTTGGATGGCGATTCCGACTGCCATTGCCGCCGCGGGCGTGGCCTATGTCTGGCCGGAGCCGGGAATTCTGCTGGTGGTGGCGTTCGACATTGTATTCGCCGGCTGCGTCGTCCCGCTTTTCTTCGGCGTCCACTGGCCGAAGGCGAACGCGCCTGGAGCCGTAGCGGCGATTGTCGCCGGCACGTCGGCCCGGCTGATTGCCCATTTTGTTACGCCGGCCGCCTGGGCGGGATTGGACACACTGATTCCCCCGGTGATCAGCCTGGGAGCTTTCTACTTCACGTGCCTAGCGACGCAAGACAGCGTGCCGGCGCGCCACGAGGCCCTTTTGGAAACGGGTCTTGAACCCGGCAACGACCAGTTCGCTGCCGACGCCGCCCAGTAGCGGCGCTTACATTCCGGCCCTCGCACCGCTGCCTCCCCGGCAGTGCAGATAGTTGTGTGTTTGTTTGCTTTCCCCCCTACCCTTGCACCTGGCTCATCCGTCATGTACTGTGTAACCGTCCGGAGACGACTCCCCGTCGGAGCGTTCCATTATGCGAAACGTGTTCGCGGCCCTTGTCGGCCTGCTCATGTCGAGTGCTGTTCTGCCCGCCCAAGATGGCGGCAATGATGCGTCAGTCGCCGTGTATCTAAAGCTCGGCGACGACTCATCAGCCCGCGCGATTCAACACATGAAGAAGGAAGTGGCGCAATTGCTGCGTCCAACCGGTGTGAAGATCCATTGGCGCATGATCAGTGACGCGCGATTGCACGAAGAGTTCCAGTCCGTGGTCGTTGCGCGCTTCGAAGGCTCGTGCACGACGGCGTATGACGCTTTCGCCCCGGTGGCCGCGCGAAAGCCCGCGCCGCTGGCCGATACACCGGTGCAGGACGGCCATGTCCTACCCTTCACCCGTGTGGATTGCGCGGCCGTGACGAGGCTGACGGGACCCATGCTTGCGGGCGAAGCGGGTGCGCGGCGCGATTTCCTCTACGGCCGTGCCCTAGGCCGGGTTCTGGCCCATGAGATTTACCACATTCTGGGACAGACGAAGACGCATGAAGACAAGGGCATCGCCAAGCCGGCCTTCCACGCGCGGGAATTGCTGTCTGAGGTATTCGCCTTCAACGAACCGGCGATTTCGGTGCTCCGTGCCGGTACGCGCGAAAGCGTCCCGGCGAGCGACGATGTAGCGGGACGTTAGAGTTTCCGAAGCGCGTGCTCGAGCGCCTCTACGAAGAAGTACTCGCCCCACATTACGCTTTCGTTCACGCCTAGGTTCTTGTGGTTGTGGTAGACGCCGCCCTTGAGCACGCCTTCCCAATTGGAATCGTTCGGAGCGACGTACTTCTCGCACAACGAACGCAGGATGCGCGTCGCCGTCGACCAGTAGAAGTGCCCCTTCACCGGATCTGACAACAGGCGCGATAGGCGCAACATGCCGGCCGCGGCGATGGCGCCGGCCGAGCTGTCCACCTGTTTGCGCGATTCCGACGGAGCATTGTAATCCCACGGCGGCACGCCATCGGCGGGCGTGTGGGCGATGTAGTAGTCGCAGCACGCCTCAGCCGTTCCCAGGAAGTGCGGATCGCGCGAGTATTCGTACGCTGTGCTAAAGCCGTAGAGGGCCCAGGCCAAGCCGCGCGACCAGCAGGAATCGCCGCGAAAACCCTGGTGAGTTGTCTGGCGCAGAAATTCGCCAGAATCGAGATCGAACATTCCTTCGTGCGCCGTCGAGCCATCGCCGCGAACCAGCGTGCGGCGCGTGGTTAGGCAGTGGCGGACTGCGATGTCGCGTAAGCGGCGGTCGCCTGTCTCGCGCGCGGCATAGAAGATGATTCCGACGTTCATCATGATGTCGATGAACAGTGAGTCGTCGGAGACAAAGCTGCGCAGGTAGTGCCCCTTTTCCTTAAAGCGCAGCGCCAGCGTCTGGCCCGCTTGCACGAGCACGTCATTGAGCGCTTTTTCACCCGTCTGGCGGTACCAGCGATGGTAGGTGCTCAGGAAGATAAAACCGAGGTCGTGAACTTCGCGGTCCAGCTTGCGCCCTTCGAGCGGCCGCGTGTATCGAATCGCCAGGTCCTGCCAATAGCGGCCTTCGGCGGATTCGGGGCCCTCGTGCTTGGCGAACAGCCACATCATGCCGGGGAAAAACCCATCGCACCAGTGCGTCCACTTCGGCCCGTCGTGCTTCCAGGCGCCGTCCTGGGTGTACATCGGATAGAAGTCTGGATGCCGCTCAATGAGGCTTTGCACCTGCTTCTGCGCGAAGTCCATGGTGCGCTCAAACATGGCGCGGTCGGATTCGAGTTCGAAATGGATCACAGAGTTCAGGGTAGCGCAGTCATTTGGAGGCGGCAGAGGTCCGGGCCACGGCGGCTGGCGGCGGAGCGATCGAAAGCAGGAGCCGGAGTCCCTTGCGAAGTTCGGCGCGGTTGCCCGTGATGCCCACGGTGAAGTGGCCGGGCTTCGGCTTAGGCTCCGTCGGTTCGAAGTCGAGCTTCGCCTGGCGGATGCCGCCGATCTGTGGCGGCAGCACATCGTCGAGCCGGATGTTCGCATCGGCGAACACGCCATTCACCTCCACCTGTTC
>JBDTVQ010000605.1:0-2950 GCA_040007195.1 Acidobacteriota bacterium | reverse complement strand
GTTTTCCACGTCGGTGGTGATCGAAAGTTGGCCGCCTGGCTCGAGTCCGCCTATGACGACGGGCTTCAGGCCGGCGCGCGCGGTATAGATGGCGGCCGTGTTTCCGGCGCAGCCCGAGCCGATGATGACAACTTTATGCATGATAGGCGAAGACCTTCCAATCTAACATGACACGCAGCGGCAGGCGCGCTCCGCCTAGCTCAGCCAGGCCGTGACGATACGGTTCGCCGCGAAAGCGCAGACATATGCCAGGCCCGTCATATAGCTGAACTGGATGGCAGGCCATTTCCAGCCGCCTGTTTCCCGCTTCACCACGGCAACCGTCGACATACACTGCATGGCAAAGGCGAAAAACACCAGAAGCGCTACGGCTCCGCCCGGCGTCAGGTCCCTTTGCAGGGCCTGTCCGAGTCCTTGCGTGTCCTCTTTCGATTCGATGCCGTAGATGGTCCCCAGGGTTCCGACGATCACCTCGCGCGCGGCGAGGCTGGTGATGAGGCCGATGCCGATTTTCCAGTTGAAGCCTAGCGGTTTAATGAGCGGCTCCACGGTGCGGCCGATCGATCCGGCAACGGAGTCGCGGATCTGAGGCGCCTTACCGTCGGTGAGCGGCAGATGCGCCATCACCCACAACACGATGGACACGGCGAGAATGATGGTGCCGGTGCGCTTCAGGAAAACCATCGCGCGGTCGAGCAGACGCAGCCCGAGCGAGCGGAAGGTCGGCCAGCGGTAGGAAGGCAGTTCGAGCAGGAACGGCGTGCCGTCGCTGCGCAACACGCTCGATTTCAAGGCCCGCGCCGTCACCAGCGCCGCCGCAAAGCCAAGCACGTACAGTCCGATCATGGCCGCGGCCCGGGTGCCCAGCAGGTGGCCGAGCACGGGCTTTTCCGGTATGAACGCGGCGATCACCAGCGCATAAACGGGCAGCCGCGCCGAGCAGGTCATGAATGGTGCGATCAGGATGGTGGCGATCCGGTCGCGCTTGTTCTCAATGGTGCGGGTGGCCATGATCGCCGGTACCGCGCAGGCATACGCCGAAAGTAGCGGGATGAAGCTCTTGCCCTGCAGGCCGAAGCGGGCCATCGTGCGGTCTGCGATCAGCGCCGCTCGCGCCAGATAGCCGGAATCCTCGAGGATGCCCAGGAAGAGAAACAGGACGAGGATCTGCGGCAGGAAAACGAGCACGCTGCCTACGCCGCCGATAATGCCTTCGGTGAGCAGGTCGCGCCAGGCGGAGTCAGGTAGCGTCACTGCGACCCATTTGCCGAAATTGGCAATCAGCCCTTCGAGACCTTCCATGAGTGGGGCCGCGCCCGTGAAGATCGCCTGGAATACAGCGACGACAATCAGCGAGAAGATGAGCGGTCCTGCGAGGGGGTGGAGGAAGACCGCATCCAGGCGGCGGCTCCAAAGCGACGGCTGCGGCGCCTTCCAGGCACCTTGCGAGACGCGCGCGGCCCAGGCGCGGCACTGCGGCACGTCGTTCAGGACCGGCGGAAGCGTCTGCAGAATGGGGAACGGCGATTCGGGCGGCCGGGGCACGCCCATCGTGCCGTCCAAAAATTCGAACACAGGCTCGAGGCCCTCGCCCTTTGTCGCGCTCACCAGAACGACCGGCACGCCCAGGCGCTGCGACAGTTCATCGGTTTTGAGTTCGCCGCCGCGGCCGCGCAGATCGTCGGCCATGTTGAGAACAACCAAGGTGGGCAAACCAATCGCCAGTACCGGCGCGGCCACCACCAGATGGCGCGACAGGCTGGTGGCGTCCAACACCAGCAATACGGCATCGGGCCGTGGAATCTCCGCCAACTCGCCGCGGAGCACATCGCGTGTGACCCGCTCATCTTCCGAACGTGGGTCGAGGGAGTAGATGCCCGGCAGATCGATCAGATCGACGACGCGACCATTACGCGTGCTCATGCGGCCGGCGTGGTGCTCGACGGTGACGCCGGGATAGTTCGCCACTTTTTGGCGCAGGCCGGTGAGGCGATTGAAAAGGGTGGTTTTCCCCGCGTTGGGGGGGCCCACCAGCGCGACCGTTTTGTGCGGTGCGCCCGTGGAGGCGGAAGGAGATGTCGAAGCCAGCGCTGCTGGCCCCGCGTGGCAATCGCTCATGGCGGCTGTTACATCTGGCGGTTCAAGCGAATCTTGCGGGCGGTCTCGCCACGCAGCGCGACGTCGGCTCCATCCACGCGATAAACTCGCGGGTCGCCGCCCGGAGCAGGCCGCGCATAGGAGACTGTGGAGCCCGGCACAAAGCCGAGAATCATCAGCCGATTCGCCACATCTTCGGGCAAATCCAATGCCAGCAGCGTCGCTTCCTCGCCCGGGGCGAGGTCGAGCAGGGTTGCGCGGTGAGCGATTCCACTGTTGCTACTGAGTTGCATCAACTCCAGTATGCTCCCGCGTGGGCGTGCTGTCAATCTGGTCACGATATGATGCACTTTACCATGTCTTTATCCCGCCGCCAGTTGCTCGCCGCGCTTCCAGCAGCCATCGCCGCGCAATCGCGGCGGCCACCAAACATTCTATTCATTCTGGCGGACGACCTGGGCTACACCGGCGTTCGCTGTTACGGCGGCCGCCATGCCCGCACGCCGAATCTCGACAAGCTGGCCGCCGAGGGAGCGCGCTTCACGCAGGCCTACGTGCAACCGCAGTGCACCCCGACCCGCGCCAGCCTGATGACCGGCCAGCACACGGCGCGCAATCGCATGTGGCACGTGATCCCCTATTACGACTATCCGCACATGCGCTTGCGCGAACCGGCATACAGCGAGGGCCTCGAACGCGGAGCGCCGACGCTGCCGTCGACGCTGCGAACGGCGGGCTACACGACGGGCATCATCGGCAAATGGCACCTCTCGACGAATGGCGACGGCAACTACGAGCAGCTCTTTCCCGAGGCCGCCGGTCACTACGGCTTTGATTGGGCCGCGCCGCGCAA
>JBDTVQ010000604.1:0-2952 GCA_040007195.1 Acidobacteriota bacterium | reverse complement strand
TTGTGAAGGTTTGCGGATGGCGGCCCCATGACGGTGGCGCGGCGTGCACCGGGGGCCGGCGTACGCAAACCTCCAAGGGAGGAAACCGCGGGAGGGGGACGTGGGTGTCGCGGCTTGGGCTATGGGGATTTGAGCGCCGCGGATGAGGTGGGTGAATGGAGTCGAGGCGCTCGAGCAAGCTGGTGGATGGTGAAACGGCTGCTGGATGAGCGGCGGGTCGCGTCGAACTCGGTAAGTTGTCGGACGATTTGTGACGACAGGCGGATGTCTGGACGCGCTCTGCCGTGGCCGGTTGAGAGGCAGCGAGTGCGACGATCGGATTTGCGGGATTGTGATGTCGTCATGAGGTGTCGACCCTAATTGCGATGGGTTGAGCGGTCGGCCGATGCCGTGGCGTGGCACCGCGCTCGAAGACCTCGATGATGATCATGCGACCGCCGCAGCATGGACACTTCGGCTTGCCGGCATCGACGGCGGTAGCGGTGGGCTGGCCTTCAGATTTTGAAACGGCCAACAGTTCATGGGCGCGGGCGATGTTGCCGGCGCGGGTACCGCTCGCGAGCAGACCATAGTGACGGATGCGGTGAAAGCCGGACGGCAGGACGTGGATCAGGAATCTGCGGATGAACTCGGCGGTAGCGAGTGTCATGACCTTTTGGCGATCACGGCCTTCGGCACGATAGTCTTTCCATCGGAAAGTGACAGCACCGCGGTCGCAGGCGATCAGCCGGCCGTTGGCGATGGCGACGCGATGGGTATAGCGCGACAGATAGGCCAGCACTGCCTGGGGCCCGCCGAATGGACGCTTGGCATAGACCACCCATTCGGCTCGGCGCAGCGGGGCCAGATAGGCCACGAACGCTGGCGCATTGGCGAGAGCGGCATGATCGCCGAAGAACTTCAGGCGGCCGGCCTGGTGGGCGGCGAGGAGCCTCTCCAGGAACAGCCGTCGGAACAGGCGCGAGAGCACGCGCACCGGCAGGAAGAAGCCGGAGCGGCACGCTACCCAGCGCTCACCGTCGAGCGAGATGCCGCCGCCCGGCACGATCATGTGGACGTGCGGGTGATGGGTCATCGCCGAACCCCAGGTATGGAGGACCGAGGTGATGCCGACGCAGGCGCCGAGATGCTTTGGGTCGGCCGCGATGGTGACCAAGGTCTCGGCCGATGTCTTGAACAACAGGTCGTAGACAACGGCCTTGTTCTGGTAGGCGATGTCGGCGATGGCCGCCGGCAGCGTGAACACGGCGTGATAGTACGGCACCGGCAGCAGATCGGCCTCGCGCGCGGCCAGCCAGTCCTTTGCCGCCGCGCCCTGGCACTTCGGGCAATGCCGGTTGCGGCAGGAATTGTACGAGATCTGGCTGTGCGCGCACTTCTCGCAGCGCGCGACATGACCGCCGAGCGCCGCCGTGCGGCAGTTCTCGATCGCCGACATCACCTTCAGTTGGCCGAGGCTGACATGGCCGGCATTGGCCCGGCGCCACGCCGGGCCGTGGCCGCGGAAGATGCCCGCGACCTCCAGCGATGGACGCGACACGCGCGAGTTCGTGTCAGGCGGGCGGTTCAGTGGCCTCCTTGAGCTTGGCCGTGATGCGATCGAGCGGGCTTATGATCTCCCGGATGGTCTTGGTGGCGACACGCGTATAGAGCGCCGTGGTGTCGAGCTTGGCGTGCCCCAACAAGACCTGGATCACCCTGATATCGGTGTTCTGCTCCAGCAGATGCGTCGCAAAGCTGTGACGAAGGGTGTGCGGGGAAACCGGCTTGTCGATCTCGGCCATCTGGGCGGCGGTATCGCAGGCGCGCCTGAGCTGGCGCGCCGACATCGGGTTGACCGGGTTCATTCCGGGAAACAGCCACCCTTGCGGGCGTGCCGCCTTGTACCAGGCGCGCAACAGCTCGAGCAGATGCGGCGACAGCATCACGTAGCGATCTTTGTGGCCCTTGCCCTGCTCGATCCGGATCACCATGCGCTTGCTGTCGATGTCGGATACCTTCAGCGCAACTACCTCGGACACGCGCAAGCCGGCCCCATAGGCCACACTCAATGCCGCCTTGTATTTGAGCCCTGGCGCCGCATCGAGAAAACGTGCGACTTCCTCCGGGCTCAGGACCACCGGCAGCTTGCGTGGTTCGTGGATGAACTGAGTGTGGTTCACGATGTCGGCGCGCCCAAGCGTGATCCTGAAAAAGAACCGCAGTGTCGAGACGCTTTGGTTGAGGGTCGGAACGCCGGCGCCACTGGCTACCAGATGAAGTTGATAGCGACGCACGTCCTCGAAGCTCGCAGTATCGGGCGAGCGGCCGAGGAAGGTGGCGAAGTTCTTGACCCGCTGCACGTAGTCATGCTGAGTCTTCGGCGTCAACTTGCGGATCGTCATGTCTTCGATCATGCGCTGCCGCAGCGGGCTTGTGGCCTCATCGGTCATGGGGATGCTCCTGTCTTGATGAAGGTTGCGAACCCCTCATCTCAAGACAGGACGCCCCACCGCGCTATCCCATTGGCCGTGTCGCCCGCAGCAGGGCCCTACCGCGCGAGCGGTTTAGTCCGTTGGCACAAACCGGCGGTTTGAGGTCGGGCAGAGCATGTCCGCTCTGCCCGGGTATTTCAGACATCAACTTGTTCCGCTATTGCGAGGGCATCATCTACTTCGATGCCGAGATATCTGACCGTGCTTTCGATCTTTGTATGTCCGAGCAGTAGCTGGACGGCCCTGAGATTTCCCGTCCGCCGGTAGATCAGGGTAGCTTTTGTGCGCCGCGGTGAATGCGTCCCGAACAGCCTTGGGTCCAGTCCAACGCTGCCGATCCACTCCGATACGAGACGGGCATATTGGCGGGTTGTCATACTGCGGGCAGGTCCGCGGTGGCCGGTGAACAAAAACTCGCCGGGCCGTTTGCCAGTGGCCTTTAGATAATCATCGACCGCCTGGCGGGTCTGCTCGCTCA
>JBDTVQ010000603.1:0-2968 GCA_040007195.1 Acidobacteriota bacterium | reverse complement strand
GCTGCGCAGGGCCAGATCGACGTCGCACGGCCGTACGCACACCGCCGCCAGCGCATACTCGCGCGCCACCAGCAATCCGGCGTGCACCTGGTCTTCGTTCAGCACCGGCGCCAGCAACGGCAGCTCAACCTGCGCCGCTAGCGCGTCGATAGTGTCGATCGCTGGCCTGTCCTGATCCATAGCGTTCCAAACTGCCGCAACTGCGTGCGCAGGTTCTTCGTTCCCGCCCACCAATCTTCATGATGGAAGTGGCCGAAGTTTCCCGTACCGCGTTCCTTTTCGTCCAAGTCGCCCAGGGCGATGTTCAATCCCATGGCGCGGTCGCCCAGCGCGGTCGAGTAGAACTGGCCTGGCTCCACCTCAAGACAAGGATCGAAGTTCACTGCCCATTCGATCACATAGCGCCGCGGTTTCGATTTGCCATCGGCCACCCGCGCCACCGCTTCCATCGCGCGCGTCTCAATCCATTTCTGATAAGTGTTCCACGCCGCCTCCGACTTCCTCGGCTCGCCTTCCAGAATGCCGCCTTTGCCAACGCCGCCCAGCCGCGACTTGGTGAGATTGCACACCATCTGCCACGAGGCGCCATTGCCGGCCGCGCCGTCACTGTTCGGCCACTTGTTCGAGGCGTTGATGAGCAGTTCCATCTCATCGCCGAACCACGGGAACCCTTCGCGCGTTAACTCATGCGCCTTCGGATTTTCCTCCGGCAGCCAGCGCTCGGTATCGATGCCATAGAGCACGTCGTCGCTCACTTCGAACGCGAAGTACAGGCGCTTGCCGTCGTGCTTCACCCATCCGCGCAGGCTCAGGTCGCGGTCGTCATAGGTGGGGGAAAACTGCGCCACCCATTCGCTCACGCCGGTGAACGTTGTGGCATCGTCCCACTCGCCCTTGGAAATCTGGCCGTCGAGCTTCGGTGTTTTGCCAGGGAAGGCGTTCAGCGTCTTCGGAAAGTCTCCAGCCACCAGCACCAGCACCAGCACCGGCAAGCAGGCGGCAAGGAGCAGGGCGAAGCGCTTCATCGTGGGACCTAGCGTTTTCTGGACTTGGAAGCGGGCGGGGGCGTCGCGCTCAACCCCATGTTCTTTAATTCCGCCCGTGCCTTATCGGCGGGCTCCGTGCGCGGATATTTCTGGATCAATGAGCGATACTCGGTCGCGGCATCGCTGCGGCGGCCCAACTGCATCAGCGAGCGGCCCTTCATGAACAGCGCATCGGGATTCTTGTTGGTGTTGTCCGGGTACTTCTCCATCTGCGTGTTGAACGCTTCGATCGCCTTCTCATAGTTGCCTTGCGCGTAGTAGATGTCGCCAATGTGAAACTGCGCGTTGGGCGCGAGGTCGGTGTTGTCGTACCAGCGCAGGAAATCCTGAAACTGCGCCAAAGCCAGATCATAACTGCTCCGCGACTTGTCCTTAAGTGCGGCGCTATAGAGCGATTCCGCGGTCACTCCCGGCGGCGGCGTGGCCGAACCCGCGTCACTCGATGCGGTACCGGGCCCGGGCGGCGGCGCGGGCGGCGCCTGCATGGTTTGGACGGACTGCGTCACGTCGGCCATCTGCGTATTCAACTTCGACATCTTCGAGTTCAGCTCGTTGATGGTCTCCCGCACGAACCGGAACTCGTCGGCGAGCGTGTCCACCTTCGCGCCGAGACCTGCCACCGGTGCGGCGACGCTCTTCTCCTGGCCCTTCAACCGGTCGTCAAGCTGGCGTTCCATCAGCGCAACAGCCGTGTTGGCCTTATTCGCGGCGTCGAGCGATTGCTGCACCAATACGGTGAGGCCCGCCATCTTTTCGTCAATCGTGCGCTGCAGGTTGCGCACCTGGTCCTGCATCAGCAGCACGTCGCGCTGCATCTCCTGAACCTCTTTTTTTTGCGCAAAAACTACCACCGGGGCCAATGCGGCCACAAGCATAAAACGGGTCAGACGCATCTTGGTCCTCCTCAAACAAAAATACGGCATAGCGTGCTCTCTTTGTTGGGAGCGCGCCATGCCGCATTGGATTTACCGTCGATTAACTACTGCCCCGCCGAGAAGTGCACGCGGCGGTTTTTCTGGTAGCAATCTTCGTTGGCCTCGGTGCACTGCGGTTTCTCCTTGCCGTAGCTGATGGTGCGAAGCCGGTCGCCGGCCACACCGAGCTGCGTCAAGAACTCCTTGGCGGAGTTCGAACGGCGGTCGCCCAAGCCAAGGTTGTACTCGGCCGAGCCGCGTTCGTCGCAATGGCCTTCCACGCTGATCGCGGCATTCGGGAAGTCGGCCAGAATCCGCTTCAGCGCGTCGGAGTTACGCGACAACACCGAGCGGGCGTCTTCGCGCACGTCGTACTTGTCATAGTCGAAGTAGACGTCGGTGATTTCGTTGCGAAGCCGTTCGTCGAGCGACGCCTTGGGCTGAGCCAAGGGCACCGGCGGCGGCGGCGGCGGATCGCTCACCGAAACGCTCGCCGTGGACATTGCGGATCCACCGGCATTGCGCGCCGTCAACGTGTAGGTGGTCGAGCTGGACGGCGATACCGAACGGGTGCCGCTGGCCGAAACAACGCCAATGCCGTTGTCGATGGAAACCGAGTCCGCGCCCGTGACGTTCCAGCGAAGCGTCGAACTGCGGCCGCGCTGAATCGAGCTGGGCTCCGCGCTAAATGAGCTGACAACCGGTTTGGCCGTGGGTGTCTCCACCTTCGTGGGTCCGGGCGGCGGCGGAGGCGGCGGCGGAGCCGGCGGTGGCTTCTTCTTACAGCCGGCCGCAAACGCGACCAGGATACAAGCCAATATCAACCAAGTGAACTTCTTTGTCCGTAACATTTCTAAGCAATCCCTCCCGGAAATCTTTTCCGAATCTTCTTCTCCCGCAACTGCGCTACACAACCTTGGATCATCCCTGCCCAAGGCGGAGCGCCACACAACTAACCTACTTGCTCCACACGGGGTTTTCGTTCCGCCCCTGCGTGGTCAGCTGGCG
>JBDTVQ010000602.1:0-2984 GCA_040007195.1 Acidobacteriota bacterium | reverse complement strand
TGAACACCTTATGGGCGAAGTGCTCATCGCTCAAGCCGCACCACACACAGACGTAAGTTGTCATCGATCATCTGAAAACGTAGTTTTCTGAGATTCGGCCGGGCAAGGCAACATCATCCGCGCCGTAGGCGCAGTCATCGGTCCCATCATCATTCAAGCGAAGCCGAAGGAAGTTATTGTGTCAGCAGAGGCGTGAAGCGAGGAAGCCCTGCCGTTAGAAGCGGCAGGGGTTCCGAGTTCGGCAGCCTTCGTGGCTAAACCAAACAGAGCTGGTTCCAAGCTGCCACGAAACGGGTGCCGTTGTCTAGGTCCGCCTGCGATGACGCATGGCGGAGGCTCACGGCGAAGCGGTTCTTCTTCAACGAATCTGTCTTGGTGAACAGTGCCACGCCGTGTTTTTCATCTGCTCCCACTGCGATCGCGGACATCGCTATTGCGGCGAAGGGTGCCGCGCAAACGCTGGCCGGCAGCAAAGGCGACGCGCTAATGGACGCCACCAGCAGAGCCCGGAAGGCCGGCTCGACCACCGCGATCGTCAGCGGGATTACCGGCAGCGGTGCCGTCAAAGACAAGCCCGCGTGACGGATGATAGTTCACTTTCGATCGCTTCCCCGGCATCATTTCAATGTGGAACATCGGAAGCATCCGCTGCCGTAGAGCACACTCAGCCGCCGCAGTCTGAGCCCGTAATACGGCTGCGTTGCTGTATCTGCGGATGCAGCGGACGATTCATCGATCCGTTTCCACGCATCCCACGACGAAGGTGGCTTCCCTCATGATCAGCAACGAAACACGCGCGCAGATTCGACGCTACTTTTACGCCGAACATTGGAAAATCGGCACCATTGCCGCGGAGCTGAGCGTCCATCCCGACGCCGTACGCAACGCCATCGAGAGCGAGCGATTCAAGAGTACGCAACCGTTGCGGGCGTCTGTCGCCGATCCTTACATCGGATTTATTCGCGCCACTCTGGAACAGCATCCCCGATTGCGCGCCACACGCATCTACCAGATGGTTCGTGATCGCGGGTACAGCGGAAGCGTCGTGCAACTGCGCCGGACCGTGGCCCGCTTGCGCCCTCAAGGCCGCGAAGCGTTCCTGCAACTTCAAATGTTTCCCGGAGAGCAGGCCCAAGTCGATTGGGCGCATTTCGGCCACGTGATGGTCGGCCGCGCCAAGCGCGCCTTGTCCGGCTTCGTGATGACCCTGTCGTATTCACGCGCTTTGTATCTGGAATTCTTCTTCGACCAAACCATGGAGAACTTCCTGCGCGGGCACGTGCACGCATTTGAATCATGGCCCGGCCAGCCGCGAGTGATCCTCTACGACAATCTCAAAAGCGCGGTACTGGAACGTCGCGGCAGCCAGATCCTGTTTCACCCAAGGCTCGTCGAGTTGAGTGCGCACTATCACTTCGCACCACGGCCCTGCCAAGTGCGTGCGGGCAATCAGAAGGGACGCGTGGAACGCGCCATCCGCTATGTGCGCGATTCCTTCTGGGCGGGCCGCACTTTTACCACGCTGGCTGAATGCAATCGCCAAGCCCTACTCTGGCGCGATCAAGTCGCGCACCAACGGCGTTGGCCCGGCGGCGACCATCGCCTGGTCGCCGAAGTCTTCGCCGAGGAACAGTCCCGTTTGCTGCCTGCCGCTCTGCATCCGTTCCCCACCGACCGAATCGAAACTGTGCGCTCGCACAAAACCATTTATGTGCGTTTCGATCTCAACGACTACTCGATTCCGCCGGAAGCCGTCGGCCGCCAGTTGACCTTGGCGGCTTCGGATATAGGCGTGCGCATTCTCGACGGTTCCTTCGAGATCGCCCGCCATGCGCGCACCTACGATCGTCATCAGTTCGTGCTCGATCCCGTTCATCAGGAGGCGGTGCTTAAGCTGAAGCGCAAGGCCATCCACTACTCGCCGGCGGGCCGTTTGGAACAAGCCGTTCCAGAGAGCAAGGCGTTCCTCGATTCAGCCTTCGCGCTCGGTGAATCGGCCGGCGCTCAAACCTCTCAGCTGATGAAACTGCTGGAGCAATATGGCGCAGCCGCTTTGCGCCATGCCATCGTGGAGGCCCTTCAGCGCAACACGCCGCGCGCTTCCTCTGTTGCCTTCCTGCTTCGGCGCCAGCCTCGTTCCACGCCGCTTGCGCTCGATCTCAGCCACCACCCACAAGCCCAGTTGCCCGATATCCGGCCACACGATCTGGAGACCTATGATGAACTCGCCCGCACCAAAGACGACGACACCAATGAGCACTAGCCTTTCCGCCCAACTCCAGCAGATCGGCTTGTGTGCCGTTCCGGCGCAACTGGACGACTTCATCGCGCGCGCCACCAAGGCCCGCTGGTCGGCGCATCAAATCCTGGAACAGGTCGTGAAAACCGAATCCGCCGAACGCTCCCGCCGCAGTCTGGAGCGGCGTCTGCGCATGAGCGGGATCAAAAGTTTCAAGCCCATCGCCGACTTCGATTGGGCCTGGCCCTCAAAGATCGAACGCGATGTCATCGAGCGCGCACTGACGCTCGACTTTCTTGCCGAGGCCCGCAACCTTGTGCTGGTGGGGCGCAATGGCTTAGGCAAGACGATGATCGCCCGCAACATCTGCCACACCGCCGTCCTCGCCGGCCATTCCGTGCTGTTTCGTTCCGCCGCCGCGCTGCTCGAAGACCTGCACCGGCAGACTCCGGAAGGCCGCCGCCGCAAACTGCGCACATACGCCAACGTTGGTCTGTTGTGCATCGATGAAGTCGGATATCTGTCCTTTGACGACAAGGCGGCGGACCTGCTCTATGAGCTCGTCAACCGGAGGTATGAACGCAAGCCTGTGATCTTGACGACCAATCGACCGTTCAAAGAATGGAACGAAGTCTTTCCCAATGCGACTTGCATCGTTACGCTGTTGGATCGACTGCTCCACCACGCCGAGGTCACCGTCGTCGAGGGCGACAGCTATCGCGTCCGCGAGAGCGAGCAGGAAACC
>JBDTVQ010000601.1:0-2994 GCA_040007195.1 Acidobacteriota bacterium | reverse complement strand
CGAAAGCCTCTATCCTGGTGTTACCCAGTTTGCAACACCCTTTTGAATGCGGCAACATCTAACAGCCTAGGCCAGAAAGAACCGATGCCCAGTACGCCAATACCAGCCTCTCATCCGATTTTCTACCTTTTGCTCACCGCCGCGGGCCTCGCACTGGACTCCATTCGCGCCCATAAACTTCGTAGTGCCCTCACTTTACTGGGAATGATCATCGGCGTCGCCAGCGTCGTCCTGGTCGGCGCAGCCATCGACGGACTGGGTGTATACGCCGAAACAAGTACGGCTAAGGCGTTTGGTACTGATTCTTACCTCATCGCCCAAATCGCCAACGTCGGCCGCATGACCCGCTCCGAACGTGCCGCCAAGCTTCGTAAGAACAAACCCATCCGCAAAGAAGACGTCGATTACCTCCGCCTTACCACCGGCGACCAGATCCTCTACTCCCCCTACCGCAACCGCATCGAGGACGTGAAAACCGATACCGCCTCCTACGAATCCGCCATACTTCTGGGCGTATCGGCCGAACTTGCCGAAATCCGCGACGTAGCCGTCGAAGAGGGCCGCTTCTTCACCCAACAGGAAGAAGACTCGCGCCAATATGTCGCCATGATCGGCCAGGACATCCGCGACAAGCTCTTCTTTGGCACCTCTCCCATCGGCAAGAAAATCCGCATCAAGGGTTTCGATTTCACCATCATTGGCATGCAGGAGAAACTGGGCTCCACCGGCGGCCAGTCGCAGGACAACCAGGTCTACATGCCGGTCACCGTTTTCACGCGCCTCTATGGCAATGACCGCTCCATGGCCCTCTTCGCCAAGCCTCGCCCCGAATCCGGGCTCGACTTCCAATCCGCCCTCGACATCTCGCGCGTCGCCCTGCGCACGCGGTTCAAAGCCCGCCCCGGCGCCGAAGACAACTTCGACACCCTCACCCCCGACGCCATCCGCGGCTTCATCGACCAGATCCTCGGCGTCATCGCCGCCGTCGTCGTTCCCGTCACGGCCATCTCGTTAATCGTCGGCGGCATCGTCATCATGAACATCATGCTCGTCAGCGTCACCGAACGCACCCGCGAAATCGGCATCCGCAAAGCCCTCGGCGCACGCTCGAGCGACGTCATGCTCCAGTTCCTCACCGAAGCCACCATCCTCGCCAGCGTCGGCGGCATCCTCGGCCTCTCGCTCGGCGCCGCGTCCGCATTCATTCTCGGCATCGTCATGGAAGTTACGCTGCCCATCACCATGCCCTATGTCGTCATCTCCCTATTGGTCTCTTCCATCACCGGCATTCTTTCCGGCTGGTATCCGGCCCGCCGCGCCGCCATGATGGATCCCATTGCCGCACTCCGCGCCGAATAGCCACCGCCCATCCACACAAAACACCCCATGCAACTTTCCGCACGCGAAAACTTCAACATGGCGTTTGACTCGGTTTGGACGCACCGCTTCCGCTCCGGCCTCACCATCCTCGGCATCGTCATCGGCATCACCACCGTCATCACCGTTTCCAGCCTCCTCACCGGCCTGCGCAAAGGCATCGTTGTGTTCTTCGAGGAGTTCGGCCCCAACAACATCTTCGTCTCGCGCGTCAGCGGCCCTCCCCAGGGCGACGGCAAACTAAACGAACGCCGCCGCCGGCCGATCAAACCCGAATACGCCGAACAAATCCTCCGCCTCTGCCCCTCCTGCCTCCGCGCGGGCATCGCCATCTTCCCGCCCACCATCGCCAACGGCAAACCCCTCACCGCCAAGGTCCCCGGTTTTGAGTCCGACAACCTTTCCCTCGTCGGCGGCAACTACGAGGGCTTCGTCATCCAACCCCGCGAACTGAAGGAAGGCCGTGTCTACACGCCCGCCGAATCCGCCCGCGGCGATAAGGTCGCCGTCCTCGGGGCCAACATCGCCGACGCCCTTTTCCCCACCGGCAACGCTTCCGGAAAGACCTTCATGCTCGACGGCGCCGAGTTCCGCGTCGTCGGCGTCTTCGCCCTCGCCAAGGGCGGCTTCTTCGGCGAAAACGGGCTCGACACCCAGGTCACCATCCCCCTGCGCACGGTTCAAATGCGCTACCCCGCCTCCGACCGCTACCTCATCACCTTCCAGGCCGCCGAAGGCCAACGCGAATCCGCCATAGAAGAGATCAAGGTCTCCATGCGCCGCCTCCGCCGCATACCCACCGGCGGAACCGACGACTTCAACGTCTCCACCGCCGATCAGATCATCGCCCAGTTCGACTCCCTCACTGGCGTCATCCTGCTCGTCTCCATCGCCATCTCCGGCCTCGGCCTGCTCGTCGGCGGCATCGGCGTCATGAACATCATGCTCGTCAGCGTCACCGAACGAACCCGCGAAATCGGCATCCGAAAGGCCATCGGCGCGCGCAAGTTCGACATCATCGTCCAGTTCCTGATGGAAGCCATCACGCTTACGGGCCTGGGCGGCGTCATCGGCCTCGCCTTCGCCACGCTCGTCACCATGCTGATCGGCGTCCTGGTGCCTTCACTTCCCAGCGAAGTCCCCATGGCCGCCGTCGTCGCCGGCCTCGGCGTCAGTGTCTTCGTCGGAGTCTTCTTCGGCGTGTGGCCGGCCGTCAAAGCAGCCCAGTTAGATCCGGTAGAGGCGCTGCGTTACGAATAGCCCCCTCACCGCCTCACCACCATCCCCGCCCCCGTCTCCCGCTTCTCCCACCCCAGCCTCTCCAACTCCGGCACCGTCGATTGCTCCTCCGCATACCCCACACACAGCAGCGCAATCAGTTTCCAACTCTCCGGCACATCGAGGCACGCCTTCGCACTCTCCGGATCGAGTATCGAAACCCACCCCACGCCCAGTCCCGCCGCCGACGCCGCCAGCCACAGCGTGTAAATCGACATCACCACCGAATACTCGAGCGTCTCCGGCATGGTCCGCTTGCCAAGCCCCTTCCCCGTCGCCGTCGCCATATCGCAGAAGACGGCGATCTGTACCGGCGCTACATCCAGCCCCGACAACTTC
>JBDTVQ010000600.1:0-3012 GCA_040007195.1 Acidobacteriota bacterium | reverse complement strand
GATGGGCAGATCCGCCTGGGCGAAGCCGATGTCACGGGAATGAACGTCCGCCAGAGACTGCAAGCCGGTCTGGCGTACATCCCGGTTGATCGGGCAGGCACCAGCCTGGTACCAGGATTCACGATTGCCGAGAACTTGGCAATGCGCGACCTTGACCGGCCCCCGTTCGTGCGTGGCCCGTTCCTCAACGTCCAGGCGATCCGCGACGCAGCGGAAAAGAGCATTGCGAAGTTTGGAATCCGCGCGCCGAACGCTCGGGTTCCCGCGAGTGCTCTATCCGGCGGCAATCAGCAGAAAATCGTTCTCGCTCGCGAACTCGGTCGCGAGCCCAAAGTGCTGCTGGCGTTTCAACCCACCTGGGGTCTGGACCCCGGTGCTGTCCGATTCGTCATGGATCAGATACTCCAACTGCGGGACGCGGGCGCAGCAGTTTTGTATGTTTCTGCCGAACTCGAAGAAGTCCTGACGCTGGGTGACCAGGTTGCCGTGATGTCCGCGGGGAAGTTGTCGCCGCTGGTATCGCGCGGGCAGGTCGATGCAACCAGTGTCGGCATGCTGATGGCAGGAGCGGTCTGACATGTTGCCGTTGGAGGGCGCCCTACTGGCAAAAGTCACAGAATTGCATCGAGTCGCCCCCACCCCCGATCGCGCAACCAACTCTGCAACGATCCGCTCTGCGTATCGTGTCGCGGCTGCCGTGGTGCTGGCGTTGCTCGTCACTTCTCTTCCGATCCTGCTTTCCGGCAAGTCGCCTCTCGCTGCGTATGGGTCGCTGCTGAATGGAGCCTTCGGGTCTCTCGACAACGTTGCGTTCGCGCTGAACAAGAGCACCCCCTACATCCTTACCGCAACCGGAGTCGCGCTGTGTTTCCGGGCCGGCATCATAAACATCGGCGGCGAGGGGCAGATTGTCATCGGCGCGCTCACCGCGTCCTGGGTGGCGCTCAATCTATCCGGACCCGCTCTCCTCGTCGTGCCTTTGGCGATGTTGGGCGGTGTGGTGGGGGGGGCCGCGTGGGCGGGAATCGCAGCCGCCATTCGCCTCACCCGTGGTGTTCACGAAGTATTGTCCACGCTGCTGCTGAACTTCATCGGAGTCCTCGCCGTAAGCTCAGCCTTAAACGGTTCGATGGGGGAGCCCGGCGCGGGATTCCCCCAGTCCCCTTTATTCAACGATGAGTTTCTTCTGCCCAAGTTGTTCGCGGGCTACGAAGCGCATTGGGGCGTGGTCCTCGCTGTGGTCCTCGCCATTCTCGCCCAAATTCTCTTGTGGCGGACACGGTTCGGATTTCAGCTCCGGCTATTGGGTGGAAGCCGTCAGGCCGCAGACTATGCCGGCGTGTCGTTCTCACGGGGCGTAATGGCGGTGATGCTGCTCAGTGGAGGTCTGGCCGGTTTAGCCGGGGCGGTGGAGGTGTTGGGTGTCCACTTCCGCTTGATCGAAGGGTTCTCACAAGGAATCGGATTCACGGCGGTCGCAGTGGCGCTGCTCGGTCTGGTGGACCCGCTCACGATCGTGCCCGCGGCTTTGTTTTTCGGCTTTCTCCAGGCGGGCTCGCTCGCAATGCAGCGGGAGGTTGGCGTTCCCTCTTCCTTGATCTACGTCATTCAGGGCTTGAGTACGGTGTTCGTGCTGTGCGCGCTTGGGTTTGAGCGGTGGAGGCAGCGCTGATGGAGGCCGACTTCCTCAGTGGCTGGCTCGCATCGGCGATTCGGATCGCTACGCCTTTGATCGTCGGCGCGCTGGGCGGTTTGATCTCGGAACGGGCTGGGGTTTTCGCTGTCGGAATCGAAGGCATGATGCTCGCGGGAGCCTTTGGGGCATCCGTCGGGATGTTCTTCACCGAGAGCACCGCGGCCGGTATTGTCGCCGCTGTCGTTGCGGGAATATTTCCTGCTGCGCTGGTGGCGGTGGCCGTCACCAGATTCCGTGCGGATCAGATGGTCACCGGCCTCGCGATCAACGTGCTGACGCTCGGGCTGACAAGTTACCTTATCCGGGGATTGTTCGATGGCAGGCCTCCATCGATCCGGATCGCGCTCTTGCAACCCGTACCGATTCCGATGCTTTCCAAGATACCTGGCGTCGGACCAATTCTCTTTCAACAACCCGCACTCGCGTACTCGGCCGTCGCGCTGGCGGTCCTGCTGTGGCTGGTTCTTCAGCACACAAGCGTAGGGTTGACGCTGCGCGCCACCGGAGAGAACCCGGAAGCTGTCTTCGCTGCCGGGAACAACCCTGTAGCCATCCGGCAACTGGCAGTGATTGCCTGCGGTGCGATCGCCGGCTTGGGGGGCGCGGTGTTGGTGCTGCAGGATGTCGGCACGTTCACGGACGGAATGACCGGGGGCCGCGGCTTCCTGGCGCTCGCGGCGTTGATCGTCGGCCGCTGGAATCCGCTGGGGGTAGTCGCTTCCTGTCTCATGTTTGGTGCCGCGAGCGCTCTCGAAGTACGGCTTCAGGGAGAAACCCTGTTCGTGGACTCCTACGTGATCCAAATGGTTCCGTATGGCATTGCCCTGCTTGCTCTGATTGTCTTGGGACGGGGCGCTCGTATGCCTAAGGCGATTGGGCGCGCGTATTCCATCCAATGAAGTTCGCGGAGGAGACTGAATGAAAATTGGCGTTCACAAAATTGCGATGGCGGCACCGAATGACGTCTCGGGTCTCAAACATCTCGTGGAGGCGGGCACCGTCGATCCAGCGACCATTGCTGCGGTGATCGGCAAGACCGAGGGGAATGGGGGAGCGAACGACTTCACGCGTGGATACGCGACCCTGTCGTTTCAGTTACTGCTCGCGCCCTACTTGGGGCTTTCGCCGGCGGAGGTTGGCGCCCGCATCGCCTTCGTGTGGTCTGGCGGCACGGAGGGTGTTCTATCGCCGCACGCAACCATCTTCACGCGTCTTCCATACGAAGGAGTGCCCCCCAGCGACACACCCCGCTTGGCTCTCGGGATCGGCATCAGCCAAAATTTCTTGCGGACCTTCATGAAGGCCCAGAGCTCCGC
>JBDTVQ010000599.1:0-3032 GCA_040007195.1 Acidobacteriota bacterium | reverse complement strand
TGCGTGAGGAATCGTCGCAGGCCACGGTCACCAATCCCGCGCCCGCGCGTAAGGCCGCTAGTCCCGCCATCGCTGCCGCGCCCGACTTCCCGGCCGCGCCGCCCACAATCAACGCATGCCCGTATGTTCCCTTGTGGCCGTCACGCGACCGAGGCTGCAGCAATGCGCCGAAGTCGCGCGGCTCCGTGACGTTCAACCAGTGCCCGGGCTCCCCATCGAGCAATCGCGCGGGAATGCCGATCGGCGCAACCACCAACCGACCCACTCGATCTGTTTCCGCGCTGAGGTAGTGCTCCACCTTGGGCGCCGCAAACGTAACCGTGGCCTCTGCGCGCACCCCGTCAAAGCCAAGCCCCGAGGGAATATCCACGGCCACCACACGCGCCGCGTCCATCTCACGGATAGCCGCAATCAGGTCCGCCACTCGTCCCCGCGGTGCGCCATCGAGCCCCGTGCCCAGGAGCGCATCGACCACAATCGACGCATCGCGCCGCCATTCCTTCACCACGGGACAACCGCTCAGTTCGAGCATCCGCCAGTTCGCCGCTGCATCCCCGCGATAGTCACCGGGCTCGCATGCGAGCACCACTTCCACGCGCGCCGCAAAACGCGTCCATAACTGGCGTGCAATCGCCAAACCATCGCCGCCGTTGTTGCCCTTACCGCAAAACACCACGATCCGCTGCCCATTCAACGGCGCATACCGCTCCGCGAGAAACTCCACGACGCGCGCCGCTGCGTTCTCCATAAGAATCAGACCCGGCACGCCTGCTTCGATCGCCTTACGGTCCGCCTCGCGCATTTGGGCGGCGGTTAGCACCTTCATGACTTTGCCACCGCCAGCGTCTCTTCCAGTTTGCGCACGTCTTCCGCCTTACCCATCACGATCAACACGTCGCCGCCGTTCAGCAACGCATCGGCCGGCGGATTGAAGTCCATCGCCCCGGTCAATCGCCGGATCGCGAGCACAATCACGCCGATCTCCCGCCGCAGTTGCAGATCGCGCAGTGACTTGCCCGCCAGCGCGCAGTGATCGTCCACACGCACCTGTTCCATCCCCACATTCAATCCCATGCGCGAAGTCGACGTGATGTCGAGAAATTCGAATACATGCGGCCGCACAATGGCCTGCGCCAGCCGGTAACCTGTCATCGAATACGGCATGTACACGGCGTCGGCGCCAGCCCGGCGCATCTTCGATTCGGCCTCCTCTTCGGCCACGCGTACGCTCACGTTCAGCATCGGATTCAGCGTTTTTGCCGAGAGAATCAGGAACAGGTTCTCGGCATCGTTCGAAAGCGCGGCAATCAGCCCCTTGGCGCGTGTCACCCCGACGTCGCGCAGCATTTCGTCGCGCGAACAATCGGCCATCACCGCCAGGCATCCCATCTTGATTGCCCACTCAACCTTATCGGGATTCTTATCCATCACCACAAACGAAACACCCGTCCGCAACAGCTCCGCCGCCGCCGCGCGCCCTACCCGCCCGAATCCGCAAAGTATGTAATGGTCCGTTAGTCGATCGATCACTTTTTTTGTCCGCCGCTTCCCGAAATAGTCGCTTAATTCCAGCTCCAATACAATCTGTGTCACTGTGGCCATGATGTAGAACATCATCGTCACGCCGCCAATCAATAAGAACAAATTGAAGACGCGCCCCGCGTTGGAGAGCGTGTGCACCTCCATGTAACCCACCGTCGTAATAGTGATGGCAGACATGTAAAGGGCGTCCAGAAATGTCCAGCCCTCGATCGCCATGAAGCCGATGACGCCCGCCAGATTGATCCCAATCAGGAGCGCGACGATCGTCAGTATCTTCCGTTGAATTCGCTCCATGCCGTCCTATTGTCTCCGCACCACAAGCAGGGTCATATCGTCCTGCAGTTCAGACGAACCCGTGAACGCCGTCACGGCCTCAATCACCGCGGCGATCATCTGTTCGCCCGGCAGGTGCGCGTGCTGCAGCACCGTCTCTTTCAAGCGATCCTCGCCAAACATCTCGCCGTACTCGTTCTCAGGCTCGGTCACGCCATCGGTGTAACAAACCAGAGCGTCGCCTGGCTCCAGCTTCAAATGGCTTTCCTCATACGGTGCATGCGGAAACAATCCCACCACCATACCGTTCACGTCGAGCATCGTCGCCTTGCCCCCGCGTACCAGGATCGGAGGCAGGTGGCCGGCATTCGTGTAGGCCAGCGAACTCGAACTCGGATCGAACACCGCGAAAAAGAACGTCGCGTATTTCTCGGGCGCCGTGTTTGCGTGCAATTGCCGGTTGATGCGGCTCATCAGTTGCGACGTCGGAAACGTTCCGCACAACTCGCGGTCGCCGTCTTCATTTGCCACTCGCTGCACTTCGTCGATCACCAGCCGCAGCGAAGCTTGCAGGCTCGCCATCAACAGGGCCGCCGAGATTCCTTTGCCCGCTACATCGGCGATGGCCAGTGCCAGGCACCCGTTCGACAGGTCCTGATAGTCGTAATAGTCGCCCGAAACGGAGCGCGCTGCGTGACACCGCGCTTCCACCTGCAACCCCGGCGTGTGTGGCTTTCCCTTGGGGAAGAGCTGATCCTGCACCTCGCGCGCGATCTGCAACTCGGCCTGCATGCGCTCACTTTCTTTGGCGACTAGCAGCAACCGCTCCACGTTCTCCGTCATGCGGTTGAAGCTACGGCTTAGTTCCGCCACTTGCTCTCCACCGCGCACGCGAATGCGATGGCTGAAGTCGCCCTTCATCACGCGCTGGGTTCCTTCGTACAAGTCTTGAACCGCCGCCGTAATCGTCGTCGTGATGCTCACACCGATAAAGATCGAGATGAATTCCACGATCACCAGCAGGATGGCCAGCGTATACATGAAGGGCATCAGGCCCGACTCAGTCCGCTGCGAAAATAGCGTGCGTATTACGGCGCTCATGCGCGAATGGACGCCCAGCAGCGCGGTGTCCTCCTGTGCCAGGTTTTCCCAGAAATAAATGGGAACGCGCGTGCCCCACAGCAATTCGAAATCGAACTGGTTGATCGCCGGAGGCA
>JBDTVQ010000598.1:0-3034 GCA_040007195.1 Acidobacteriota bacterium | reverse complement strand
CCGTGCTCGACACCCACACCGCGCCGTCGCCATAGGTGACGCCGAACGAACCGGGAGCAATTTCAATTTCCTGCCGCACCTTGTTGGTCTTGGGATCGATGCGCGAGAGCACGCCTTTGGGATCGCTCGCGATCCATACGCTGTCCTTGCTCGCCGCGATGCCGCCTTCGCTATTCGCCGGGCCGACGGGAATGGTGGCGATCACCTTGTTTGTCTTGATGTCCACGCGCGACACCGTTTTGTCGGCGCAGTTGGGAACCCAGATGCTTCCGAATCCGGTGGCGAGTCCCGAGCACGGCTTCTTGCCCACTTCAATCGCCGCGATCACCTTGTTCGTCTTCACGTCGAGGCGATGAATCGTGTTCTTCGGTCCGTTCGATACCCACACGGCGTCTTCGGTAACCACCTGCCAATCGGGCACGCCTTCGACGGGAAACACGGCTTCGGGAGTGATGCCCGCGATGTCGCGCTGCACGCCTGGAGTCTTCACTCCGGGCCGTGGGGGACGGGCGGGACGCTTCTTCATTTCGATCGGCGCACTGCTTCCAGGGGCGCCAGGCTCCTGCGCCAAACCCGCACTCAAAAGACACGCCGACATCAACAGGAACGCATATTTCGGATTCATTGGTCGTTTTCCTCTATTCGGCCAGCGTCGCTTGCACGCGCTTGGGATCGAGCTTGGAGACGGAGTTCTGTTCGACGTTAAACAGCCACAGCGAGCCCGCCGAGGCGCGGATTATGCCGCCGCCGGGTCCCCAGAACTGCTGCAGCACCTTTTCACTCTTCGTATCGATGCGCGAAACCGGGAAGCCCGCTTGCGACACCCATACCGATCCTTCGCCAAACGTCACGTCGCCTTCGGCTCCCGCCACTCCGAGTTCGATGGACTTGGTGACCTTGTCCGTTTTCGGATCGATGCGGTCGAGCTTGCCGTCCTTTTTGCAATAAGCCCAGATGGAGCCGTCGCCCGAGGCGAGCGCCGCGGGCTGCGGCTGCGTTTCAATGCGTTTGGCAACGAGGTTGGTTTTGGGATCGATCCGAAGCACCTTCCCTTGGGCCGTGCACGCGCACCACAATGACGATTCGGCCGAGAGAAGCGCGTCGCACTTTTCGGGCAACCGCAGTTCGGAAACAACAAGATTGGTTTTGGGATCGATGCGCGCCAGCGTCGTCCGGGCGTCGGTGAAGACCCACATGCTATCGGCCGTGGCGGCGATGCCGGTGTTGACGTCGCCCGCGCCCGTTTCCAGGGTGGCCGACACTTTGCCTGTCTTGGTATCGATACGGGCGATGGTGCCGTTGCCGCAATTGGGGACCCACAGCGAGCCGAACGCTTCAACCGCGCCCGCGCAGGGCTTGTTCAAGCCAGTCAGCGAATCGCCGAGCTTGGCGGCCTTTGGATCGACCTTAGCCAGCATGTCCTTCGACCGGACGGGCACCCAAAGCGATTCGGCGAAGAGGCCGCGTCCTGGTGTGCCGCCCAGATCGAGGTCGGCTTCGCTTTTCAAACGTGAGAAGGGGATCTGCACGCCAGGCGTCTTCACGCCCTGCAGCGGCGCGGCCGGAACTTTGCCGGGCTTTTTTGCCTTGGGCATCTCAGCCGGCAACACGAGTACACACAGGAAAAAGATAGAGACGAAACGCATCCAGCCATCCTTTTGGGAAGCCCGAACGGAGGGAGTTTTGGTGCGCGAACGAGGGGGGCGGGCCGACGTGGCCCCGAACCTTTTCAGTATAGCCGCATAGGGCGGCGGAGCGACAGCCGCGCGCGAATGGGCATGCTAAACTCGGGTCACTTGTGGCAGCATCCCTCGGAGGGAGGACGGAGCACCGGTGGCTTCACACGGTGCAAATTCCACTCCTGCGGTTGGCAGGATTCCTTGCGCTACTGGCTTTTGTGTTCCTCGAGAACATCGCGCGCGGAGCTTACCCTGGACGGTCTGACGCGGCATGGTTCGCCGCAATTTCCCTTCTCTACTGCGGCATCTCGTGGATTGCCCTGCGATTGCTTTTCGGACGCACCGGAAAGCTCCATCTTGGCCGCGCCTTTCTCACGCTCGACATCTTCGTCTGGATCGTAGCGATCTACTTCACGGGGGCCGAGCATAGCTGGTTCCTTCCCCTTCTGTTGCTGCGCGGCGCCGACCAGATGGGAGCCGGCTACCGCACCGTGCACTGGTATGGGCACGTGTCCGCGGCCGGCTATCTGGCACTGCTTGGCTACCTCGCCCTGGTGGAGCACCGTCCGCTTGTGTGGCAAGAGGAACTGCTGAAGGTGGCGGGCATATACGTCTTGAACTGGTATCTGGCTTCGTGCGCCCGCGCGGCCGAGGTCGTTCGCGAGCGGTTTCGCGCGGCCCGCGAAAAGGCGGAGCAGGCCAATCTGGCCAAGAGCGAGTTTCTCGCCGCAATGAGCCACGAGATTCGCACGCCGCTGAATGGAATGATGGCGACCTCGGAGTTACTGCTCGAAACGGACCTTTCCGAGATGCAGCGCGAGTACATCCACCTGAGCCGCCAGTGCAGCGTGGAGCTGGTGGAACTCGTGAACGGGCTGCTCGATCTTTCAAAGATCGAAGCGCGCGGCGTGGCCATTACGCTGGCGGAATTCGACCCACGGCAACTGGTGGATGACATTCTCGAACTTGCGCAGACCGTGGCGAGAAACAAAGAGATCCGATTGCATTGTGAATTCGACACCGATGTGCCGGTGCGCATCCGCACGGATCGCAGCCATCTGCGGCGTGTGTTGTTGAATCTGGTCCTGAACGCGGTGAAGTACACGGCGAAAGGGCAGGTGGATGTTCATATCGCCGCCCCGAGTGCGGGCGGCGCCATGGGGCTGCGCGTGGAAGTCAGCGACACGGGCATCGGCATTCCCACTGCCGCACGCGGCCACATCTTCGAGCCCTACTATCGCGCGCCGGGTTCAGGCGTCGAGATCCGGGACGGCACGGGCCTTGGCCTGACCATTTCAAAGCGGCTGGTCGAAGCGATGGGTGGGCAGATCGGCTTTCGAAGCGAGACCGGCGCG
>JBDTVQ010000597.1:0-3048 GCA_040007195.1 Acidobacteriota bacterium | reverse complement strand
GCCGCACCCGGAGTGCGCATTCCCATGAACATCGAAATGAATCAGTTCCGCGATGTGTTCTTCGAGGAATCGGCAGAGCACGTCGCCGCGATGGAGGCCGCGCTGCTCGGCCTGGAGACGTCGGCAGACGCGGGCGAACTGCTGAAGCAGATTTTCCGGTCGGCACATACGATCAAGGGCGGCTCGGGAATGTTCGGTCTGGACGAACTGGGCCGCTTCACCCATTCCGCCGAGAACCTGCTCGACAAGATGCGCAATGGGGCGATCCAGCCTTCGGCGCAACTGGTCGACCTGCTGTTGCGTTCGTGCGACATAATCAAGGCGTTACTGGTCTCGGCGAAGTCGGGCGACCCGCTGCCCGCCGAGATGGGCCACGTGATGGCCGAGATCGATCAGGCAAGGCTAGCCGGGGTAGCGCCGGTGGTGGCGACCGCTCCGGCCGCGACCGCAGTTCCAGCCTCCGACGTTCCGGCGGGCAACTGCGTTTGGAACATACGGTTCACACCGGGCGGCGATTCGCTCCGCCAGGGCATGGAGCCGCTGCTGGTGCTGAGTGAGCTTGCTTCGCTCGGCACGGTCACGCGCATTGAGATCGACACCAAGCAACTGCCTTCCCTGGACCAACTGGATCCGGCAACGTGCTACCTGGGCTGGACCCTCACTCTGGAATCCGCGGCCTCTATCGAAGCCATTGAAGACGTTTTCGGCTTTGTCGAAAAGGGCCAGGAATATTCGCTCACGCCAGTGGAGAGTAGCGCGGCGGCGGCGCCCACCATTCCCAAACCCTCCGAAGCAGCAATGACGATCCCCCCATTCGCACTATCCCCAGAACCCGCCGCCGCGCCCGAGGCCCGCCGCTCAAATGCCATCGGGGAATCCACGATCCGAGTCGATGTGAACTTGCTCGACCGCATCATGAACACCGTGGGCGAACTCGTTCTGGCACGCAACCAGATTCTGCAGTTCACCTCCAGCGTGCAAAACGCCGGGTTGCAGGCGGCCTCGCAGCGTCTGAATCTGATCACCACGGAGTTGCAGGAAGGCGTCATGAAGACCCGCATGCAGCCGATCGGAATGGTTTGGGGCATCATGCCGCGGCTGGTGCGTGACCTGGCGCAAGGAGTTGGCAAACAGATCCGGCTGGAGATGGATGGCGCCGAAACGGAACTCGACCGCACGCTGATCGAAGCGATCAAGGACCCGCTCACGCACATTGTGCGG
Organism: Acidobacteriota bacterium; assembly: GCA_040007195.1. Taxonomy (GTDB): domain Bacteria; phylum Acidobacteriota; class Terriglobia; order Bryobacterales; family Bryobacteraceae; genus JAFLBB01. The sequence continues at coordinate 1,827 of JBDTVQ010000597.1, read as the reverse complement.
AACTCGTGCGACCACGGCATCGAATCTCCGGACATGCGCGAAAAGCGAGGCAAGTCCGCAGAGGGGCGGTTGCAGTTACGCGCCTACCACGAGGGCGGGCAGGTGATTATCGAAGTCACCGACGATGGGGGCGGCATCGATCCGGCCCGCGTGCGCCAGAAAGCGATCGAGCGCGGCTTGATTACGGCGGAGCAGTCGGCCCGCATGAGTGACCGCGAAGTTCAGCAACTCATTTTTCAGCCGGGCTTTTCAACGGCCGAGAAAGTCACGGGCATATCGGGCCGCGGCGTCGGGATGGACGTGGTGAAGACCAACATCGACCGTATCGGAGGCGCGATCGACCTGTCGTCGCACCCTGGCAAAGGCACGACAGTCAAGCTCAAGATTCCCTTGACGCTGGCGATCATTCCCGGCCTCGTGGTCAATTGCGGCGGAGAGCGCTTTGTGATTCCCCAGGTGAGCCTGCTCGAGCTGGTGCGCCTGGAGGGCGAAGCCTGCCGCACGCGCATCGAATATGTACATGACAGCCCGGTATACCGGCGCCGTGGGACTCTGCTGCCGCTGGTGCATCTGAATCAGGTGCTGCGGCTCGATCCGCCTGCCGGGGATCCGGCGGTGAACATTATCGTGCTGCAGGCCGAGGAGCGGGCGTTCGGCCTGGTGGTGGACGACATTCAGGACACACAGGAGATCGTCGTGAAGCCGCTGGGCAAGCAGTTGAAGGTGCTCGATTGCTATTCCGGCGCCACGATCATGGGCGACGGGCGCGTTTCGCTGATTCTCGACGTGATGGGCATTGCACAACAGTCGGGGATTCTGGCCGAGGGAAGGGCTGGACGGAGCGTGGAGGAAGAAGCCGCAGTTGCCCCCGTCGATCGCCAGACCGTACTGCTTTTCCGGGCCGCCGGATTGGAGCAGGTGGCCGTACCGCTGTCGATGGTGGCCCGGCTGGAGGAGTTTCCGCTCTCTCGCGTGGAAGGCTCGGCGCGCCGCCGAGTGGTGCAGTATCGCGACCGCATTTTGCCGCTGGTAAGCCTGAGCGAAATTCTCGACGATCCCGCCGCCACGCAGGAGTGTGCCCAGGATCCACTTCCGGTGATCGTGTTCTCCGAGGGCGAATCGGGCGTCGGTTTGATTGTTGGCGAGATACTCGATGTGGTGGAAGAAGAGATTCGAGTGCGCGACCGGTCGCAGCGGCCCGCGCTAATGGGTTCTGCGATCATTGCCGGACGCGTCACCGACTTTCTGGACTTGCGTCCCGTATTGCAAGCGGCGGGGGTTAGCCTGGCGCCCGTGCGCGAATCGCGCCGCGACAGCCGTGTCGGCATCCTGCTGGCGGACCGTAGTGCGTTCCAACGCGCCCTGCTGCGTAACGATCTGGAGATGGCGGGCTACCGCGTTCTTGAAGCCTCATCGGGCGAAGAAGCCGCCACAAAGCTTGCCGCCGGAGTGGATATCCTGGCAGCCGACTTCGACCTCATCGAGCCGCCCAGGCCCGGCGAACCAGGGGGGCGCATGCGATTCCCGTTGCGCCAGCACGCCGCCGAACACGGCATCGGCGTCTTGACTCTGCTGTCGCAGACTCCGGCCGCAACGCCGCCCGGCTATGAGGGCTGCGAACTCCAATGCAAATTCGACCGCGAGGCGATGCTCGATTCCATTGAACGCCTGGCACAGGCGGTGAATAAATCCAGCGCGGCGTCTACGGCACGACGCGCGCAATCACCTGCAGAAGCCGTTCCGGCTGGAAGGGCTTGACGATCCAGCCCGTGGCTCCGGCAGCCTTACCCGCCTGCTTCATGTTGTCCTCGCTCTCGGTGGTCAACA
>JBDTVQ010000596.1:0-3070 GCA_040007195.1 Acidobacteriota bacterium | reverse complement strand
AGCCAGGCGGAATATCTCGGGGGAGGTGGCCGTCTGGTTTATGCCCGCGCTGATTGTTTTATGCCATCGCGCACAACGGACGCTGGTCCTGCGGACCGCGCCTGTGAACATTCCTTCCGAACGCGCACAACGGACGCTGGTCCCGCGGACCGCGCCTGTGAACATTCCTTCCGAACGCGCACAACGGACGCTGGTCCCGCGGACCGCGCCTGTGCGCTTGGGACTCTTCGACACTACGTGCTACTTTACGCCGGCGGAAACCGGGACGGGCGAGAGCCAGCCGTGGCGGTCGGCCTTGGTGCCGTTGACGATGGCGAAGAATTCGCGTTGAATCGCTTCGGTGATGGGGCCGCGGTGGCCGGGTCCGATCTTGATTTTGTCGACGCTTCGAATCGGCGTGACTTCGGCGGCGGTACCGGTGAAGAAGATTTCGTCGGCGATGTAGAGCATTTCGCGCGGGATGTTCATCTCGATGATCTGGTAGCCGAGTTCTTCGGCGAGCGTGGTAGCCGTGGCGCGCGTGATGCCGCCGAGGACAGCCGCGGTGAGGGGCGGCGTATAGATTTTGCCGTCCTTAATCACGAAGATATTCTCGCCGGAGCCTTCGCTGACCACGCCGTTGACATCGAGGGCGATGCCTTCGGAGTAGCCGTTGACGGCCGCTTCCATGCGAATCAACTGCGAGCTGAGGTAGTTGCCGCCGGCCTTGGAGAGGGTGGGCAAAGTATTGGGCGCCGAGCGGGTCCAACTGGAGACGCAGACGTCGACGCCTTGCGAGAGCGCTTCTTCGCCGAGGTATTTGCCCCATTCCCAGCAAGCCAGGTAGGTTTCGATGGGGTTGTTCCATCCGAGGACGCCGATTTCGCCGTAGCCGCGAAGGACGATGGGACGGATGTAGCAGGATTTGAGCTTGTTGACCGCGACGAGCTCGAGTGCAGATTGGCAGAGCTCGTCCACGGAGAATCCGATGTTTTCTATGCGATAAATCTTGGCCGACTCGGTGAGGCGGCGCATATGTTCGCGCAGCCGGAACACGGCGGGACCTTGCGCGGTTTCATAACACCGGATGCCCTCAAAGACCGAGCTTCCATAGCTGACGACATGGGAAAGGACATGAAGCTGCGCGCTTTGCCAGTCAATGAACTTTCCGTTGTGCCAGATTTTCTCGGTGGGCTGTAACATTCCGCTATTATAGCTGTTTAGAAGGAATCCACCGTGAAGAGGTGGGTCCATCCGGTAACGGAGTGTGCCGGGTGGACAACGTAGTACGGGAGGCGTGTATAAGATGCAGATTCGGATGAGACAGCCCATTCTGGTGGCGTTGGCCTGCGCCGCGGTGATGTTAGGCGCGGCCAAGCAGAAGGCGCTGAAGCCGGGATTCAACCTGTTTTCGAAGGAACAGGACGTCCAGATGGGGCAGGAGTATGCAGCGCAGGTGGAGCACGAATTTCCTGTGGTGGACAACGCGGAGCTGAACAAGTGGATCCGAACAGTGGGCGAGAAGTTGACCAAAGCGCCGGAGGCGGACAAGTATCCATACACATTCAAAGTGGTGTACGATCCGTCGATCAATGCGTTCGCGCTGCCGGGCGGACCGACGTTTACGCACACTGGATTGATCACGGCGGCCGATAACGAATCGCAAGTGGCGGGTGTGCTGGCGCACGAAATTTCCCACGTTATTTTGCGGCACGGTACGAATCAGGCGTCGAAGGCGCAACTGATGCAATTGCCTGCCATGTTGGGTGGCCAGTTGTTAGGCGGCGGCGGTGGAATCACGGGGATGCTGGCGCAGTTGGGAATCGGTTTGGGCGCTAATTCGATGTTGCTGAAGTTTTCGCGCAATGCCGAGAGCGACGCCGATGTACTGGGTTCGCGCATCATGAATCAGGCCGGCTACAACCCGATCGAAATGGCGCGGTTCTTTGAGAAGCTGCAGGCCGAATCGGGGAAGGGCAATTGGATTTCGAACATGATGTCGGACCACCCGGATCCGGGCAACCGGCAAAAGCGCATTCAGGAAGAGATTCAGCTGATGGGGGCCAAGCAGTATAGCGGCGAGACGGGCGACTTCAAACGAGTGCAGCAAGTCGTGAAGGGCTTGCCGAAGATGGAAAAGCCAAAGGCCGGGGCGGTGGGATCGCCGACCGGGGGCAAGGTGGAAGAGGCGCGGCCGCAGAGCAGCTTTAAGAATTTCCAGACGCAGGGGCTGAGCATGAAGTACCCGGCGAACTGGGAAGTATTCGGACAGAATACGGCGAACGTGACGATCGCGCCCCGCGCCGGTGTGTTCCAGGGGCAAGGCGGGCAGTCGGCAATTGGATATGGGGTTGTGATCAATCAGCAGAAGTCGCAGACGGGCGACTTCAACAAGGACACGCAGGCGCTGATCCAAACGATGTCGCAGGGCAACCAGGGAATGCGAGTGACGAGCAACGCCCGCGAGCAGCGCGTGGATAACAAGAGGGCTTTCCTGACGATGCTCAGTTCGCCCTCACCTTGGGGCGGCAATGAGGCGGACTGGCTGGTGACGGTGGAGATGAATGGCGGAATGATTTATTTCGTGTTCATCGCGCCGGAGCAGGACCTAAACAATGCCCGCGGAGCATTCGATCAGATGATTCAGTCCGTGCGTATCGGCCAATGACGGCGCGATACGACGCGGTACTGTTCGACTTCGATGGCGTATTGGTGGACAGCGAGCCGTTGCACCACGAGTGCTGGACCGAAGTGCTGGGGCGGTTCGGGCTGGGGTTGACGTGGGAAGACTACGCGGCGAACTGTATTGGAGTATCGGACCGCAAAATGATTCAGGCGCTGTGCGATATCCATCAGCGGCAGGATCTGTTCGACGCTATCTGGAATCTCTATCCGTATAAGAAGCAGATTTTCCGCGAGCGGGTAAAAGAGCGGGTGTTAATGCCGGAGGCAACGCGAGCGCTGATCGCTGAGATTGCCGTATTGCCGCTGGCAGTGGTTAGTTCCAGTGGGCGTGCGGAAGTGGAGCCGCCGCTGGAGTACGCAGGGGTGCGCGACTACTTTCGAGTGACCGTGTTTGGCGAGGACGTGA
>JBDTVQ010000595.1:0-3072 GCA_040007195.1 Acidobacteriota bacterium | reverse complement strand
TGCGGATTCGGGCGGCTACTGCCGGTAGTGCAAATGTCTTCGTTTATTCTTCGCTCGCCGAGAAGGCTCTGGCAGGCGCATGGAACATAGTGGCCGGCCGTCCCGGAACTGGGGACTCGTGCCATCCGGGACGGAGAGACACCGGGACCGGATAGACACTCGACAGTGATCGACACATTTCGACAGGTTCGCGGCGATATCTGGTGCCAGAACCAATCCCCAAGCAGCGGCTGGGGCCATGTCGCCTCACAACGTGCCCGTCCTGATTCGGGCGGCCGGTGTTGGCTCTGCGCCCGCTACCGGAATTCATGGCCTTGTGCATCCTACGAGATGGCCTCCCGATGACATAATAAGGGCGGAGTAAGCACTCTTTCTATATGTCCACCGTTTATCCGGCTTCCACTGACGCATCGGAGCGCGACAAGCTTTCTGCCGAAGACCTCGCCTGGGAACAGGAACTGAACCCCTGGCTGGCCGCGGAGGCGCGCTTCAACATTGCCGCTGAGCAGTTGGGCATGGATGAAGGGCTACAGAAAGTGCTGCGCACGCCGTCGCGTGAGATTACGGTCTACATTCCGGTGATGCTCGACGATGGGCGGATCGAAGTGTTCACGGGCTATCGGGTGCAGCATTCGATCGCGCGCGGTCCGGCGAAGGGCGGCTTGCGATACGCCCCCGATGTGACGATTGAGGAAGTCCGGGCGTTGGCCTCATGGATGACATGGAAGTGCGCGGTGGCGAACATTCCGTTTGGCGGCGGCAAGGGCGGCGTCATTTGCGAGCCGGCCGTCTTGAGCCAGGGCGAGTTGGAACGCATCACGCGCCGCTATACGGCCGATATTTTTGAATTCATCGGTCCCGAGAAAGACATTCCGGCGCCGGACATGAACACGAACGAGCAGGTGATGGCATGGATGATGGACACCTACTCGATGCATGCACGGCAGACGACCACGGCGGTGGTGACCGGCAAGCCGCTGGACCTGGGCGGATCGCGCGGACGCCGCGAGGCAACGGGGCGCGGCTGCATGATTGTTGCTCTCGAAGCGCTGACGCGCTTCGGCATGCGAGCCCATCAAACGCGCGTGGTCGTGCAGGGGTTCGGCAATGTCGGCGGTATGGCGGCGCGGCTCATGGCCACAGCCGGGTTCCGCATCATCTGCATCATTGAATACGAGGGCGCGGTATACAACTCCGCCGGCCTGGACATTGACGCGCTCCTGGCGCACCGTGCCGAAACCGGTTCTGTCGTTGACTTCCCGGGCGGAGAAAACATGGACAAGCAACAGGCCCTGTTCCTTGAATGCGACGTGCTGGTTCCCGCCGCCAAGGAAAACGTGATCACTTCGCGCACGGCGCCGAAGTTAAACTGCAAGATTCTCGTCGAAGGCGCCAACGGACCGACCACGGCGCCTGCCGACGAGATTCTGCGCCAGAAGGATATCTTTGTCATTCCCGACATCCTCGCCAATGCCGGCGGTGTGACGGTTTCCTATTTTGAATGGGTGCAGGACCGCCAGGGCTACTTCTGGAACGAGCAGATGGTGAACGACCGGCTGACGGAACTGATGGTCGAGGGCTTCAATGCCGTCACCAAGTACGCCGACACCCATGGTGTGCACAACCGCATTGCGGCGTACATGCTGGCGCTTGATCGCGTGGCGTTTGCTATTAAACTCCGGGGCTTGTACGCGTAGTGGCTGATTCACCGACGACGCCGCTGATGCGGCAGTACCACGCGCTCAAACAACAGGTGCCCGGGGCGCTCCTGATGTTCCATCTGGGCGACTTCTACGAGCTGTTCTTTGAAGATGCCGTCACGGCCGCGCAGGCACTCGAGATCACGCTGACCTCCCGTAACAAAGAAAAGGGCGAGCCCGTTCCGATGTGCGGCGTGCCGCGCCATTCGGCCGACAATTACATTGCGCGCCTCGTGCAGAAGGGGTATCGCGTGGCCCTCTGCGATCAGGTGGAGGACCCGAAGGCTGCCAAGGGGCTTGTGAAACGCGATATTACGCGCGTGGTGACGCCCGGCACGGCGACGGCCGACAACGTGCTGAGTTCGCGCGAGAACAACTATCTCGCCGCCGTGGCGGGCGGGAGCGGCACCGGCGGGGGCGCTTTGGTTGGCGTCGCCTACGTGGATATTTCTACGGGCGAGTTTCGCGCCACGGAGATGCCGCGAGCCGACGGCGCCCCGTTTCTGGAAAGCCTCAACGCGCGGGAGGTGCTGCTTTCCGCCGATGATTCCGAGATGCCTGGCGTGCGCACGCTTCAGGAGCCGTGGACCTTTGACTTCGACAATGGGGAACGGGCGCTGAAGGACCACTTTCGCCTCTTGTCGCTGGATGGCTGTGGGTTGGGTGGGCGCATCCTGGCCGTGCGGGCGGCTGGTGCGGTGCTGCATTATTTGCGCGAGACGCAGCGGACGGCGCTCGACCATCTGGACCGGCCTTCGTTCTTCGAGCGTGCCGAGTCGATGATGCTCGATGCGGTGACGGTGCGCAATCTGGAGTTGGTGGAACCGCTGTTTGCGGGCGAGTCGCGCGAGGTGACTCTGCTCAGCGCCGTCGACCAAACGGCGACGGGAATGGGCGCGCGCCTTCTGCGGCAGCGATTGCTGCGTCCATCGATTCAGCGTGAGGAGATCGAAGCGCGGCTGGACGCGGTGGAAGAACTGATCGGCGCGACGATTCTGCGCGGCGAATTACGCAAGACGCTGACTTCGGTGCTGGATCTGGAACGGCTCCTCGCCAAGGTGACGCTTGGCACTGCCGGACCTCGCGAAATGCTGTCCCTGGGGCGGTCGCTCGCGCTGGCGCCTTCGCTGCGAAAGGGATTGGAACCATCGCGCGCGATGCGGCTACGGGCAATCCGCGAACGTATGGACGAAGTGGCCGACGTGCGCGATGCGATTTTGGGCGCGCTCGCCGACGAGGTCCCGGCGACGCTTGCCGATGGTGGATTCATACGCGACGGCTTCGACCCAGCGCTCGACGAACTGCGCGACATCAGCCGGAATTCCAAACGCTACCTTGCCGAAATCGAGGTGCGCGAGAAAGCTCGCACGAA
>JBDTVQ010000594.1:0-3080 GCA_040007195.1 Acidobacteriota bacterium | reverse complement strand
TGATTCGCGTTCAGCTCTTCCACCTGAAAATCTTCAAACACCGTGCCATGCAGCGCGTTCGTTCCCGACTTGGTCACGATCGTCACCACGCCACCGCCCGTCCGCCCGTACTGCGAATCGTAGGTGTTCGTCTGTACTTTGAACTCTTGCACGGACTCCATCGTTGGCACGTGAATTACCGTGCGGTTTCCGCGCACGTTCGAAATCCCATCGAGCAGCACCTCGTTCTCGCGATTGCGCCCGCCGTTCACGGCGAAGTTCGATGTGCCCGCAATGTCGAACGAGCGCAGATAGCGCCAGCCGCCCGTCTTCACCACTCCCGGCGCCGCCCAGGCGATCTGAAACGGATTGCGGCCCTGCGTCGGCACTTGCGAGATCAACTCATTGGCAATCACCTGCGAGCGCGACGCAGTCTCGGTCTGCAGTTGCGAAACCTCGGCGTTCACCGTGACGCTCTGCGCCAGGTCGCCTACTTCCAGCACGATGTCCAGCCGCGGCCTGTCCTGCACCTGAAGAATGATGCCGTCGCGAACATACCGCCGGAAGCCCTGTTTCTCCGCCGTCAGCCGGTAGGTCCCCGGCCGCAAAAAAGGCGTCAGGTAAAGCCCTGCGACGTTGGTGACTTGTGTGATAACGGAGTTGTTGGCGATGTTCGTCGCCGTGATGGTGACTCCGGGAACCGCTGCGCCTTGCGCATCCGTAACAGTTCCGGTTATCGAGGCGCGTACTTCCTGAGCGGAAGCGACAGAAACCGTGGCAATCAAGGCCACGAACAGAAGACAGGTTCTATTCATTGCAATGCCCCTTTAGGTGGCATCAGTATAGCAACACAATATGACAAAGGCATAGAATACGTCCTATGCTTTCGCGCGTCATTCTGGCTTGCCTCACTACGCTCTCCCTCTCCGCCGCCGTTCACACCGTCCGGGTCCTCGAACGCAAGGATTTCGCAGGCGGCAAGTCCTTCGGAAAAACTGGTCCCTATGAAAGCATCCGCGCCAAGGCCACCTTTCTGATCGACCCCACCAAACCGGCCAATGCCAACATCGCCGATATCCAACTCGCCCCGCGCAACGCCGACGGCATGGTGGAATTCGCCTCCGACATTTTTGTCATCAAGCCCACCAACCCCGAGCGCGGCAACGGCACCATCCTCTTCGAAGTTTCCAACCGCGGCGGCCAGGGCATGCACGGCACGTTCAATCGCGCCGCCAAACCGAACAACACCGAATACGGCGACGGCCTGCTCTACGAACAGGGCTACACGCTCGTCTGGGTCGGCTGGCAATTCGATGTCCCCGATTCGGCGGAACTCCTCCGGCTCTACGCGCCCATCGCCACCAACAACGGCGCGCCCATCACCGGCCTCGTCCGCAGCGAATACGTCGCCAATGAGCCCGGCGAGAAATCCTTTTCGCTCGCCGACCGCGCCATGTTCGCCTATCCCATGGCCGATGGCGCCGGAGCCTCCGCGCAACTCACCGTTCGCGATACCTGCACCTCCGAGCGCCGGTCCATCCCGCGCGATCAGTGGCAACTCGCCCGTCTCGATAAAGACAAACCCGTCCCCGACTCCACCCGTGTCTACATCCCCGCTGGCCTCGAACCCGGCAAAGTCTACGAGGTCATCTATACAGCGAAGAACCCGGTCGTCGTCGGCCTTGGCCCCGCCGCCATCCGCGATTTCATCTCCTTCCTGAAGTACGGCGGCCCCGCCGCCGGCATGGCCGTTCTCGGTGATGAAAGCCGCTACCTGAAACGCGCCATCGGCTTCGGCACCTCCCAAAGCGGCCGCTTCCTCCGCACCTATGTGTACGATGGCTTCAACGCAAATGAAGACGGCAAGATCGTCTTCGACGGCGTATGGGCGCACGTCGCCGGCGCAGGGCGGGGAAGTTTCAACTTCCGCTTCGCCCAACCATCACGTGACGGCCACCCGCACCTGAACTGCCTCTACCCCAGCGACATCTTCCCCTTCACCGACCAGACGCAGACTGACCCCACCATGGGCTCCGGCGGCCTGCTCGCCAAAGCCGAAGCCGCCCACACCACGCCCAAGATTTTCTACACCAACGGCAGCTACGAATACTGGGGACGCGTCGCCAGCCTCATCCACACCTCTATCGATGGCAATCAGGACATGGGGCTTGGCACGAATTCCCGTGCATACTATCTCGCCGGCACACAGCACGGCCCCGGAACCTTCCCGCCCACCCAGGGCGCCGCGCTCAACCTCTCCAATGGCAACGACTACCGCTGGATCATGCGCGGCCTGCTGTCCCGCATGAACGACTGGGTCACCGATGGCGCGTCACCGCCGCCGTCGCAAATCCCTCAAGTCTCCAAGGACTCCCTCGTCACCGTCGCTGCCTTGAACTGGCCCAAGATCCCCGGCAGCCGCCTGCCGCAGCATCCCAAGGAAGCCTATCGTGGCGACTTCAGAGCCGCCCCGCCCAAAGTCGGCGCAGCGTTCCCCACGCTTCTCCCGCAGGTCGACGCCGATGGCAATGAAACCGCAGGCATCCGTGCACCGATGGTCACTGCACCGCTCGCCACCTTTACCGGCTGGAACTTCCGCAAGCCCTCGCAAGGTGCGCCCGACGAACTCTACTCCATGGTGGGCTCCACCTTCCTGCTCTCTAAAACCAAAGCCGAACGCATGAAGAAGCACGACCCGCGCCCTTCCATCGAAGAGCGCTACAAAGACCGCGCTGGCTATGTCTCTCAATACGAAACCGCCGCGCGCGCCCTCGCCGCGCAAGGGTTTCTCAACGAGTCCGACATACCGGCTCTGGTCGAAGCGGGTGGCAAACAATGGGACGCCGTGATGGTCAAATCGCCCACAAAATAACGCGACGCGCCATCCTTGCGGCCGCCACCGCCCTGGGCGCACCTGCCGTTCGCGCCGCGGCTGTTCCCGGAAGCGTCCTCGTCCACGAGCACGTCATGGTCGACTTCATCGGCGCCGATCGAATCACCCCTGGCCGCTACGACCCGGAAGAAGTGTTCAGGATCGCAAAATCCAAAATTGACGAAGTGAAGGCCCTTGGCTGCGTTCGCCTTCACGAATGCACGCCCAA
>JBDTVQ010000593.1:0-3085 GCA_040007195.1 Acidobacteriota bacterium | reverse complement strand
AGCGTTTTTGCAGGGCCCGCCGGATGTCGCCTGGGGCATCACAGCGGGCGCGCTTGCCGGAATAGGATGGGTCGCCATGGCGATGGGCGTCACCTATCTCTTCGAAGCGCGCTCAATGAGGCTGTTCCTGATTGACGCTGGCTATCACGTCTTCGCGTTCATGCTGATGGGCGCCATTCTCGGCGCCTGGAAATAGGAACCGAGGGGTGTCTCCCGGCCGCTACTTTCCCGCCTCGCGCAACGCGAATGTGAACATCGAATGCCCGTTGGCGACGCTCACGTATTGCTTGCCATCGATCGAATAGGTGACCGGCGAAGCCGCGCTTTGGCCGCCAAGGTAGATGCGCCACAACAGGCTTCCGTCGACGGCGTTCAATGCGAAGAAGTGTCCTTCGCGGTTGCCTGAGAACAGTACGTTTGACGCCGTAGTGAGGAGCCCGCTTTCGCTGACATCAGTCATCTTGTACTCCCACACTTTCTCGCCGGTGTCCCACTTCAGCGCACGTATGGCGCCATAGCCCGAAGCTGGATTGCGCCGGTTCAGCCGTTCGCGGCGCGTGGAGGGCACGTCGGACTTCACGCCGCCGCCGGCGTACCACTTGCCCTGTTCATATGGCTGATCCCACGAAAAATAGAGGCTCGAATAGTCGTCCCAGGCGCTCAAGTAGAAGTTCTTGGTTACCGGGCTGTAGGAAGGCGCGAACCAGTTGGTGCCGCCTTGCACGCCGGGAAACGTCAATGAACCCTTTGCGCTAGGTCCGCGTCCAGGCGCCTTCACTGGACGGCCTTTTGCGTCCAACTTTTCGGCCCATGTCTGCTTCACGAACGGTACTCCGTGCAGGAATTCACCGGTGGCGCGGTCGAGCACATAGTAGAAGCCGTTGCGATTCGCCCACAGCATCAGCTTGCGCGGTTTGCCCTTCCAGTCGCCATCGACGAGCACCGGCGTTTGCACCGAATCCCAATCCCATTCGTCGTGCGGTGTGAACTGGAAATGCCATTTCAGCTTGCCCGTGGTGGCATCGAGAGCCACAACGCTGTCCGTGTAGAGGTTGTCGCCGGGACGCACGGCCGGGTTCCAGTCCGGCCCCGGGTTGCCGATGCCCCAATAGGTGAGGTTTAGCGAGGCGTCGTACGATCCAGTCAGCCAGATGCTGCCGCTGCCATGCTTCCAAGCGTCGCCCGACCATGTGTTGCTGCCCGGTTCGCCGGGTGCGGGAATGGTGTTGAAACGCCAGGCTTCCTTGCCGGTCTTTGAGTCGTACGCCGCGATGAATCCACGAATGCCAAGTTCGCCGCCGGCCGTGCCCACAATCACAAGACTATTCACGATCAACGGCGCGTGCGTGAGCGCGTAGCCCTGCCGGAAATCGCCGACGACAGTCTCCCATAGCTTCTGGCCCGTCGCCGCGCTGAGTGCGACCAGCTTCATGTCCAGCGTGCCTAAATACAATGTGCCACCGGAAATGGCCAGCCCGCGATTCACTTTGCCGCAGCACGGGTAGGTGACATCGGGGAGTGGGTGCTGATACGTCCAATATTCGCGTCCGCTTCTGGGGTCGAGCGCCACGACCGTGTTCGGCGCTTCCGTCAGATACATCACGCCGTCGACGACAAGCGGCGTGGTCTCGAACTTTTCCAGTGACTGCGCCTGCCATACCCACTTCAGCTCCAAGTCCTTCGCATTGGCGGGCGTGATTTGGTCCAACGTGGAGTGGTGCCAACTTGCGTTCGAGCCGTGGTACGTGGTCCATTCCGCGCCGGACTGTGCGGCAGCGGCCCCACACAGGGCCATCATGATCCAAACTGATTTCACTGGTTTCCTCCACGCAGGCTCTCGAGATAAGCGAGTACGTCTTCCAGATCCTTGCCTTTCAATTTCGCGGCGAACGACGGCATCGAGGAATGCGGCTCGATAGTGGAAGAAGCAAGCTGCCGCTTGTCGATCGTGAGCAACTTCCCGGATCGATCGATGACCTGAACCGAGTAGGTATCCTCGTTGAGCCGGCGCCCCTCCACAACTTTCGCGTCACGTAACGTGCCGCGCCAGCGCCAATATTCCGGAGCGACGTCCGCGGCCGGTTCCAGGATCGACTGCCGCAGCTCCGAGCGCGTTCTGCGAGCGGCCGCGTCGGCCAGATTGGGCGCATTGGCGGCATGACATCCCATGCACTTGTTGGATTCGACGAGCGTGGCTCCGCGTTTTGCGTCACCAGTTCCCGATGCATGGCCCGGCCCTAGCGAGTCTATGTAGGCGATCACCTGCCACTGCTTTGCGCCGCTAAAGGCAAAGCCTGGCATTGCCGTGCCCGGTATTCCCGTGCCGATGATGCGGAACATCGCGTCCTCGGAGACGGCGTACTTAAATTGGCCGCGTGTCAGATCGGTTCCGCCGTGCCCACCTTTCGCGTCCGCCCCATGACAACTGGCGCATTGTGTGCGGAAGGTCTCGGCGCCTTCCAGGCGGTCTTGCGGCGTCTGAAAGGGATTGCTCAGTTTCACGGAGCTGTGTTGCGGCCAGGCTGCGGCCGCGCAGGCAAACAGCAACAGGAATGATTTCGTCACAATGGCCGAAAGTATATAGCACTCCGTGCCGGGGGCGGGCGGCGTTTTCGCCGGCTATACCTCCTACACTGAAACTATGTCGTACCGTCTTGCCATCGACTACAAACCGCGCGGCGACCAGGGCTCGGCCATTGCCCAGTTGACTCGAGGAATCGACGATGGAGAACAACATCAGGTCCTGCTCGGCGTCACCGGCTCCGGCAAGACTTTCACCGTGGCCAAAGTGATCGAGCACTTTGCGCGGCCCGCTCTGGTCCTGGCTCACAACAAGACGCTCGCGGCGCAGCTCTATCACGAGTTCAAGAGCTTCTTTCCCCACAACGCCGTCGAATACTTCGTCTCTTATTACGACTACTACCAGCCCGAGGCCTACATTCCCTCTTCGGATACCTACATCGAGAAGGAATCGACGATCAACAATGAACTCGACAAGCTGCGCCTGTCGGCCACCCGCTCGTTGTTCGAACGGCGCGACTGCATCATCGTTGCCAGCGTCTCCTGCATCTACGGCCTCGGTTCG
>JBDTVQ010000592.1:0-3088 GCA_040007195.1 Acidobacteriota bacterium | reverse complement strand
AAGACTACCCACGTCCCAACGCCAGGTTTTCGTTGCCCGAACGCTGCTCGATCACTCCGAACCAGCCCAAGCCCTGATAGGTCTCGTACCCCGGCGTTAGGGCGAAGCCCACGAGGCTTCCGTCCGGTTGCAAATACGAACCCATCGCTTTGCCGTCTGTTCGCAACGGGAACGTTTGTCCGAGGTCTCCTCGCCGGTTGCAGGCAATCACCTTGAATTCGCGATTGACGATCATGCAGCGGCTCCGCCCGCGCTCGGCCTCGGTCATACGCACTGAATCGACCACCACTTGCGATTGTTTGGCCCAATCGAAGAAAATTCCCAACACCCCCACGGGACGTCCCCTCGTTCTGCCTTGCTCGCGAATTGCCGTTGAATAGGCGGCCACCGCTGCGCCGCCAAAGGCCTGCTCCGTCGCCACGTCACAGGCCACAAACTCCTCGCCCGACTCCGTCTTCGCCCCCGCTGGAACCACTCCTGCTGTGACACGTCGCTCCCTTGCACGGCATATTGCCGCGGCCGTCCATTGGCCAGTACACGGCCGCTTAGGTCGGAGACCCACAGGTCCAGATACACCGTATAGGAATCCAGAATCACGCCCAGCCTGCTGGAGGCGAAGGCACGGTTGGCCTCATCCGGATCACCCGCGCAGGCGACCATCGCCGAATCGGTCGCCCACCAGCGCACATCGCACGAGCGCTCGTAGAGATTGCGGTCGATAATGTCGATCATCCCCAACGACAAATCGGCCAGCCGCGAACCGCGAATGTCGGCCACCAGCTTCTGCCCCAGAACCTGCAGCTCGCTCGTTTTCGCGCCCAGCTCCCGATGCAGCGCGTCGGCCAGCGACTCGATCTGCTCGGATACCTTTCGGACCTCCTCCGCCACCACCGCGAATCCGGCATTGTTCGACCGCGCCGCTTCAATCGACGCGTTCACGCCAAGGATCGTTGTGAGTTTGGTGACCCTGCGAATTTCCTCCACCCGGCCGGTGGCGATTGACGATACCTGCTCCGAAAGCGCTACAACCCGTTCTGGCATGAAAGCTGACGACAGACCCTTTCTCGCAAGAGCGACGCGGCTCCTCCTTCCGCCCTTATCGGCAAGGCCGTTCACACGCTGGGAAAATTCTCTATCTTTGTGTGTTCTCAAGCTCTTCGGGGAACCCTGACACGCAATGCCTCACACGGCACCTCTAGACTGAAGCCGAAATGAACGTTACCCACTTACCCTTCGAAGCCTACGGTCCCCGGCCCGGGCGATTCCCGCTCCCGCTCCCTTCTAACCCCGCACCTGTGCCGAATCAGCCCGCTCCCATTCCCAACGACGCGCCGCCGTCCAAGACTCTTACCTGGAATTTTTAGCAAACTGCACAGTTCGCTTAAACGATCCGCCAGGCTGCGGCGTCTGATGACCATGCTTCGAACTACCACGTATTGGTTCTTGCTTTGTTTGCCCCTCGCCGCGCAAGCTGTACCGGCCGGGTTTGCCGGTGCCGGTTATCGCACACCGCCTAACGCCGTCGAAGCCGCCCCCGGCCAAGTGATCATCATTTCGGTGAACGGCGCGCAGACGCGCGTAGCCGACCCTATATTTGGCATATTCGATCCCTTTGCCGGGATGTCGCCGATCGTCGCGGGATTTTCCGCGCAACTTGTCCAATCCACCGGACGCACGCCGGCGGGAATCTATGGCGTCAGCCAATCCAGCTGTGCCACCACGACGGTTCCTTGTGTACCCGTCACGAATATCACGTTGATCGTGCCCTTCGCGCTTCTCGACACGCAAAAAGTGAATGGAGTGGCCGTACTGGAGGTGAAAGAAGGAAATAACGTCCTGGCCAATGTGCCCGTGCGGGCCGTCAGTGACAAGGTTCATGTCATCACCTCATGTGACGACACTCTCATCTACTACAGCGTTTTCGGCGAACAAGACATCTCGTCCTGCACGGCCGCCGTGGTTCGCCCGCGCGGCGGATTGATTCTGCCCTCGCGTCCCGTTCATCAAGGGGAACCGCTGGTCGCCTTCTCATATGGAATGGGAGAAACGACCCCCAGCCCGGCTTCCGGCGCGGCCTTCATTCCAGGCCTCACCAAACAGCCTTTTGTCCTTCGCTACGCGGTAGCCGGCGGACCGGTCTATTGGGCGCAAGCCCCGGACGGAGTCTCCCTGGCCACCTTCAACGGCACCTATGAGGTGCATTTCACAGTTCCCCCGCTTCCCGACAACACGCCCCTGCCCGCATGCGGCGAAAAGGGCGTCTACGGGAACATGACCGTCACCCTTTCCGGCATTCACTCCACCGATAAGTTCGAGCTCTGCGTAACGCCATAGACGCCCGCGCCTCTACGATGAAGAAGCATGCCGGCTAGTTCTTTGTTTGACCGTATCGTCGCGACGCGCGCCTCCAAGACTCCACAGGTGCCGCGCGCCCCGCGCGTATACCGTTGCCATTGCGGCGGCCTCATCTTCTTTCGCAACAGCGTTTGCTTGCGTTGTGGCGCCGGGCTCGGATTTGACCCGGAGTCGGGAGAGTTGTTTTCCCTGCAACCGGGTCCGCAGCCGGACTCATGGGTGTCAGCGCTGGCAGCGTCAGCTCCGGCCCCGATCTATTACCGTTGCGCCAATCTGCACACCGCGGCTGGCTGCAACTGGCTGGTGACCGAGCCTCCGGGCCAGCAGTTATTCTGCCGCTCGTGCCGTCTGAACCGGACGATTCCCGATCTGTCGCTGCCTGAGAACGCCGAACTGTGGCATCGCACCGAAATCGCCAAACGAAGGCTCGTCTCGTCGCTCCTCTCGCTCAACCTGCCGGTCGACTCGCGTGTGAACGAAGACACCCAACGTGGCCTGGCCTTTGATTTCTTGAAGCCCGTGCCCGGCGGACCGGCCATTATGACCGGCCATGACGACGGCTTCATCACCATCAACATCGAAGAGGCCGACGACGCCCGCCGCGAACAGGTCCGTCAGCAGTTACACGAGCCCTACCGTACTCTGCTCGGCCACTTCCGCCATGAGGTCGGGCACTATTACTGGGATCGCCTCGTCGACGGCACGCCGTGGCTCGAACTTTTCCGCCACGCCT
>JBDTVQ010000591.1:0-3105 GCA_040007195.1 Acidobacteriota bacterium | reverse complement strand
GTCTCGCGGCCTGGGAGTTCACCTCCACGTCGAAGAATCCCATGGGTGCGGCGCTCATCGTCTTTGCACCCCTTCTGTTGTTTGTCCGGCCATCGTCGCGGCGATGGTGGGTCGTGCTGTTGTTCATCGTTGTCTACTACGCCACGTGGGCTTCCGTGCTCAGCGTCGTACGATACATCACGCTGCCCATCTGTGCCGCGCTTGCGCTACTCGGGAGCCAATTCGGCCGTCTTTGGGAGCGTAGCCGGCTTCCTATGCGCGCGAGCATGGCGGCCGCACTCACGTTTTGCCTACTCTTCGGTTTTTGGGGCACCATGCTCGTCGAGATCAACGCGCCCCTTCTGGCGTATTTTGCCAAACGGATCGATCGCGACCAATATCTGTCGGCGATGACGTTCGACTACCCTTCAATGGCCGCGACCGTCCGCATGGCGGGGCCGGACGACCGCATTCACGGCATCGGGAACTGCATGGCCGCCTACGCCGGGAACCCGCAACGCTTCTCCTGCGAACCTTGTGAGTTCCGGCGCTCGTGTAGTGTGGAGTCGATACGCGACCGCATCCGAAGCGGACAATTCCGTTGGCTGATCCTGAGTAATCGCACCGCGTTCAAAGGTGCGGCCGATCCGTGGGTGGCGCAGGGAAAGGCCCGCCAGGTATTTGAGGACCAGTACTATACGGTCTACGAGCTAGTGAAATAGTTTCTACTCTAATTGCAAGACATATGACAAACTAGTGTTGATTTTGCAACTGTCGATCGTCATTCCGGTCTACAATTCGGCAGACTACCTGCGGCAATGCCTCAACTTCGTGCAGTTGTCGGCGGACGCTCCGTTCGAAGTGGTCGTAGTGGATGACGGATCGACGGACGAATCGGCCGCGGTGGCAAGAGAATTCGGCGCAAAGGTGCTGTCGACTGGCGGCCGCAAGGGCCCCGCCGTGGCGCGCAACATGGGCGCGAAAGAGGCCACGGGCGATATCCTGTTCTTCATCGACGCCGATGTATGCGTGCGGCGCAACACCATCGGCTTGATGCTCGCCTCGTTTGAGGAGGACCCGGCGCTCGATGCCCTGATCGGCTCCTACGACGATTCCCCCGCCCAGCGCGACTTTGTGTCCCAATACCGCAATCTGATGCACTGCTTTGTGCACCACAATTCGCGGCGTGAGGCATCGACCTTCTGGAGCGGCTGTGGAGCGATTCGCCGCGACCTGTTTTTTGAACACAGCGGCTTCGACACCAGCTACGACCGGCCCGCGATTGAAGACATCGAATTGGGCTACCGGCTGAAGTCGGCAAAGTGCAAGCTGATGCTCGACGACGGGATTCAGGTGAAGCACCTTAAGCGCTGGACGTTTTGGGGCCTCGTGAAGACCGATGTGTTCGACCGTGGCATTCCCTGGACCGAGTTGATCCTGCGCGATTCGCGGATGCCAAACGACCTGAACTTGCAATTGAGCCAGCGGGTCAGCGTTGCCCTGGTGTACCTGATTCTGTTCGCCGCGCTGTTCAATGTGTTCTGGTTGCGCGCGCCCTTTTTGGCTCCCTTCTTCGGCCTCCTGTTCTTCGCTCTGAGCCGCTACTGGATCGATTCCGGCAACAAACGGTCGAAATCCGTCAACCTGCTCATGCTGGTCACGATGGTCGCGCTAGGCGTGCTCAGCTACATGACGCGCCAACTCGCCCTGATCCCGTTCCTCATCTTCGCCGTTCCCCTTCTGTTCATGCGGCACCGCTACGAAATCCCAGCCGCACAGCGCTCCTGGTTCAGCCGGCTGATTTTCGGCGTCTATACGGTCGCCGCCATCCTGTGCTGCATCGCCTACGCGCCGCGCCATCCGGTGGTGCTCATTCTCTTCGTCCTGCTGGCGATCGTCATTCTCCTGAACAACCAGTTCTATCTGTTCCTAGCGGAAAAGAAGGGACGCTCGTTCGCTATCGCCGCCGTTCCGTTCCACCTGCTCTACCACTTCTACAACGGCGTCTCTTTTTGCGTCGGGCTGTCGCGCCACGCCTGGCGTTGGTTGTGGAGGCGGGAAACTCCGGCCGAACCCCGGTTGACCGGCGATGGCCGCTAGTTCCGCGATTCTCACCTTTCATTCCATCGACACCAGCGGGTCTGTCATTTCATTCGACCCCGCTCTGTTCCGTGCCCGCATGGAAGCCCTGGCGCAAAATGGCCCCCCCGTGGTGCCTCTTCTCGAATGCCTGCGGCGGCCCGGCACTGTCGCCCTCACCTTCGACGACGGCTTCGCGAACTTCGCCACCGGCGCTTGGCCGGTGCTGCGAAGCCTGGGGCTTCCCGCCACGCTATTCGTGGTGAGCGGGAGCGTAGGGACCCGCAACGATTGGAAGCAACCGTCGGCCGAAATACCGGACCTGCCGCTGCTCGATTGGCCGCAGTTGCGCGAATTGGCACGGGAGGGCCTGGAGTTGGGCGCCCATTCGCACACGCATCCCGATCTGACGGCAATAGAGCCGCGGCAACTGGCCGAAGAGTTCGAACTGCCGCTGCGACTGATTGAAGAGCGTGCGGGCACGAAACCCAAGGCGTTCGCCTACCCATATGGCCAGGTGAACGCCGGGGCCCGGGCGCAGGCGGCCCGTTTGTACCAGGCGGCGTGCGGAACGGTGATGGGTTATTGGAGCGGTGAAACGGATGCGCACGCCACGCCGCGGCTCGATGCCTACTACTTGCAAGGAGCGGTCGGGCCGGCCGAGGTGCTGTCCGCCAGCGGCCGGAGATGGATGGCCGCGCGCGCCTTCGCGCGCAAAGTGCGCGAGGGCCTATCCGCCTCCAGGTAGTTCTTCTTTGACAAAATGATTTTTCGCGATCGAGTGGGGCTCTAAATGGCCGAGCGTGGCGTTCGCGCCGGCCCGCCTCAAGCTGATCGCATGATGATCGCCTGGCATCGCTGGGGGGTGCCACCCCATGAAACGAATCGGTAAATGGATTGCTCTCGCCGTAGCCGGACTGGCGACGGCAATCATTCTCGTGACCATCATCGGCTACTTCCGCTCGCCGTACATTACGGCGCACGCCAGCGTCGAGATCCAGCGGCCGCGGCAAGAGGTTTGGGACTTCCTGTTCAACCTGGAGAACC
>JBDTVQ010000590.1:0-3115 GCA_040007195.1 Acidobacteriota bacterium | reverse complement strand
GCGGAATTGGGCTCGGCTATGCGGGTGGCCGAGTCGGCGGATTGCGCAATTGATGGCGCGGCTGCGTTCGCTCCGGCGGCGCCGTCATTCGGCCTTCGGCCTGCCTCTCCCCTTAGCCGCGTCTCTGCCTCTCCAGCCGTCTGCGTTTGCCCCCGCTGCTACTCGCCCAACATGGCTCCCTCGCGGCGCGAAACGATTCCGGTGAAATTGCTCCGGCTGTTCGGCGTCGCCCGGTACCGTTGCCACGCCTGCGGCAAGCGCAGTTGGTGGATGTAACACCTGGGGTGAACGTCCGCCCCCGCCCAGTCCCCTAATCCACCTATGCTAATTTAGGCGGATGCGATTCCTTGTTACAGGCGCGCAGGGATGTATCGGCGCTTGGGTCGTCAAGCAGCTGCTTGATCAAAACATCCCCGTTGTTTCCCTCGATTTAGGCACCAACCTCGACCGTCTCGAGAATATCTCCGAGCTCGCTTCGAGCCCCCTGCTCGAACGCACCGCCGGCCGCATCGAAGACACGGAATTGCTTTCTCGCATCGTGCGCGAAAAAGAAATCACCCACATCATCCACCTCGCCGCCGTGCTCATGCCGTTCTGCCAAACCCAGCCCGTCGCCGGTGGCATGATCAACGTCATCGGCACGCTCAATGTCTTCCAGGCCGCTCGCGACGCCGGCCGTCCCGTGCGAGTCGTGTATGCTTCCTCCTCGGCCGTGTGGGGACCCGAAGATGCCTACGGCGCCCGTCCCCTCTCCGAAGAGGATCCGCTCAAACCCGGAACTCACTACGGCGTCTTCAAAATGGCCAACGAGGGGAGCGCGCGCATTTTCTTTCAGGCCAGCGGCATCTCCTCCATCGGACTGCGCCCCTGGACCGTCTATGGCGTCGGCCGCGACCGCGGCCTCACAGCCGACCCCACCATCGCCATGAAGGCCGCCGTGCTCGGCAAGCCCTTCCAGATCCGCGTCTCCGGTTTCATGGACATGCAGTACGTCGAAGACGTCGCCGACACCTTCGTCAAATGCGCCCAGTCCGATACCGAAGGCGCGCACGTGTTCAACCTCGCCGGCGACATCATCCAGATGAACGAACTCGTCGCCAAGATCGAGCAACTCGCCCCCGAGTCGCGCGGCCTGCTCTCGGTCACCGGGCCTCAGGTGCCCGTCTCGTTCCACATGGATGCCACCGCGCTCCATACCGCCGTTCCCAATATCGCCCGCACCTCGCTCGACGACGGCATCAGCCGCACCATCAATCGCTTCGAAGCCCTGAAACTCACCGGCCGCCTCTCGCCCGAGCTCGCCTGAGCCCGGTCCCCGCGCCCCGCGCCCTCGGTTTTTGGCGGACTTCGCCCCGCGCACTCGCCTATCTCCCTGAGGCGTAGTGATGCTGACCGTCGAACATACCGAACTCCACAAGGCTCTCGGATTCCACCGCAACCGGCTGCTCGTTTGCCTGGGCGCCGATCTGACACTCCTGGCCCCGCGCGACGAATCTGACCCGTTTGCCCTCTACCGCGGCTTCGTTCAGGGAATCTCCGTCCAGTGGGCGCCCGCGACCGATCGCGCCACCATCTCCCTATTGGCTGCCGCCCGCCTGCTCTACGGCGACCTCGGGTCTGCCTATCTTCTGCTCGACCATTTCCCCCAACGCCCCATCCGCGCCGACCGCGACGCGGGTCTCTGCCTGCTCTCTCCCTTGTTCGCTCTGGCTTCCGTGCTGCCCCTTCCCGAAGCCCTTCGCGACACCTCCGCATGGCTTGCCGGATCGCCCCAACAATCCGCCCTGCGCTCATGGCTCGACCAGCACTCCGCCCGGCTCCACTGGAACCAGCCGTCCGGCGTCTACGAGTTCCGCTAATCCTCCACGCGCCGCCTAGCGGAAGTCGATACTTACCGCTCGCTGCGACTTGGCGTCGAAGCTCACCTCCACCGCCACCGGCGGTTTCTGCACGCCGCACTGCAGCTCCATGGCTCTACCCGTGGCCTGAGTACGATCGTCCAGCGTCAACTCCTGCCAACTGCCTCCCACCCACACCCGCATGCGCGCCGAGACCCCTTTGCCACACACCAGTTCGCGCAGTTCCCCCTGCACAACAGCGTCACCCGTCGCCTGCCGCCACGCTTCCGGTACTGTTTGCGCCGGCTTCTTCTCCGGGCTACGGTTCGGAATCGTCAGTGCATCTTGCAACAGTTCCAGCGCCGCCTTGGCCTGTTCCCGCTCCTGCTCCGTCTCCGCTGTCGCCAGCGCCTGTTGAGCGGCCGCGCGGCTGGCCACCACCTGCCCCTCCTCATGCCGCGCCAGCGCCAGCGCGTACCACATACGCGATTGCCTCGGCAGCACCTTTACCGCCCCTTCGAACCACTCCACCGCCTTCGCCGGCCTACCCTGCGATTCCTCCAACTGGCCCAGCAGATACATCGCCTCTGCGTGCTTCGGATTGCGCCCGACCGCCTCGGCGAGCAACTCCCGCACCCGTTCGGCGTTCGGACCCAACGCATCGCGCTCGAGCAGCGCCAGCTCGAAAAAGCTCTGCGCGTGGGCATTCCGGTTCGCAATCGCCCGTGTAAACTTCTCCCGCGCCCCCGTTTCGTCATGCAAAACCAGTGCCAGAATCCCCGCTTCGTGCAGCAAATCGGGGTCGTCCGGATCCGTTGCCGTGGCGCTTCCCAACAACGCCTGAGCGTACTTTATGCTTCCCACCCGAAGCGCAATGTCGATCACCACCAGCGCCGCCCGCTGCTGCGTTACCGGTTCGTCCTGAACGGGCCCCATCGGTACAGCCCGCTCGCCCGTCTTCCAACCGTTCACCGGCCGACGCAAGTATCCGGGAAGCTGACTAACCAGGCCCGGCAGCGCATCTTCCCCAATCGCTTCGAACGGCGGCATGATATACCGCCGCGCCCCCGCCCCGCCCGCCGCATGCAGCGCATGAATCAACGCCCACGATTCGGCGTAAAAGATCGGAATCTCCCTTCCGCCGATCGCCGTCACATCCCCCCGCGCCGCCGCCGCCAGCTTCGCCGCCTCCAGCATGCCCCCCTGCCGCAGAATCGCCAGATGGCTGGGAATCAATTCGCCCGTGCGGATGTCGCCATCCTCGCGCAGCGTCGAAT
>JBDTVQ010000589.1:0-3164 GCA_040007195.1 Acidobacteriota bacterium | reverse complement strand
CCCAGCCGCCCAACATACTCCCCTGCTGGCCGCCTCCAACTGCCGGATTTAGGATAACCAGGTGCCCGCACCCGTCCGCTATTCCATCCTCGACCTCGCCCCCGTGAAAACCGGCGGCACCTGCGCCGAAGCCTTCCGCCAAACCCTCGACCTCGCCCGCCATGCCGAGCGCTGGGGCTACAACCGCTTCTGGCTCGCCGAGCACCACAACATGTCCGGCATCGCCAGCGCCGCCACCAGCGTCCTCATCGGCCACGTCGCAGGCGGCACCTCCACCATCCGCGTCGGCTCCGGCGGCATCATGCTGCCCAATCACGCCTCGCTCGTCATCGCCGAACAGTTCGGCACCCTCGAAACCCTCTACCCCGGCCGCATCGACCTCGGCGTCGGCCGCGCCCCCGGCAGCGACACGCTCACCGCCCGCGCCCTCCGCCGCGACATGGCCAGCGAAGACGACTTCCCCGCCCAAGTCGCCGAACTCCTTGCCTACCTCGCCCCCGCCCGCCCCGGCCAGCGCCTCAAAGCCGTGCCAGGCGAAGGCACCAACGTCTCCGTTTGGCTCCTCGGCTCCAGCACCTTCAGCGCCCAGCTCGCCGCGCAAATGGGACTCCCCTTCGCCTTCGCCAGCCACTTCGCCCCCGAACTGCTCTTCCAGGCCCTGAGCATCTATCGCGACCAGTTCCAGCCCTCGCAATACCTCGCCGCGCCTTACGCGATCGCCGGCGTCCCGCTGGTTGCCGCCGAAACCGACGCCGAAGCCCAGCGCCTCGCCACCTCGCCCATCCAACGATTCCTCAGCCTCATTCGCGGTCACGGCGTCTTCACGCCACCGCCCATCGACTCCATGGAAGGCCCTTGGAGCCACGATGAACGCCGCATCGTCGAATCGAAAATGGCTGTCGCTCTCGTCGGGGGACCCGACACAATTCGACACAAAGCGGCAGAATTCGTCCGCGCCACCGGCGTCGACGAAGTGATCTTCACTTCCGACATATACGACCACGCCGCGCGCCTCCGCTCCTTCGAAATCGGCGCAGAGGCGATGAAAAGTGTCGAATCTCTTAGCGTTCAGCTGACCGGTTGAGCGCGTTCGTAACCGCCGAAATCAGATCGATCGGTAGGGGGAAAACCACCGTCGTGTTCTTCTCCGCGCCAATCTCCACCAGCGATTGCAGATAGCGCAGTTGCAGCGCCGCCGGCTGCTTCTGAATCACCTCGGCCGCCATGGCCAGCTTCTCCGCCGCCATGTACTCGCCTTCAGCGTGAATCACTTTGGCGCGCCGCTCTCGCTCGGCTTCGGCCTGCCGGGAAATCGCGCGGATCATCTGCTCCGGAATATCCACGGCCTTCACTTCCACCTTCGCCACCTTGATGCCCCACGGGTCGGTTTCCAGGTCAATCACGGTCTGCAGCCTGAGGTTGATCTTCTCGCGCTGGCTGAGCAGATCGTCCAATTCCACCTCGCCCAGAATGCTGCGCAGCGTCGTTTGCGAAAGCTGCGACGTGGCAAACAGATAATCAGTCACCTCCAGCACGGCGCGCCGCGGATCCATCACCCGGAAGAACAGCACGGCGTTCACTTTCACGGTGACGTTGTCGCGCGTCACCACATCCTGCGGCGGAATGTCCACCGTTTCGATGCGTAACGACAGCCTGACCATGCGGTCGATCGGCGCGAAGACAAAGATCAGGCCGGGACCTTTGGTCTCGGGCAAGATCCGCCCCAGACGAAAGATCACGGCGCGCTCGTACTCGCGCAGAATCTTGACGCTCGAAAGCAGATAGAAGGCCAAGATCAAGATGGCCAACGGAAGTACATACATTGCGGACTCCTAACTAGGCGATTCAACAGGATCAACATGAACATGCAAGCCATCGACGACGCGCACCCGGATGCGGGCTCCTTCGCCGACGGGAGCCGAAGAGGTGGCGTTCCAGTATTCGCCATGGACAAACACTTTGCCCGAAGGAGCGAGCGGCGTGAGAGCGTAACCGATCTCGCCCACCATCCCCGCACCGCCCGTTTCCACCGTGTACTGGTGGGAGCGAAACACGAGCGTGGCAAGAAAGACGCTGATGGCGGCAAAGGGAAGTCCCACGCCGAGAGCCGTGGTGAGGCTGATGCGAAACTCCGGCGGACCTTCCACCAGCATCATCGCGCCCAGCACCAGCGACACCGCGCCGCCAAAACCTAGAATGCCGTGCGAGGCGATCTTCGCTTCCAGAATGAACAGCGCCAGCGCGAGCAGAATGAGCGCCGCGCCCAGCCAGTTAATCGGCAACACCGAAAGTGCAGCCAAACCCAGCAGCAAAAGGATTCCGCCAATGACGCCCGGCGCGATCAACCCGGGCATCGAAAACTCGATGTACAGGCCCAGCGCGCCGGCGAGCACGAAAAGAATTGCCCGGTTGGGGTCGCTGATCGCTTTCAGCACCGTCTCGCGCCACGTCGGTTCGTACACCGTCACCGTTGGCGACTTCAGCGACAGCGTCCGCGTGGGTTGGCCCGGGCGCGTGATCGTGCGGCCATCCAGTTGGCGCAGCAGGTCGGTTTCGTCTTTGGCAATCAGGTCCACCAGCCCCTCGGCCAGCGCTTCTTTTTCAGTGAATGACTTCGCCTCGCTGACGGCCTTCTCCGCAAGCTGGGCATTGCGTCCGCGCTGGTCGGCGAGCGAGCGCATCCACGCCCCCGCGTCGCTTTCAATTTTGCGGCGCATTACCGGATCGAGTTCCTGGCCCAGAAGTACAGGAGAGGCCGCGCCCGTGCGCGTACCGGGGGCCATCGCCGCGACGTCGCTGGCAAGCAGCAGGAAGAAACCCGCCGAGGCAGCCCGCGCACCGCCCGGCGCGACATAGGCAACCACCGGAACCGGCGAGGCCATCATCTGCTGCACCATTTCGCGGCTGGCCTCCATCAGGCCGCCGGGAGTATCCAGGCGCACAATTACAAGGTCGGCCTTCTGCGCGGCAGCCTGATCAAGGGCATGCCCCAGCATCTCAACCGTCACGGGATGAATGACGCTATCGAAATCGACGCGTACAACGACGGCCGGGTATACCGTTTGGATCCACAACAAACCAGTCAGGAGCAACCTGCGCATGGCGGCGTCCTCCGGCTCCTATTGTGCGCTTATTGACGCCAAAGGGAAGGGGGTGCCGATTAA
>JBDTVQ010000588.1:0-3175 GCA_040007195.1 Acidobacteriota bacterium | reverse complement strand
CGAGGCGGGCGAGGTAGTTCGCCGCATCCTGCTTGGATTGCAGCGGATGGCTTACGGTGAGCAGACTGATCAGCGCGTTCTGTTCGCCGAAGAACTGATTGAGGGGATAGCGCACGAACAGGACATCGTGCGAGCGCTTGAGCTCGGCGAGCACCCAGTGCAGGTAATCGTAGGAAACACGCTGCGAAGCCGAAAGAGACTTGCGGTCGAAGTCGCCTAGTTCTGTGAGGCTCCGGTCGAGGAACCCGATCCGCGCGGCGACGGCTTCGGCGGATTCGGAAGTCAGTGTTCCATCCAGACGGGCTTGCTCCTGAGCGGGAAGCATTTTCAGGCGCGTGCCGGCATCGGGATCGAGGCGGCTCCAATCGGCGAGAAAGCGGTCGAAAAACTGATCGATTCCCACATTCTGGGCCTGCCCGGCAAGGCAGTAGCCGAGCAGCAACACCAGTGGCAGACGAGCCGAAAAGCGCATGGCCGATTGTATCGCCAACATGCCGTCCAGCCGCAGCCGCTACAATGGAAAGTTACCCCTACCGTGGCCAGAGTTCGATTTGCGCCTGCGCCTGGTGGAGCGGCTGGCCAGTCTCTAAATCAACATGATCATTCTTGGTATTGGCGGAATTTTGAACGACGCAGCGGTGGCGCTGCTCAAAGACGGCGAACTTGTCGCCGCCGTGGAACAGAAGAAAGTGGCGCGGGCGCATCGTGCGGGCGAGTTGCCGGAAGCGGCGATTCGCGAGTGCCTGAGCATTGCGCGCGTAACCGTCGAGCAGGTGGAGTGCACGGCCCTGGCCCGTCCGTTGGGCGCGAGCGCCGAGACGACGCTGCATTTGAGTTTGCGCGCCATGCTGCCGAATGCGCAGGTGGTGCTCGTCGATCATCACACGGCGCACGCAGCTTCGGCGTTCTATGCATCGCCGTTCGAATCGGCAACGGTGCTCACCTTCGACCGCCTGGGCGATCTGCGTTGCGGCGCCGTTTGGCAGGGCGAAGGCAACGATCTGCGCGCCGAGCGCGAGCTCTACTATCCGGACTCTCTCGGTGACCTGTACGGCCGCGTAACGGCGTTGATCGGCTTCCAGCAGAGCGCCGACGAACACAAGGTGCAGTGGATGTCGTGCAGCGGCACGAGCCGGTTTGCACCGCTGTTTTTGGAGATTCTGCAGCACGCGCCGGGCCAACTGCCACGCGTGGACCGAAGCTTTTATGACGGCCAGCGGCACGGCACCGGTGGCTTCAGTTCAAAGTTCTACGAGCGCCTCGGGCTGGCCGATGGCGCGCCAGTTCCGCAGGAGCTTCACGCCGATCTGGCAGCGGGCGTGCAGAAAGCGGTCGAAACAGTGGTACTCGATCTTGCAGGCAGCGGCGAAAACCTTTGCCTCGCGGGCGGGCTCGCATTCAATGCACTACTGGTAGCCGCGCTCGAGCACAGCGGAAAGTGGAAAAACGTCTACGTGCAGCCGGCGTCGGGCAACACGGGAACGGCAATTGGAGCCGTTTACTATGCCTGGCATCGCACTCTGCGCAATACGGTGCGCAAGCCGATGGGCACGCTGCTGCTGGGTCCAGAGTTCGGGTCAGAGGCGATCAAGCAGGTGATCGAGAACTGCAAGCTTCGCTATCGCTACCTGCTCACCACCGGCGAGCTGATCGATCGCGCCGTCGAGGAGTTGAACGCGGACAAGATCATCGCCTGGATGCACGGGCGCATGGAGTTTGGCCCGCGCGCGCTGGGCAACCGCAGCATTCTCGCGTCGCCTCGCAATCCGTACTCGACAGAGAACCTGAACCTGTTCATCAAGCACCGCGAGCCGTTCCGCAAGTTTGCGGCATCGGTACCCGCCGAAATGGTGGGTGAGTACTTTGACGTGGGTCCGAACGCGCGCAGCCTGGCGACGGTGGGCCATGTGCGGCCGGAGCATCGCAAAACGTTCGAATCGGCCGTGCTGGGCGATGGGCTGGTGCGCGTGCACGCGGTGCATCGCGAAGACAACCCGCTCTACTGGGAACTGCTTCACGCTTTCGGACGATCCACCGGCCTGCCCGTGCTCTACAACACGAGCTTCAACCTGTTTGGCGATCCGCTGGTGTGCTCGCCGCGCGACGCGGTGCGGAGCTTTTATTCAAGCGGCATCGACTCCTTGTTCGTCGGCCAGTTCCTCTTGCAGAAGTAGCGGGCTCGCGGAGCGGTGGCATAATCGAAAAGCCATGCTCAACAGGCGTTCTTTTCTTAGCGCGGCCGCCGCGCCGCTTCTTACGGCGCAAGCGCGTCCCCTCAACTTTGTCTTCATCCTGATCGACGATTACGGGTGGCGCGACACCGGCTACAACGGCAGCCGCTACTACGAGACACCGAACATCGATGCGCTGGCGCGCAGCGCGATGACCTTCACCAACGGCTACGCGGCAGCGCCGGTGTGTTCGCCCACGCGCGCGGCACTGATGACCGGGAAGTGGCCCGCACGGTTGCATCTGACGGCACATTTGCAGGGGCACGCGAGCACGCCGCCTTACGCCAAACTGCGCGCGCCGGTAACTCGCAAAGAGCTGCCTTTGAGCGAAGTGACGATCGCCGAGATCCTGAAGAAGAAGGGCTATGCGACGGCGAGCATCGGCAAGTGGCACCTGGGCGATCCCGGATTCCTGCCCACCGATCAAGGCTTCGATGTGAACTTCGCGGGCACCTGGGACGGTTCGCCGAAGAGCTTTTTCTATCCGGGTTGGGAAGGAAAGCCGGCGGGCGTGAAGGGCAGGCCAGGCGAGTACCTCACCGATTTGTTGACCGACCAGGCCTGCGACTGGCTCAAGAAACAGGGCTCCAATCCATTCTTCCTGTACTTGCCGCACTATGCCGTGCACATTCCGATTGAAGCGAAGAAGGAACTAACGGCGCGGTTCGATCGCAAGCAGCCAGCGGGCGGCCAGAACTACGCCGAGTATGCGGCGATGATCTACAGCGTCGATGAATCCGTGGGCCGCGTCATGCGCACGCTCGAGGAGATGGGTGTGGCGGACAACACGGTGATCTTCTTCACGGCCGATAACGGCGGCGTGAGCTCGCGCGAATGGAAGGACCGGCAGGTGACTTCGAACGCGCCTCTGCGATTAGGCAAGGGGCACCTCTACGAAGGCGGCATCCGCGTGCCCACGCTGGTTCGCTGGCCCGGCGTGACCA
>JBDTVQ010000587.1:0-3179 GCA_040007195.1 Acidobacteriota bacterium | reverse complement strand
TGTCGCCCGAACAGGCCACGGGCAAGCCGCTCGATCCCCGCTCCGACATCTTTTCCTTCGGCGCCGTGCTCTATGAGATGCTCACCGGCCAGCGCGCGTTTCCAGGCGATTCCGCCATCGGTACCATGTCGGCGCTCGTGAGCGACGAACCGCCGTCCGTCCGCCAGCTTGCTCCCGGCACACCCCACGACCTGGAACGAATCGTCACTCGCTGCCTGCGTAAAGATCCCGACCGCCGCTTTCAGGGCGCCGCCGACCTTCGCGTTGCCTTACAAGAGCTGCGCGAAGAGTACGACTCCGGCACCCTCCAGGCCTACGCGCATGATACGCCCACCAAACGTCCCGGCTTCAGTTGGATGCTCGCCATGCTCTCCATCGGCATGCTCGCCGGCGTCGGTTTCGCCTGGTGGAAGCTCCTCACCCCCACCAGCACCGCCCCGCGTGAACTCGCGCGCCTCACCTCCGATCCCGGCCTCACCGGATTCCCCACCATCTCGCCCGACGGCAAGCTGCTCGCCTATGCCACCGATCGCGCCACCGGCCGCGACCTCGATCTCTGGGTGCAACAAATTCCCGGCGGCGAACCCGTCCGCTTGACCCAGGAGGACGTCGACGAATACGAGCCCACCTTCTCGCCCGATGGCAGCCGCATCGCCTATCGCAGCGAACGCGACGGTGGTGGCATCTACCTCATGTCCGCGCTCGGAGGCGAACCCCGCCTTCTGGCCGCAAGTGGCCGCAGCCCCGCCTTCTCGCCCGATGGCAAGCTGCTTGCCTACGCTGTCGGATCGGCTGGCGTCGGCGCGACGTTCGCCTTTGGCGCCAGCAACCTCTTCGTCATTCCCGTCGCCGGCGGTCCACCCAAACGCCTTGCCGAAAAGTTCGCCGTCGCCCATCATCCGGCCTTCACCGCCGACGGCAAATATGTCATGTTCCTGGGAACCAAGCAGCTAGGCCCGCCCAACTACGACTGGTGGCTCGCTCCCATCGACGGCGGCGAACCCGAAGACACCCAGGCCCTCGCTAAATTGCGCGAACTCAAGTTCGTCATTGGCCCCTACCCATTCGCTCTATGGGGCGATCGCGTCATCTTTTCCGGCGGTCGCGGCGACACCGTGAACCTGTGGATGGCCCGCTTCAGCAGCAGTTGGAAACTCATCGGCACTCCGCAGCAACTTACCTCCGGCGCCGTGCAGGAACTCGAACCCTCCATCTCCACCGCCGGCAAACTCGTCTTCACCAACGCCCACTCGAACACCGATATCTGGCAGGTTCCCATCCAGGCCAATACCGGCGTGGTGGCCGGCGAGCCGCAGCAGCTCACGCAGAATCCGCTTGAGGATTACTACCCGCACGTTTCCGCCGACGGCAAACGCGTGGCCTTCGTCAGCCATCGTGGCGGCGGCACCGACGATGTCTGGCTGCTGGATACCCGCACCATGCGGCAGACGCAGTTGCTCGCCACCCCCGCTCGTGAGATGAGCCCGCACATTGCCGCCGATGGAACGTCCATCGCCTACGGCGCCATTCAAAACAACAAGCGCGAAATCTACCTCTGGCGCGAGGGCGGCCTCGGGCCAGAAAAACTCTGCGACGATTGTGGTCTTCTCCGCGACGTCTCACCGTCCATGGACAAGCTCCTGCTCCAGGTCGGCCCGCCACAGCATGTCGAAGAGATGGATGTGAAAACCAGGCTCCTGCGCCCGCTCATCTCGCACCCTAAATTCCCCGTCTACGGACCGCAAGGTTCGCCCGACGGCAAGTGGGTCGCCTTCCAGGTGATTGAGCGTCCCACGGCGCGCGTGCTGTACATCGCGCCCTACTCGGCCGAAGGTCCCATCCCGATGGACAGTTGGATTCGCATCAGCGACGGCATTAACATGGACCGCAACCAATACTGGTCGCCCGACGGAAAGCTCATGTACTTTCTCTCCGAGCGCGATTCATTTCGCTGCATCTGGGCGCAAAAACTCGACATGGACCTCAAGCGCCCCATGGGCGCGCCTTTTGCCGTCTTCCACGCCCACAACGCCGTGCGCAACCTCATGAACATCGACGGCCCTGCGCAGGTCAGCCTCTCCGTCGGCGGCGGCCGCCTCGTTTTCGCCATGGGCGAAATCACCGGCAACCTCTGGGCCACCGACATCCACGAATAGGGAATAGTCTCCCACTCGCCGGCGTACCTGCCCATGTTGCGCCACAAACGATTTGGCCGTAGTCGGGTGGGCCTTGATGCGATTTCCATGTGCCCGGAGTCCATCTTTCCCAAAAGTGACCCGCCGCCGGAACGCAAAAAATCTGGGCGAGAAAACTCGGTGACGGTCACTTGTATCTCGCGGCACCACGCTCTGGCAGGCGCGCATGCTCCCCTGCGGCACCGCACTCGATCGCCGGAACCCGCCTATTCCTGCGCAACTCCACCACCACCGCGGCCCTCGAACCCGGCGCGGCTCCATCAAATGCGCGCTCCGGAATTGGCTACACAGCTTCCAATAGTTCGAAGTGCGACGGTTCGGGAATTTCATCACCGTCTGCGCGCATCGCCGAGAGGTGCATCTCCATGGGCTTCGCCATTCGGGATCTGGTTTCTTCCAGCGTGCGGCCGGTGGCTACGCAGCCTGGGAGGTCGGGTGCGTAGGCTCCGTAGCCCGTCGCGGACTTCTCAAAGAGAACCAGGAATTTGTTCATTCGATACCAGCCTGCTTCATTATAGACTTCAGTGTTGACTTCAGTGTTTTAGGCGGCGTTTCGTCGGAGTCATGTCCGGCAATCGTGACTTTCCCCGACTTATGAGGATCGATAAATTGCCGATGACTGCCTTCCTGATTCTTCAGGACCCAACCGTCCTGACGAAGCAGCTTTTGCACGTCACGAACCTTCACGTTGCTGCTCTAACTGCGTTGTCGCGCCTTCGAGCACGGCGATCAGCTAACACCAACGGCAGCCCCTCGGCCTACGCTCGCCGGCACCCGCCCTTTCCCGCGCAATTCCGCCCCCGCCCCCGAACTCTCCGATGCACCGGCAGAAGTAGCTTTCACCCCCCATTTGAGGGTCCGCTTCAGACCCGTTGGTAGAATAAAAGAAAGGTCCTTTCCGGAGTCACGCCATGTCTGTCGTCACCTCTATCGCCGAAGAAATCGACGCGCTCCGCCGCGAACGCAAGGCGGTGATCCTCGCTC
>JBDTVQ010000586.1:0-3180 GCA_040007195.1 Acidobacteriota bacterium | reverse complement strand
TGCCCGAACCGCGCGCGATCATCCCCTTCGCCATTTCGCGGGCGAGGATGAATTGTGAGTTGAGGTTGATCTCGATGATCTTGTCCCAATGCTCGTCAGGATGATCGATGGCCGGGGCGCGCAGAATCGAGCCCGCATTGTTGAACAGGATGTCGACGACGGGGTGCTTCGCCTTGACTTGCGCGGTGAAGTCGTAGAGGCTTTTGCGGTCGGAAAAATCGCAGGCGTAGCCGTAGAAATTCCGCCCCGCCGCGCGCACCGCTTTGCCGACTTCGCTGTCTTCCTCCATCTGCGCGCTGACGCCGATAATGTCCGCGCCCGCTTCGGCCAGCGCCTCAGCCATGCCGCGTCCGATGCCGCGCCGCGAGCCTGTAACCAGCGCCGTCTTGCCGTCGAGTTTGAACCAGTCGAGAATGCCCATGTGTTTGTTCTCAATGCCTCCGGCGTTAGCCCTTGCAGTCGATCAAAATCTTCATCACTTCGCCGCCCTTGAGCATTTGCTCGAGCGCACTCTGCACGCCATCGAGCCCGTAAACGCCCGAGATGATTTTCGGAATGGGAATCACGCCCGATGCGGCCAGGTCGATCGCTTCGTCGAAATCCTGATGCTCATACACGCGCGCGCCGCACAGTTTCAATTCCCGCCAAAAGAACTGGAACAGGTTGACGGCCGGCGCCTGCGCAAAGATCGCCACGATCACCACGCGCCCACGTGTTCGCGGCAGCTTCGTCATCAACTCCGCTCCGGCGGCCGAGCCCGATACTTCGAATACCACGTCGGCGCCCGCTGTACCCGTCTGCTCGTTCACCAGCGCGACTACATCCACTTCGCGCGCATCGACGACGTTCAATCCCAGTTCGCGCGCCAGTTGAATGCGGAACGGATTCACTTCCGTCACCAGCACGTTCGCGCCCGCGTGTTGCGCCACCATGGCGACCAACGTTCCGATGGGACCCGCGCCGATGACGACGGCATAGTCACCCTGTTTAACCTCGCCCATCCGCACGTCATGGCAGGCCACCGCGATCGGCTCGACCAATGCCGCATGCTCCAGCGACAAGTTGTCCGGCAAACGGTGCAGCGTGTGCGCGGGTACGGTCCAAATTCCCTGCAGCGCGCCCGGCACATCGATGCCGATGAAGCGCAGCTTCTGGCAGATGTGCGAATGGCCCGCTTTGCATGCCGGACATGGCTCGCCAGCGGTTCCTTCGCGCGGGAGGTACGACGAACAGGGATCGAGGGGCATGACCGTCACGCGGTCGCCCGGCGCCCAACCTTCGACGCCCGCGCCCACCTGCTTGATCGTGCCCGACATTTCGTGGCCCAACACGGCGGGTGTCTTCACGCGATGGTCCATGTGGCCTTGAAAGATGTGGAGATCCGTGCCGCAAATGCCGCAATGGCTGACGGCGATCTGCACTTGGCCTGGGCCCGGCGCGACGGGCGTGCACTCGCCCACGCCCATATTCAACTTCTCTCGATAAAGTGAGGCTTTCATAGGGAACCAAAAGTATATCGAGTTTGCATAGGGGGCCCCACTGCGCGGCATCGGCCCCATGAGGCTCGCATGCTAACCTGTCGGTTTCCCATGCGACTCAAGGATAAAATCGCCATCATCACTGGCGCGGGCTCTGGCATCGGCGAGGCCACGGCGCTGCGTTTTGCCGAAGAAGGCGCGCGGCTCGTGCTGAACGACCTCAACGCGGAGAACGTGGAGCGTGTTGCCGCGGGCATGCGCGAATCCGGCGCCGAGGTTATCACCGCAGTCGCCGACATCAGCGTTGAATCACAGGCCGCCTCCATCGCCGAGGCTGCCATCAAGGCCTATGGCGCGATCGATATCCTCATCAACAACGCCGCCAACTTCACCCAAAAATCGCTCGACGACGCCACGCTCGCCGACTGGCAGCACGTCTACGGCATCAACGTCTTCGGCACCGCGATGGTCACCAAATACGCTGTCCCACACATGAAGACGCGCGGCGGCGGCTCCATCGTGATCGTCGCCTCCATGAGCGGCTTCATCGCCCAGCCAAATTTCACCACCTACAGCACCAGCAAGGCCGCCGGCATCATGATGACGCGCTCGCTCGCGCTCGATCTGGCGCCTTTCAAGATTCGCGTGAACAGCGTTTGCCCCGGCTGCATCGTCACCAACGCCAGTCATCGTGAAGTGGAGCGGCTGGGCCTCAAGTTTGAGGACTGGTACGACGACAACGCCGCAAAGCACATGCTGCGCCGCCTGGGCGAACCCGTGGAAGCGGCCAACGCGATTCTATTCCTTGCGTCTGACGAATCGAGCTTCATCACCGCCGCCGACCTCATGGTTGATGGCGGCTATGTGCACTGGTAGACGAAAATCGGTTCACACTGAATAGTTCCTGGCGATTGTAAGGTCGTGCTCCAGCGGTGCGAGGCGGGAGCTTCCGAGGAGGACTTCAATGTATAAGTTGGCTGCCTTTCTACTCCACGGTGCTTTGCTGGTGGCTTCTCAGGAAATGTGTGGGCTTACCGTCAAAGTAATCACACCCGTAGGTGCGCCATTTAGCGGCATGCCCGTTCAGCTTATCGGTCCCGCCGGCGCGACGATTCAGGAGCAGAGTACAGATGCCCAGGGAATTGCCAGATTTTGTGACTTTGGCTTCGGCCCACACACGCTACTGGTTGACGATAAAACATGTCTGCCTGTGGTGGTAAAAAATGTTCGCCTAGATTTGCGAGCCGAACAAACTGTCACGATCGTCAAAAATTCTTGTGCGCACTGGATGGGTAGTCGAGGCTGCTCCGTGTACCTTCGAGTTGGTGATGAATCCAAACGCGCGATACCAAGTCCCTTGCTTGAAGTGGAGGGGGTGGCTGAGCCGATCGATGGAGATCGTTTCGGAAGGTTGCGCGCGACGTTGTCCCCCAATTCCAGTGCGCGGTTCCGCGTTTCTGCCGGTGGGTACCTCTCGCGAAATATTGAAATCCCGTGCTCTCAGTTTGAAGATATCGAATTGAACGTTACTCTCAATTCGAAGTAGTGCGTCGAGCCCACAGTGTCAGTTGGGGAACACACAGCCTGCGTAGTCCGCGTTAAATAAATCGGTAGGTTCCCGGCTTGGGGAACGGCTGCCGCGACATCGGCGAGTCATATCCACTCACCTCTGCCGGGCGCAGGTCGAGCTTCGAATTCATCA
>JBDTVQ010000585.1:0-3184 GCA_040007195.1 Acidobacteriota bacterium | reverse complement strand
GCCGCGTATGTATCCGGTGCACTTGCGCGGCACCGGTGAGAGCTTCGCCGCTAACGTGGGCGGCCGCATGTTCGGCACCTCCTTTGCTGCCGTTACCGCCCAACTGGCGACCACCACCCCGGGCGCGACGCCGTTCTCCAAGCTTGCTACCGCCGCCGCCATCGTCGGCTTCGGCGTCTATGCGGTGGGCCTGATCGCCAGCTTCTGGCTTCCCGAACCGGGCAAAACCGACGTCACTGAATAGGCTGCCTCGTGGACCACGAGATCCAGCAAACCAGCCGTTGGGCCCATTGGACACTGGGACTGCTTGCCGCGGCGATCCTCCTTGGTTTTGGATGGATGCTTCTCGGTGGCGTCCGGGTACTGATTCCGCCCTACTTACTTAGCTCTTACTGGTTGCTGGCGGCGATCATAAATCGAAAGACCGTTGTCTTGAATGCCAGTGGCCTGCAAATTACGGTAGGGCCCATTCCCGTCCGCAAGCGGCTCCACTTCGAGCACGGCGACCTTCGCTGCTGCTATGTCCGCCACGTCATCAACGTCAATGAGGACGGCGTCGAGGGCCGACGATTCTATATGGCCGGCGTCGAGAGCCGAAGCGGTTTTCAGTTTCCACTCGATGGCCCCTTCGAGGAGCAAAAACAGGCTTGGGAAGCCGCTCATCGGCTTGCCGCAGCCGCGAATAGGGGCCGCCACGAACGCCTTCTCCCGGTCGAGACACGCGAACACTTTCCACATGTCCCGCCCGTAAACAAGCTTCGTGTTTTGATGTGGACCGCCGCGTTTCTCGTCGCCCTGCTGCTCGGGGTTGTGTGGGAGACTGCGCGGTAGCGTGCAACTTTATCCCAACC
Source organism: Acidobacteriota bacterium (assembly GCA_040007195.1). Classification (GTDB taxonomy): domain Bacteria; phylum Acidobacteriota; class Terriglobia; order Bryobacterales; family Bryobacteraceae; genus JAFLBB01. The sequence continues at coordinate 2,333 of JBDTVQ010000585.1, read as the reverse complement.
TCACTTTCGATGGCCAATGCGAAGCGGCCTTCCAGTTCTATGAGCGGTGCCTCGGCGGCAAAGTCACCTTCCTGATGACTTACGAAAATACGGCGGCGGAGTTGCACGCTCCGCCCGGTTGGGGCATGAAGGTTAGCCACGCAACATTCGCGCTCGATCGGTTCCTCCTTTCCGGTTCCGACGCACTGCCCGGAAGCTATCGAAAACCACAAGGCTTTACTCTCCAACTGAACCTCAGCGATCCGGAAGAAGCCGAGCGCATCTTTCATGCCCTCGCCGAAAACGGCGCTATCGAAGTCCCGCTTCAGGAAACCTTCTGGGCCCGGCGGTTCGGGGTTCTTGTCGACGCCTTTGGAATCCCCTGGCTCATCAACTGCGAACAGCCGGCCGGGGCCAACCACTGATAGAATCCCTTTCATGCACAAGCTCAACCGCCGCGAACTCACTGGTGTGGCGTTCGCGGCCATGGCCGCTCCGACGGCGCTGCAGGCCCAGGCCGCTTCGATTACTCACGGGCCCTTTCTCGGCCATGTCACTTCGACGGAAGTCCACATCTGGGGCCGCACGGCCCGCCCCGGCGAGTTCCGCGTCCGCTATGGCGTTGAGGCCGGCAAACTGGATCAGCTCTCCGAACCGGTTCGCACTTCGCTCGATCACGACAACGCCGCCTGGACCAAGCTCGGCGGATTGAAGCCGGGTACGAAGTACTTCTTCCGGCTGGTCGCCGGGCCTTCGCAGGAAGGCTCGCCCGATCATGACGGCAGCTTTCAGACGATTCCCGATATGGCCCAATATCGCGGCGCCCTGAATCCGAAGGGCCTGTTCAACTTTCGATTCCAGTTTGGCTCGTGCGCCAATCAGAAGCCCGGCGCCGGGATGGGACCAACGCTGCCCGCTTATCAAACGATGCGGCGGCAGCTGAAAGACAAGGTCCTGTTCGCGGTAATGAATGGCGACTGGCTCTACGAGGACAAGCGCGACTTCCCGGTGCAGGCATGGTGCCAGCAGACGGGCTGCGCACCGTCGTCGATTCCCAGCATCTTGAAGCTCGCGCCTTCGATGACCGGCGTTTGGGAGAACTACAAGTTCTTCCTGGAGCGCGGCGTGAACATGGCTGCCTGGCACAAAGAAGTGCCTGGTTACTTTACGCCGGACGATCACGAGATTCTGAACGACGTATATGGGACCGCCACGGCCGGAAACCAGAACCGCCGGGCCGTGTTCCGGGACATCTCGCTGCGCGCCTGGCACGACTACATCGCGGGCAGCAATCCGACGGCTACGTCCACGGACGCTCATTTCGGGACCGCGTCGCTGCAATCCGGAAGCGACATCCTGACGGACCGTTCCACCGATTTCACCAAGCTGAAGCTGTCGGAGCTCTCCAATCTGCACGTTCATTACGGCGGCCAGTTGGCCGGTGTCGACGTCGCCAGGCTCGACAATTCGGGCGGCGATCCGAACATGGGCATCTACAACGCCGTCGAAGTGCTCGATGCGCACCGGTTGAAGATATCGCCCGCGGCCCGTGCCACCTCCGAGAGCTCGTACTCGATCGGCCGGCATTCGTATGGCAAGTTTCGCGTCGGCAACGTCGAAGTTTACCTGCTGGACGCGCGGAGTATGCGTGAGACGTTCGACACGAAGGACCCGCAAAGTCACGGCCTTTCGATGATCGGTAAGGCGCAGCGCGAATGGCTGATGAGCAGCATGAAGGCGAGCGACGCCGACTTCTTCTTCCTTGCGTTGACTGTGAATCTGATGATTCCCCATGTGGGCAGTCCCGCTTCCACGGGTCCGATTGACGGCAAGGACGACGCCTGGACCGCCTTCGTGGAAGAGCGCGAGATGATGCTCAAGTTTTGGGAGTCGCTCGACAAGCCGGTGATTGTGATGACCGGCGACCTGCACAACAGCTTTGCCGTGAAGGTAACCGACAAGGTGTGGGAGTTTTGTTCGGGCCCGCACAACTCGGCGAATCATCCGGCGCGCAGTGAGGGCGATCGTCCTCCGAATGGCCAGTTCAACTCGCGGGGACGGATGTGCGATATCCGATGGTCCACTTACTTCCGCAATGACGTGCCTGCTAACCTGCGCCGCAAGCCAGTTTATGCGGTGGCGCAAATCAACAATGTCTTTGAGAACCCGGATCCGTCGGGCGCCAAGCGGTGGGTTGCTTTCGACAAGCCTCATTTGGTGATCCAGTATTACGACGGGGTTTCCGGAGACCTTCTGTACGCGGAATCGATCCACGCTTAACCGCTAACCGCGGGGCATACGCGGCCCAGGCGCGACGGGGTTTTGCTCATCGGAGAGGCAGGTCTTCGCGGATC
>JBDTVQ010000584.1:0-3185 GCA_040007195.1 Acidobacteriota bacterium | reverse complement strand
CCTGTCTGCAGCCCGCCGCCCGCCATCATCAGCGTGTAGGCGTCGATGTGGTGGTTGCGGCCGATCTTGCCTTTCTCGCGGACCTCGCCCATCGGCGTGCGTCCGAACTCGCCGCCCCAGATAACCAAAGTGCGGTCGAGCAAGCCGCGCTGCTTGAGGTCGCGCAGGAGCGCGGCGGTCGGCTGATCGACTTCCTTGCATACGCTGGTGAGCGGTTCTGTCAGGTCCTGATGGTGGTCCCAGTCAGAATGATAAAGCTGGACGAAGCGCACCCCGCGTTCGACCAGGCGGCGGGCGAGCAGGCAGTTGTTCGCGTAGGATGCCTTGCCCGGCTCGGCGCCGTACATATCGAGCGTCTCTTTCGTCTCTTTCGAGAAATCGATCAGTTCGGGCCCGCTCGACTGCATTCGATAGGCCATTTCATATTGAGAGATGCGAGTCTGAATTTCAGCGTCGCCCGACTCCGCCAGTTCGAGCCTGTTGATGTCGCCAACCAGATCAATGGTGGCTCTCTGCTCAGTGGAATCTACGCCGGCCGGTGTGGAGAGGTTCAAAATGGGGTCGCCCGCCGAGCGAAACGGCACGCCCTGGTAGGCGGTGGGGATAAACCCGCTGGACCACAACGTAGCACCGCCGCGTGGACCGCGCGGGCCGGACTGCAGCACAACGAACCCCGGCAGGTCGTTCGTTTCGCTGCCGATGCCATAGGTGACCCACGAGCCAATGCTCGGACGGCCCGGCCGCACGGAGCCTGTATTCGTGAAGAGCTTTGCGGGGCCGTGGTTGAAGTTCTCGGTCGAAATGCCGCTGACCAAAGCGATGTCGTCGGCCATGGCGCCGATGTGCGGGAACAACTCGGAGAACCAGAGTCCACTTTTGCCATACTGCTGAAATTTGCGGCGCGTGGCCAGCAGCTTCGGCGGCTCCTTGGAAAATGTGTCCATGAAGGCAAACCGCTTGCCCTTCAGGAAGTACTCGGGCGTGGGTTTGGCATCCCACTTTTGCAACTCGGGTTTGTAATCGAATAGTTCGAACTGGCTCGGGGCGCCAGCCATGAAAAGGTAGATGACCCGGTCAATGCGCGCGGGGAAATGCGGCTTGCGCGACTCGGCCAAAGCCTGACCCGCCAGCATGCTGGCCAATGCGGTCTTGCCGAGCCCGACGCCGCAATCCTGGAACAACTGGCGGCGTGTGCGTAGGCGAAGTAGGCGATCGTCGTAGGTCATGCGAATTACTCCCGCGTCATGAACTCATCGAGGTTGAGCAGCGCGCGCGACACTGCGTTCCAAACTTTTTCGTCGGATGCGCCGCCGGCTACCGAGTCCCGGCGCGACTGGATAAATCGGAGGAATCGATCCTGTTCGGGGGGCTTCGGGTCGCGCGATAGAGCGAACTCGTACCCGAGACGCAAGCGGTCCGGATCTGTTGCGGCGGCTTTTCGGATGCGGGCCGCCAGGGCCGATGCGAATTCCACATGGGCCTCGTCATTTAATAAGGTCAGCGCCTGCAGCGGCGTGTTGGAGCGCACGCGGCGTGTGCAGGAGACCGATGCGTCAGGCGCGTCGAAAACGATCAGGCTCGGATGTCCGGCCGAGCGCTGGAAGAACGTATAGATGCCGCGGCGGTATCGGTCCGGGCCCGTCGCCGTGTTCCATTCGCGGCGAACCTGTGTCACGGAGTTCGCGCCGGCCGGAAGCGGCGGATAGACGCTCGGGCCACCAACCGCCGGCGTGAGCAGTCCGCTTGCTACCAGCGAGGCATCGCGAATGATTTCGGCGTCGAGGCGCAACCGGTTCTGGCGCGACAGCAAGTGGTTGTCGGGGTCGATGGCGGCGGCGTCTTTACGATACGTGGACGTTTGCCTGTATGTCGCCGACGTGACGATCAGCCGGTGGATCGCCTTTCGGCTCCAGCCGCTGTCGATGAATTGAAGTGCCAGATAGTCGAGTAGTTCGGGGTGCGATGGGCGGTCTCCCATCTTGCCGAAATCGTTTTCCGTCTGCACAATGCCGCGCCCGAAATACTGCTGCCACATGCGATTGACGGTGACGCGCGCGGTGAGCGGATGGTCGGGACGCACAAGCCAGCGCGCGAGATCGAGCCGATTCGGCACAGCTCCGGCGATCGTCAGCGGCGGCAGCAGCCCTGCCACGGGAACACCGGGCTCCACGATGGCGCCCTTGCGCAGGAAATCGCCGCCGAGGTGAATGTAGCTCTGGCGCGGTTCGGCCCGGTCGTGCATCACCAACGTCCGGACGAGCGCCGGTTTTGTACGGCGGAATGCGGAAGCTTGCTTGCGCATCTCCTTAAGTTTCTCGTCGCCGTCGCCGCCATTGGCCGCCTGGCTGATGTAGGTGTTGATCTTATCTTCGAGATCCTTGACTTCGGCTTCCCACACGAGGAACTTAGCCTTATTTTCCTCAGTGCCGATGTCGAGAAACGGCCGGTTGAACTCCTTGCGGTCCGCCTCTTTGTCGACTTCGTCGACGTTGTTATAAAACGCGAACAGCTGGTAGTATTCGCGCTGGCTGATGGGATCGTACTTGTGATCGTGGCACCGCGCGCATCCCGTCGTTAACCCAAGGAAGACTTCGCCCGTGGTGGCTACGCGATCCGCTATCGCTTCCACGCGATACTGCTCGAAGTCGATTCCGCCTTCGTAGTTGCTAGGCGTGTTGCGGTGAAAACCAGTGGCGATAATCTGATCCTGAGTCGCGTTGGGCAAAAGGTCGCCGGCGATCTGTTCGATGACGAACTCGCTGAACGGCATATCGTCGTTCGTGGACTTAATCACCCAATCGCGATACGGCCACATGTCGCGCGGCGCGTCGATCGTGTAGCCGTCGGAGTCGGCATAGCGGGCCAGATCCAGCCAGTGCCGCGCCCAACGTTCGCCGTAATGAGGGGAGGCGAGTAGGCGGTCCACTGTGCGTTCATAGGCATCGGGGCGCGTGTCGGCAAGGAATTCCGTTAGTTCGGTCTGCGTCGGCAGCAGTCCGGTGAGGTCGAGGTTCACGCGCCGAAGCAAGGTTGCGCGGTCGGCCGCGGGAGACGGTGCGAGGTTTTTGGCTTCGAGTTGTGCCAGAACGAAACTGTCGATCGGATTGCGCACCCAATCAGCGGCCTTAACATCCGGCAACGGGGATCGCTTCGGAGCCTGAAAAGCCCAGTGGTCGGCGCCTGGA
>JBDTVQ010000583.1:0-3188 GCA_040007195.1 Acidobacteriota bacterium | reverse complement strand
TTCGAATTGTTCATAGACGAAGCGATGCGTCTGCCCAGCCGGCGTCCGACGACCTTACGGCGCTGTGGGACGGCGCCCGGGCTTTCGTCCATGAGAAGTACTTCAGCCACGACCAGGAGCACTACTCCATCCAGCGGTCGCCGACCGGTGTCGGCCGGTTGTTTCTCGGCGACCTCGGCTGGCTTCGCGCCGGCAATCACTCGTTCTGGTGGGATCCGCATGACCCCGACCGCGGCTATCGCTTCGACCGCGAAGGCGCACAGAAATGGGCGGTTGTCGGTCGCCAAGCCTATCACGGTATCGATTGCTGGGTGCTCGAACGCGAATACGGGTGGATCAAATGGTACATCGGCGTCGAGCGGCCGTTGCTGCACGGCATGATCGACTACGTCTCCCGCGACGACTCAGATGCGAGCGACACCGCCGTCGCGGTTCAGGTGGCGGCGAAGTTTGGCGGCTCGGGAATCACCACACGAAAGGCGTTTTACGCATGGAAGGAAACGCTTCCGAAGGAGCGCGCTGCGGAGGTCGAGGCGGCGTATGTCCGGGGGATGCTGCCCAACGCCTACCCGCTCGCCGAACACACGCTGCTCGAATACAAGGAAGTCGCGCCGGGGTGGTGGTTTCCCATGCTGCAGAGCTACGACCTCTACGACGCCGACCACGGCGCCCCGGCGATCATTTCCGGCTCGCGAAAGCTCAAGGCGATTGAGGTGAAAGTGAACGGGCCGCTGGCGGATGAGTTGTTCCAGATGGAGATGACGGAAGGCGTCGAGGTCAGCGACTGGTCGCACGAGCCGCCGTTGCATTATAAGTACAAGAAGCAATTCACCGACGCCGAGTGGAAGGAGATCGTCGACAAGGCGAACAGGAACGACCAGCTTTCGAAGAAGCGAAAGGCCGCCCGGGAAGCGGTGGTCGGCAAGCCCGCCCCGGCGTTTTCCGCGAAGTGCGAGTGGATCAACTCTGTCGAGCCGCTGACGCTGGAGAAATTGAAGGGCAAGGTAGTGGTGATCGACTTTTTCGCCGACTGGTGCGGGCCGTGCCGTAACGATTTGCCGGCGATGGCACAGATGTTCAAGGACCGCGAAAAACTGCCGTTCATGGTGATGGCGATTCATCCGCCGGGCAGCGAGCGCAAGTCGATCGACAAGGTGATCAGGGAGTTTGAGCTGGGTTACCCGATCTGCATAGACGTGCCCGCTGAGGGATCATGGGGCGAGCTGTTTGCGGCGTACAAGGTGGACGCGATCCCGCACGCCGTGGTGATTGACAAGGAGGGGAAGGTCGCCGGGCAGGGGCAGCTTGGGGAAATGGTTGTGAAGGCGCGGGAGTTGAGCCCGTAGGGCGACGCGAAGGTAAACTCACCAACGGTCAATCACGATGCGCGACGTGACGCCAGGCAAATTTCCGGACGATGATGAAAGCGCGGGCGACTACGAACTCGCCGAGGCGGTTTCGGCGCCGCGTGCAACCCCGGCGCGGAAGCCGACGGTGATTTCGACGCCAATGGCGCCGGCGCCTGCTGCTGTTGTAGAGCGATATCCGCATCGGGCTGTGAGGATCGTCGCCGAGGAGCCCGACGCGCCCGACAGCCCTTCGCCGGTTCGCAATTTCGTCATCCCCATTGCGCTGCTCTCGCTTGGCCTCGGGCTGCGCATCGCACAGCTTCTGTACGCGAATGAAGGCAACGGCAACCGCTGGGCGGGCAACCTCGCGACGCCGGGCGGAGTGGGTAAGGCGGTTTTGCTCGTCACGTTTGAGATGATCATCGCCTCGGCCATCATGGGCCTGGGGGCGATGATCGCGGCGACGTTGCTGGGCGTCGAATTCGGCCCGATCGCCCGCGCAGTGCTGAAGCTCAGCGCGGCGGCGGTTTTTGCGATCGGCGTCGCGAGCTGGGTGGCGCTGTTTGACCAGCATCGTTACAGCGTCGGGGGGCTCGTGCTCGCGCTGCACGTGATGGTGATCCTGAACTGGATCACGCGGAGCTTTTTCTTCAAAATGGAGTTGCAGGAATTGCTGCTGACGGTGGCGATCGTCACCGCCCTGCATGCGGTCGCGATCGCGGGGCTGTGGCATGCCTGATCCACTAAGAAACAAGAGAAGAACGGTCCACGAAGGGCACGAAGGGACACGAAGGAAAGGCCAGAAGCAGGTAATTCGAAATCATCTTCTCTTGTACTTTTCTGCTCTTCTCTTCTTCGTGTCCCTTCGTGCCCTTCGTGGACAATAAAGGAGTTCCGTGGCTGACGCATCAACCCAACCCAAGTTCGATTGCCGCGCGTGTGGCCGTCAGTTTGCCTGGCGGGCGGAGCTGGCGGGGAAGAGCGCGAAGTGTGCGTGTGGGGCGATGGTGAAGGTGCCGGCGAAGCCGCCTCGGGCGGCCGGGGCGGAGGATGGGGGGATTTCCTATGACCTGGATGCAGCGCCGGCATCCCCGGCGAACAAGTGCCGGGCATGTGGACAGGCGCTGGAGGCCGGGGCGGTGCTCTGCGTGCATTGCGGGTTCAATCAGAAGACCGGCCGGAAGATGAGCACGACGGTTGGGGGGGATGATGAAGATGCCAAGCCGGCGAAGAAGCGTGCGCCCATCAAGGCAGTCCCGCCGCCGCCGGTGGAGCCGAGTCTCGACAACCGGTTCGGCGGCATTCCGACGGGGCTGCGGACGCCGGTCATACAGGAGGAAGTGGCCGGCTATCGCACGCTCATCAAGCCCGCGATTCTCATGCTGGCGCTGTTGCTCGTCGTCGCTGCGGCGATCTTTTTCTACAAGACCCTGGCCGGCGGCAGCCGAGACGCCAACCTTCACCCAATCGACCGCGACGTAAAAGAAATGACGGCGGAGAACGGCGCAACCGAACTCAAGGCGTGGATCTCCGACAAAGACCTCCAGCAGCGCATGGTCTTGGGCATGAACGAAAACCAGGCCAATGGCTTTGCCGACAAGCTTTACAAGATGGGCGCGGTAAAGGTCCTGGCTTTCGGACACCTTTTGACGATGTCGATCGGCGTCGAGCTGCCGCAAGACGCGGCGCAGCGCGCCGAGCTGTTCAAGTTTCAGACGGAGTGGCACAACTCGATGGCGATCGCGCCCCAGAAGGACGAGGGGCAGAAGTACATCCTGCTGAAGATGAAACTCGTCAAGTGATTAAAAAAAGAAACGCGGGCAAGATGCCCGCGCCCCT
>JBDTVQ010000582.1:0-3198 GCA_040007195.1 Acidobacteriota bacterium | reverse complement strand
ACGACGCCACCACTGCGCCCTCGGCCAGGACGGAACCGTCAGCGAGGCTGAATTCTCCGTTCCAACCGTGCGCGGCGTCGAATCCGATTGCGCCGCTCAACGCGCCTTTCCATTGAAACTGTCCGGGCACTTCGAAGCCAAGTTCGGTGACCAGCGGCTGAACCGATTCGGCGGGCGCGCCGGCGACATTGGCTAGCAGGGCCCAACGTGGCGCGCCCATCAGATCTGCGCCACGCAGCCGCGCTTTCAGCGGGAGGCCCGCGCGTGTCTCGCGCGTGCGCAATTCCACGAGCTGGGCGGGCAAATTGAGAGAGCCCTCCCAATCGAGACCGGGCCCGGCGGCGCTGCCCCAGAGCCAACTGAAGCGTTCCAACTCCTCCAACTGCAGGCGGCCTTTCAAGGCGATGTCGCTGAGAGGACCGTTGAGCGAGGCGCGCGCGCTGAAGAATCCATCGAGATCAGAACCGCGCCCGAGAGCGAGCATCATTAACTCAGCCACCGGGGTGCGCGTAAGGTTCAAATTCAGATCGAGGGAAGGCTCCTGGCCGGGTGTCAGCCGGATGCGCCCACGGCCGCTAAAACGGCCGAAGCCACGGAGGCTGCGGTCCGTGCGAGCCGGTTCGCCTTCCAGGTACAGAGACAACTCGCGTTCGCTCGCCGCTTCCATTTTCAGTTCGGCATCGCCCAGGTAATACGAAGACTTCCATTCGCCGAGGCGGAAATTCATGCGGCCGCCGCTCATGCTGATTTCGGGGAATCCGCCGCCGCCTGCGCTGGCGAGTATCTGATCGAGGAGCGGTTGCGCGTTCCATCCGCCGGAGCGCGCTTTGGCGAGGTTCACGCTGGGCTCGACCAGATGCAGGCGGGCGAACTCAAAGCGGCCTCGCACGAGGGGGATCAGACGCAGGGTGCCTTCGAGCGTGCTGACGTAGGCGAAGGGCTCGGAGCCAATCGTGGGGTCTTCATGAATGACGACCTGATCAATCGAGAAACCGCGACCGATGAGGCTAAAGCGGATGGGACCGTTGATCTCCACCTTTCGCCCGAGACCTCGTTCGAGTGCCGCGCGAATGGGAGGGGCGAAGCCGTCGGCGTTGATGAACGGCACAGCGGTGGCAACGGCGGCCAACAAGACCGCGGCAAGGAGAAGCCAGCGGCGGCGATTCATCCGCCGAACTCCCGCTGTAATGCGGTGAAGGACGCGGCGTCGTCGGCGTCGCGATGGATGGCGGGGTCGTCGACATCGACATAGTGAATGCGCGACTCATCGGCGCGAATCACCACGTGCGCGGCGGCTTCGGGAGGAAGCCGGAGGAGTTCTTCGGCGATGGCGCGGGAGATCAGCACGGGATGTCCGCGACGCCCGGCGGAACGCGGCAGCAGGATTTGTGCACTGGGCGTGGCCATCCATGCATCGCGCATCGCGGCAATGGTGCTGGCCGAGATGGCCGGATAGTCGACGGGCAGGAAAAAAATTCCGGCGGCCGCATGGGGCACGGCGCGCAAGCCGCACTGGAGTGAGCTGAGCATGCCGCGTTGCGGGGCGTAGTTGACGACAGTGGACGCGCGCACCAGTGGCGGCAAGGCGGCACGGATGGCATTCGCATCGTGGCCCAATACGAGGCGTGCGTTGCCTAACGCTTCGACGAACATGCGGGCGAGCCGCACGGCCACGGGTTCGCCGTTCCACGTGAGGAGCGCTTTGGGCGCACCCATGCGGGAGGATGCGCCGCCGGCCAGAATCACGGCGGTGAGTGATGGAGCCAGTGTCACTTGGAAAGAGGAACCTGCTCGGCGGCGTTGTCCACGATGCGGCGTTGATCGGGGTTGACGAAGATGGACTTGGCAGCATTGCGCCACGAGCCTTCCGGTTGGCGGCGCACGGCGATCATTTCGGCGACGACACTGACGGCGATCTCTTCGGGCGAAATGGCGCCGATTTCCAGGCCCATGGGGGCATGCAAGCGGTCAAACGCTTCGGCCTGCACGCCTTCCTTGCGAATCTCCTTCATGACGCCCAGCACTTTGCGGCGGCTGCCGATCATCGAGACATAGCGCGCGGGCTGTTCGATGGCCCAACGCAAGACACGCATGTCGTCGCGATGGCCGCGGGTGACGATGATGACGTAGGACGAATCGTTCAGTGCGAGCGTGGGGAAGATCGATTCGTACTCGCCGGCGATCACTTCGTCGGCTTCGGGAAAGCGCTCGCGGCTGGCGAAGGATTCGCGGTCGTCGATGACGACGGTGGCAAACCCGGCCATCACGGCCACCTTCGACAAGCTCTTCGAGACGTGACCGGCGCCGAAAATATAGGCACGGGGCTGCGGCAGGATCGGTTCGACGAAGATGTTCAATTGCCCTCCGCAGATGAGTCCGTTGTCGTATGCCGCATCCTGGCCGAGGCTGAAGTTGAGATGGCGCGGCTGCTCGTTGTCCATCACTTCGCGGGCCGCGTTCCACACTTCGGCTTCGACGCAGCCACCGCCCACGGTGCCGAAGATCGAACCGTCGGCCCGCACGAGCATCTTCGCGCTCTCGTAGCTGGGAATGGATCCATTCACCTGCACGATCGTCGCCAGCGCGCACTTTTGGCCGCTGCGCCGCAGGCGGACGATCTCGTCGTAAATGTCCATTGCCTCACGATTTTATCGCGATGCGAGCGCTGGGCGAAAGGATGTTCACCGGCGGCCATGTTAGCCTCGATTAGGTGGAGCCTACCTCAGCGCCCGTGCGCGCATTCCTTTTTGACATGGATGGCGTTATCGTCCATTCCACGCCTTTGCACAACAAGGCCTGGGAGATGTATCTCGAGCAACACGGGATCGACCCGATGCGCGTGCAAACCCGCATGTTCGGCCTGCGCAACGACGAGATTGTGCGCGACTTCTTCGGCGAAGGTTTGTCGGACGAACAGATCATCGAACATGGCGCGAACAAGGAAAAGCTGTACCGTGAGCTGATGTATCCGCGCCTGGAGCAGTTCATGGTGCCGGGGGTGCGCGAGTTTCTTGGGCGCCATTCCTTTCCCGCCGCCGTTGGATCGAACGCGGAACCGGCGAACATCGAGTTCGTGCTGAACGAATCCGGCCTTCGCCCGCGTTTCGCCCACATTGTGGATGGCTATCAGGTGGAGCGTCCCAAGCCCGACCCGCAGGTGTATCTGCGTGCCGCCGAGTTGTTGGGCGTGGCACCGGA
>JBDTVQ010000581.1:0-3211 GCA_040007195.1 Acidobacteriota bacterium | reverse complement strand
CGCGCCGCCGAACATCAGGCATTTTTGCGCTGGCAGGTGCTGGGCCGCTTGTCCGAGCCGGTGATGGTCTCCACGGAGCGCGCGCCACTGGCTTTCCGCTATGCGCAGCAGAACGACTATGAATCGGGCCGCGACCGGCCGCGCACGATGCAGCGCCGCGACAACGGTCCCTATTATGGCGCCTACCCTGGTTGGGGCTACGGCTCTAGCTATTGGGGTCCGTATTGGGGCGGCTATGCCTATCCGTATCGCGGATGGGGCAGCGGCTACTACTTCTCCGGCCCCCGCGTGATCATCGGTGGCGGCTATCGCGGCGGCTACGGTGGTGGTCGCGGCGGCGGATATGGCGGCGGTCACGGTGGCGGCGGTAGCCGCGGCGGAGCCCATGGCGGCGGCCGCGGGCGGTAACCCCGGTCCCTCTACTCTTCCGCCTGTAGAATTTCGGTGAGCAGTCCCTGCAAAGGCCCGCCTGCCGGCTTCGGAGTGAATCTCCCCCGAAGCCTCCAGCGCGGGCCTTCGCGCGTCAGATACTTGCGGCCGTTCGCGGCGGCAATATGATACTCCGTGCCCGTGCATTTACCCATGCCGGGCTTTTCGCCTTTCACCAAGCCCTCGCACTCCTCCCACACGGCGAACCATTCGTCCTTGCCGCCGCTGCCGGCGATGTCATCGGCGGCGGCCATCCACACGTCGAGCTCGACCGGCTTGCCTTCGTTCGCTTCGAGAAAGAGAGAGAACCCGCCTTCCTGCTCGAGATGGCCGACGCGGCCTTCGAACTTCGGAGCGGCCGCGCGCCCGCAGGAACACAGGGCCGCGGCACACAGAGCCGCGAGGACCAACGCCAGCGTGGCGCCGCGATACACTAAATCGAAACCCTCATGAAAGCGTTACTTCTCGAAGAATACAAGAAACTCGCCATCGTCGAGTATCCCGAACCGGAGATTGGACCGGACGACATTTTAGTGCGCGTGGCCTCGTGCGGCATTTGCGGCTCCGACGTGCACGGATTCGACGGCGGATCGGGGCGGCGCATTCCTCCGATCATTATGGGCCACGAGGCCTCCGGTACGGTAGCAAAGACCGGATCGAACGTGAAGCGTTTCAAACAGGACGATCGCGTTACGTTTGATTCGATGATCAATTGCGGCAAGTGCGTATACTGCCGCAAGGGCCAGCCGAACCTCTGCGCGGACCGCCGCGTGTTGGGTGTCTCCTGCGGCGACTACCGCCGCCACGGCGCGTTCGCCGAATTCGTCGCCGTGCCCCAGCACATTGTTTATGCGATTCCGGAAGCCGTCTCGTTCGACCAGGCGGCGATGGTGGAGCCGGTGTCGGTGGCGCTGCACGCCGCCAATCTGGCGCAGGCCTCGCTGGGCGATTCCTGCGTCGTCGTCGGCGCGGGCATGATCGGCTTGCTCACGGTGCAGGCCATGCGCATCGCCGGATGCGGACTGATCATCTCGGTCGACTTGGACGAAGGCCGGCTGACGCTTGCGAAGACATCGGGCGCTGATGTGACCATCAATGCCAAGAACGAGGACGTCGCGGCCACGGTACGCAAACTCACCGCAGGCGAAGGCGCCGACATCGTGATGGAAGCGGTGGGCGCCAACGCCACCGTGCTGTCGTCCATCGATTCCGTCCGCAAGGGCGGAACCGTGGTCCTCATCGGCAACGTGACCAAGGACACGACGCTGCCGCTGCAGTCCGTCGTGACGCGCGAAGTGCGGCTGCAGGGTTCCTGCGCCTCGGCCAACGACTATCCGGCGTGCCTCGACCTGATGGGCCGCGGCGCGTTCAAAGTGGAACCGATGATCAGCGCCACCGTGCCGCTCGACAAGGGCCCGGAGATGTTCGACCGCCTGTACGCGCACGAAGCGGGCCTGACGAAGGTGATCCTGAAGCCCTAATTCAGCCGGATCTCATCGCCTGGCAGCAACGGCAGGCGAAGCGCGTTCTTATCGGTTCCATCGACCGGCACCGTGGAGCGCTTTCCTGCCAGCAGCCGGGTAAGCCGGATGTCCTTTGCGTTACCCACGGCCGATGCCAGGATCGTGCCCCACACAAACACCTTCGGTTGACCGTTCACGCTGATTTCCAGCTCCGGCGAAACCGTGCAGACCTCGGGAAACACGGTGCACTCGGCGGCGCCCTCGCGGCAGACAGCGTCGGGATCGGCCAGTAGTGCCGCCGCGCGCGATTCCAGTTCACCCTGTGTGGGCGCGCCGAGCAGTACGGCTCCGCGCGTGGCGCCACGGCGATTGACGCGGATGGAAAAGAAGAGCCGGTAGGCGCCGAATGCGCGGGCGCCCGGCGGGAGCAACGTTTGCACCGCGGGTTCGTCCGGCGGCCGCGGAGCGAGCATCTTCGGCTCGATGGCGCCTTCGATCAGGCCCGCGGGCTCGGGCTTGCGATACCACACGCGCTCGGTCCCGATGAAGCCGTCCAGCCCGCGCTTGGGCCTGCCGGGCTCGTAGTAGGCGTTCTCGATTTGGATGCGCATGAACGGCTTCACATCCACCCAGCCGGAGCCGGTTTCGAAGCGGTTGTAGCGCTCCAGCATCTGTGAGTAGGGTTCGCTCTGCTTGCCGTTGCCGAGCGCATAACCGGAGGGCGAAGGCTGTACACGCCAGGCGCGGTTGGCCCCGCAACCAATCCAAATCAGGGCAATGGACGTAGTAATCAACAGGAGACGGAACATGCTATGTTCGAAGACACCGTAACTCTGGAAAAGTTCCTTCACCGGCGTATGATCATCACACCGAATTTACCGACTTCGATGCGAAGGCTGTATGGGTTGGTGGGGATTGCGGCGGGGATTCTGGCGCTGGCCATTCCCTCACTCGAGGTTTATGAGCGAGGCTTGCTGGCAATCGTATGCGTGGGGATGATTACGTCGGCGTTGGTGGGATACTGCTGCGTACGCGGGCTGTTGGGGCTGAGGGCCGGACGCAGATAGCGCCCGGCCCCGCCTCAAACTACTTCTGAATTACCACAACAACTTCAGGCCGAATTGGATGTTCCGCATCGGCGACACGGTGCTGGTGACCGCGCCCACGCCACCGCTGATGCCGGCCTGGCTCGGAAAGACAACCTGACCCGAGGCATTACGCGTCGGCAGGAAGCCGCCGCCGGTGTTGAGGCCGCGATTGGGCACGTTGAACTGCGGCGTGTTGAACAGGTTAAACAGCTCCGTACGGAACTGGAGTTT
>JBDTVQ010000580.1:0-3215 GCA_040007195.1 Acidobacteriota bacterium | reverse complement strand
GATCGGCCCGGTTAGCCTGACGCTGATGCTGAAAGGCACAGGCTTTCCTGACCAACCTCGTATCGCTTCCTCGCTGCTATCCTGAAAACAAAAGGGTTCCGCTTCGCGGCAGGAAGATCCGAGCACAATTGATACAGCATTTTTCCGATTTCAAATTCTGTTCCGCCTTGCGGAACAATCTCGATAGGAACCGATTCGTCACCCTGACGCCCGTCCAGGCGCAGGCCATCCCGCCGATCCTGGAAGGCCGCGACGTTGTGGCAACCGCGCAGACCGGCACCGGCAAGACGCTCGCATTCTCAATCCCCCTGACCGAAGCTCTAGCCGCTATTCCTCGCACTAAAACCATCAAAGTCCTGATCCTCAGCCCGACACGTGAACTCGCCATTCAGATCGATGAGGCCTTCCGGCAAATCGCCCACGGCATGCACATCCGCACCGCAGTCGTTGTAGGCGGCATGAGCGAGAAAGCCCAGTTGCGCGATATTCAGGCCGGGGCCGAAGTGGTGATCGCGACGCCGGGCCGTCTCTGTGACTATCTGGACCGGCGGTTGATCGATCTCTCCCGTGCCGCCACCGTGGTGCTTGACGAGGCCGATCGGATGCTCGATATGGGCTTCCTGCCCGATCTGCGCATCATCATGGATAAGCTCCCGGCGAAACGCCACACAATGCTTTTCTCAGCGACGATGGACCCATCCGTGGCGGGCCTGGTCGCAAGTTACGTGAGCAATCCTGTGCGGATCGCCGTGGAGTCGTGTGCGCAGACGGCCGGCCGCATTGATCTCTTCTGCTACGAAGTTCCGCGCGGCTCCAAGTTTGATCTCCTCGAGTATCTGCTCAGAAACGAGCAGGGTTCTTTCCTTGTCTTTGTAGCGACCAAAGAGAGCGCCGACCGGTTGACGAAATTTCTGGAGCGCGAGGACTACAAGGTCGCCGCGATCCACGGCGACCGTTCGCAGAGCCAGCGCAATGAAGCGTTGCAGGGCTTCAAAGACGGTGTCTACCGTGTACTGGTCGCCACCGACGTGGCCGCGCGCGGGATTCATGTGGATGACATCGCCCACGTCGTGAACTACGATTTGCCGCAAGAGCCGCAAAACTTCGTTCATCGGATTGGACGCACAGGCCGCGCGGGCGCCCGTGGCGCCTCCTGGACCTTCGTCACTCCCTTAGAGCTCTCCGACATGCGCAAATATGAGCGCACTCTGGGGATTCAGATGCAATTCCGCGAACTCCCGCCGCTCCCGCGGCCCATCGGGCTCATCTCCGACGCCGAGATGGCCGCGTTTGTGGTTTCGATGAATGCCAACCTGCCGCCCGCCAACGAGCCGAAGTCGCCGCCGCCAAGAAGCTTCTCCGTCCGGCGCCGGCGTCGCTGAACATTTGATAATTCCTGCGTTGTCGGCTACCCGGAAATTGTCCCGGCGAGAGCGCTTGGTTCTGCCGCTGTGTTCGGGCGATCCCACGCTACCCGAGCGCATACCAAATTGCATCTAGCCGATCGAATCAGATCTCCTGGGTCAGGATGTTGGGGGCGTACACTAGAAGAGAGTTTCGGTTCGCTAGGCCAGCGCAAAGCGCCCCCTTCGAAAGGCCCTCGATTGATGAAGGAGGCCGATGTGCGCGGCAGAAAACCGGTACCTACCCACCTAAAAATCCTTCGCGGTAATCCAGGCAAACGGCGCCTCAACGAGAACGAGCCAGTCCCTGAGGGCGACCTCAACGATTCGCCTAGATGGATGAGCAAAACCCAACGAGCCGGTTGGCGCTACGCCATCGAGCACGCACCAGCGGGCCTTCTGAAGCGGTTAGACCGTTCCGTCCTGACCGCCTGGGTCGTCGCTGAAGATCTGCACCGCAAGGCGTCAGAGATGTTGGAGAAGCACGGCCTGCTCATCAAGGCTCCGAACACCGGCCTGCCGATTCAATCGCCGTATTTGCCGGTGGTCAACCGGCAGGCCGGGATTTTGTTGAAGGCCGTCGAACAGCTTGGCTTTTCGCCCGCATCGCGATCTAGGGTCCAAGTCGAATCCGATTCACGAGGCAGACCGAACGCATTTGAGGGATTCTGAGCGGTACGACTCTCATTACCGTGCCCTTGGTTTACGGGGCCCTCGCGTCTGGCTCATACGCAGGAATTGAGATCCAGCAAATGGCAAACGCCGCCGGGACGAATCCAAGCGGCGCATGACGCAGCGGCGATTAATTGCTAATTTTTGATTCGGTAGCCACGTATCCCCGAGTCGCCGCGAAACGATTCGACCGCCAGCCCCATGTTCTTGACGAGCGCGCCGCTGATGAAGCCGCGCACCGAGTGTGCCTGCCAGCCCGTGGCGGTCATGATGTCGGCGAGCGTCGCGCCTTGCTTGCGACGAAGTAGTTCGAGCACGGCGGCCTTCTTGGTGCCCTCGCGGGCAACCGTGGCGCCATGCTTGGCGCGTGCGGCCTTCGTGGCTGCAGACGCCTTATTGGCCGACCCC
This sequence comes from Acidobacteriota bacterium, assembly GCA_040007195.1. GTDB lineage: Bacteria > Acidobacteriota > Terriglobia > Bryobacterales > Bryobacteraceae > JAFLBB01. Next base: position 732 of record JBDTVQ010000580.1, on the reverse strand, counting down.
TTAGCCTTTGGCACGGCTGGCGCGGGCTGTGGCGCAGCGTTTGCGGCCAGTCGCTGCACCGTCTTCCAGATGCGCGCCACGGCGCTGGCGCGGTCGTTGAACTTCTTCAGCGGCTTCAAGTCGTCGAACGGCGCGACGCCGGCGAAACTGTTCCAGACTTCGACCAGCCGAATGGCGGGCCAGTCGGCGGTCAGCTTGGCGAGTTCCTTCTCGGTGGCGAACGCTTGGCAGCCGTCCGTGGCTGTGGGCCGCTCAGCGTGCAGGGTGATGTTTAGGCCACCGTCCATGGTAAATACGGGCATGTTGGTGCTTCCTTCGGTTTAGAGTGTCGAGGGATCGAGAACCACCGCGACCGCGTATCCGTCCAACCCCTGTGCCCAGACCTTGTAGAGGGCCGGGCACATCGGTTCGCCGCCCCGATCAAGTTCCTGCATCCGGTGGCGCAGATCCTCACCCGCAATCTCCCTGGCTTCGGCGATGCTGGCGACCGGGCCCAGGGGCTCGTAGGCGCCGCCCTCGTCTTCAGCGACAAGGAAGGCGATGCCCAAGTCCGTATAGCTCTCAATGCGGATGGCGAAGCCGGGCGTGGCTTTCTGGGGGTTGGTTCGGTTCGTTGTGCGGTGGTACATTCGATCTCCTCGCACGACGATTCATCACTCTGTTCCGATGGAAAGCCAGTGAGCGCTACGTGAACCACAGGACGGACCTATTTCGGGGAGGAATATGCCGCCA
>JBDTVQ010000579.1:0-3216 GCA_040007195.1 Acidobacteriota bacterium | reverse complement strand
ACGCTGGCGATGATGGTCACGAAAAACATCAAAGCGAAACTTGGCGTGGCGTACATGGTCGCGCAGTTGGCTGGCGCGGCGCTTGGCTCGTTGTTGCTCAAGCTTGCCCTTCCGCACATCCTGGAGGGCGATCCGGGCGGCAACCTGGGCCGTCACGGGATTGCGAAGGGGATGACTTCCGGCGAAGGCCTCCTGTTCGAAATCATCCTGACCGCCTTCCTGGTGCTGGTGATTTTCAACACCGCCGTGAGCAAAAAGGGGTGGGGGTTGAACGCGCCCATTGCCATCGGCCTGGCGGTCATGGCGATCCACTTCGTGGCGGTGCCATTCACCGGTGCGTCGGTGAACCCGGCACGATCCTTCGGGCCGGCCCTGGTGACGAACGAGTGGAAGGACTTCTGGGTATACATCGCCGGCCCGGCGATCGGCGCGCTGGTGGCTGCCGGCTTCTGGACGTTCTTCAAGGACTTCGGCGATGAGTCGCTGGACCCATCGGTGGAAGCGGTTGCAACGCGGGCGTAGGCGCCGCCCAGTTATCAGATGCCAAAGAGTCGCTCACCCCGCCTCTGTCCGGAAAGGCCCCCATACGGGGGCCTTTCCCATAGGCTGGAGCCGGGACGGTCGATAGAGCGAGTAAATAGAGATATCAGCGTTTCAGGTAGCGCGGGAGAAACGATGGCAATGGTATGCCCGGTTTGAGACAATTGTGGAAAGAACTGGGCTGGGGTAGACCGGCGAGGAAAAGGGGAACTGTGTGATTCGAATTTCATGGAGATCGGCGACGCTCGCTCTGACGAGCCTGGCATTGCTCGGACTGGCGGCGGCCTGCGGAGGAGACGACAGCACGTCGACGCCAACCTCGGCAGCGATCCCGACTTCGCCTTCGGGCAGCAATAGCCCCGCGGCGACTACGGGGGCCGGGCAGGTTCCGGCGGGGGCGGCGGAGATCGACCAGGACGGCCTGGCGTTCAAGCCAGACAAGCAGACCGTGAAATCGGGCGACAAGGTGTACTTCAAGAACAGCGAAAGTGCCCTGCACACCGTGACGATCAACGGCAAGAACGAATCGGGCAACATGAAGAAGGGCGACGTCTTTAGCTGGGCTTCGGGGGCGGCGGGAACCTACAGGATCACCTGCGATTTCCATCCGCAGATGCAAGCGACGATCACCGTCAGCTGACGTCGACCGTCCTCTACCTGCGGAACGGGCCACTCGCTTGAGTGGCCCGTTTTGCGTGCTCAGGGCTTCTTGAGGTCCAGCCCGTCTCCCAGTCTGATTAGTACGTCCACGCCATCTGGGGCGCCGGCTTCGGGGTTGAGAAGACGGAGGTTAAAGAGCCCGGCGAGCTTCTGGGCGGTGTACGTTTTGCCGGACAGGTCGAAGATTCCTGCCGTTGCGGGCGCATCGGAGGCTGGCGCCTTGATCAGTTTGATGAACGCCGGTGGCACGCCGTAAGACTCGAGGTGCGTGCGGGCGGCTTTTGCGTCCGCGTCTTTCCCGGGGGCGTATTCGATGGCCACGGTTGGCTTTTCGTCCCGCAGGGTGGGGTCCGCGAGGAAGTGGTCGATGATGTCGTACACCTCGTCGGTATTGGGGAGGAGGATGAGTTGGCCGTCTTCGGCGATGCCGGGGTAGGTAGCGGGGCCGAGGGTGAAGGTCTCGATCGTCTCGAGGTTGAGCTGGCGGGCGAGGAGGGCGAAGCCGGGGACGAGGGCGTTATCGACATCCGTGCGGAACGCCTGGTGGTAGGCGTCCCAGAGTTCAGGGATTTTGGCGATGTAGCCAAGGCTGACGGAGCGGCCGGCGACGGCTTTGATGACGAGCTGCTGGCGTTCGATGCGTTTCAAGTCGCCATCGACGCGAACGCGGGAGTAGCCGAGCGCCTGTTGGCCGTCCATATGCTGAAGGCCGGGCACGACGGTGTTGTTTGGAAAAACGTCGAGGACGTCTGTGCCGAAGTCGGAGATTTCGGCGGGCACATCAACGTCAATGCCGCCGATGGCGTCGATCAATTGGACGAAGCCGACCCAATCGATGACGACGTAGTGGTCGATGGTGATGTTGAGGTCGTGTTGGACGGCGGCAACGGCGGCCGCGGCGCCACCGCCGGGGTACTTGTAGAACTGGCCGTAGGAGTAGGCGGCATTGATTTTGGCCTGGGCCCAATCGCCCGGTTTGTTGCCGTAAGGGACGTCTGTCCAGAGATCGCGAGGGATGGCGAGCATCTGGAGGCGGCCTTCCACTTTATCGATGGAGGTGATGAACATGGTGTCGCTGCGGGAAGGGGTGTCCTCGGGCTCATCGGGACGGCGATCGAGGCCGAGCACGAGGATGTTCATGCGCGCGGCAGGCGTCCAGGGTTTGGCTTCCGGAGATGAGACGCCGGGGAGTGAGACATCGACGCCGACGTTGGTGCCGGGGACGTAGGCCGGCACGGCCGGGAGGACGAGCTCGTTACCGGGGAAGAGATCGCCATCGATGCGCTGGTAGAGGATGAGCGAGGCGTAGACCGCGCCGAGGGTGCAGCCAATAATGACGGCCACCGCAGCCCCGCGCCGTGACAGGATTGCCCGCAACATCTGGGTTTCCGTCCTCCGGGCAACCTTATTGGCGGCCCGGTGAGGGGTCAAGAAACGGAGTAAAGGCGTCATGTCCGAATCGAGGATGCTGGTGCGTGGAGGGACGGCGGTGCTGCCGGGCGGGCTTCGGCGGGCGGACGTGCTGATCGAAGGGACACGCATTGTTGGGGTCGGCGAGGGGCTCGCGGTGGATGGTGCGAAGGTGATCGACGCCTCGGGGATGACCGTCGGCCCGGGGTTTATCGACGTGCACGTGCATGGCGGGGGCGGACATTCGTTTTTTACGCAGGATGCATCGCGTGTGGAGGCGTACAGCGATTGGGCGCCGAAGAACGGCGTGACTTCGTTCCTGGCGAGCACGGTGGGGCGCGACGCCGATGACACGCGTGCGATTTTCAGAGGGCTGGCCCCGGCGATTGGACGAAAGATGGGTGCGGAGCCACTGGGTTTTCACATGGAGGGGCCGTTCATCAACCCGGTGCGGATGGGCGCATTTTTGCCAGCAATGCTTCGCAACCCGGTACCCGGCGCATTCGAAAGCTTCCAGGAGGCGGCCGGCGGGCATATTCGCCAGGTGACGCTGGCGCCGGAGTTGCCGGGGGCGATCGAACTGATTCACGCCGTGCGCCAATCCGG
>JBDTVQ010000578.1:0-3250 GCA_040007195.1 Acidobacteriota bacterium | reverse complement strand
AATGCGAATTTCAGCCCGCGCCTGAAGTCGCCCGCTTCTCCTACAGCCTCGACGGAAAATCCTGGACCCCCATCGGTCGTCCCTCGCGCCTTACCTACGACATCCCGCACTTCGTGGGTTATCGCTTCGCGCTCTTCTATTATTCGACCAAGACCGCCGGCGGCCGGGTGGACTTTGATTACTACCGCGTCGGGCAAACCGGCGACTCCCACTGACCTTCACCTCTCACCCACTCCCGCTCATGAAACCTCGCCTCGCCTCATTGCTAACCCTGCTCGTGCTTTTCGTGGCCTCGGCCGCCTCCTTCGCCGCGCCCGAGCCGCCGCCGGCCGCGTCCTTGACGATCGACGCCGCCACGCCCGTCGGCCGGGTCAGCCCGATGCACTACGGGCTCATGACCGAGGAGATCAACTACTGCTATGACGGCGGCCTCTACGCCGAACTGGTGCGCAACCGTGCCTTTCGCGACAACCCTGAAAAGCCGGTCCACTGGTCCGCCGTCGGTGCCGCCACCCTCGCGCTCGATTCCACCGTGCCGCTCAACTCGGCCATCCCCGGCAGCCTCCGGCTCGAGATCCCCGAGGCGGGCGGCGGCGTGGCCAACGCCGGCTATTGGGGCATGCCGCTCACGCCTTCCACGCGCTACCTCGCCACTGTCCACGCCAAGGCCACCGCCGGTTTTGCCGGTCCGCTCACCGTCTCCCTGCAAAGCGGCGACGGCGCGACTGTTTACGCCCGCGCTCGGATCGACCGTCTCGTCACCGATTGGCAGGCCCACGAGGTCATGCTCGAAACCCAACCCGGCATCACACCCACCACCGACGCGCGCTTGGTAATAAGTGCGGACAAGCCCGGCACTGTCTGGCTCGGCTTCGTCTCGCTTTTCCCGCCCACCTGGAAGGACCGCCCCAATGGCCTTCGTCGCGATCTCATGCAAATGCTGGTGGATCTGAAGCCCGCATTCCTGCGCTTCCCCGGGGGCAACTACCTCGAGGGAGGCACCATTGATCAGCGCTTCAAATGGTGGAAAACCCTCGGCCCCATCCACGAACGTCCCGGCCATGAAGGAACCTGGGGTTACCGCTCCACCGACGGCATGGGCCTGATGGAGTTTTTGCTCTGGTGCGAAGACATGGGTGCCGAGCCCGTGCTCGGTCTTTATGCGGGCTACTCGCTGAATGGCGAATACATCAAATCCGGCCCCGCGCTCGAGCCATTCATCCAGGAGTCCCTCGACGAGATCGAATATGTCGTCGGCCCGGTCACCTCCAAGTGGGGCGCCCGCCGTGCCGCAGACGGCCATCCCGCACCCTTCAAACTCCACTATGTCGAGATCGGCAATGAGGACGCGTTCGACAAGTCCGGCAGCTACGACGGTCGCTACGCCCAATTCCACGACGCCATCAAGGCGCGTTATCCGCGCCTGAAATGCATCTCCAGCATCGGCAACGACCAATCCGCCAAACTCGTGAAGAGCCGCCGCCCCGACGTGCTCGACGAGCACAACTACAGCAACGCCGCGGACTTCATCCGCATCTCGCCCACGCACTTCGACAACTACGACCGCTCCGGCCCCGAGGTTTTCGTTGGCGAATGGGCCGCGCACGAGACGCCTTTCAAGCCCTGGGACAAGGAGTCCAAGGATGCCGCCCCTACGCCCAACTTCATGGCCGCCCTTGGCGATGCCGCCTGGATGGCCGCCATGGAACGCGTCTCCGATCTCGTCACCATGCAATGCTACGCGCCCATGCTGGCTAACGTGAACGAGCACCAGTGGCGGCCCAACCTCATCGGCTACGATGCGCTTCGCGCCTACGGCTCGCCGAGCTACCATGCCTTCAAACTGTTCAGCACCCACGTCGGCGACGAGATCCTGAAGCCCGTTTTCTCCGCCGGCTCCCCGCTTCAGGCCTCCGTCACGCGCGATCGTCGCAGCGGCGTGCTTTACCTGAAAATCGTCAACCCCGAGGCCTCCGCGCAGACGCTTCGCATCGAGCTGCAAGGCGTTCATGACGTCACCAGCTTCGGCCGCGCGCACACCCTCGCCGCCGCACCTGACGCCACCAACACCCTCGCGCAGCCGGTCAACGTGGTCCCGGTCATCACCAAGCTCTCAGACATCGCGCCGACCTTCACCCACCAGATCGCCGCGCACTCCATCACCCTCCTCGAACTCAAAGCGCGCTGAACCGATTCGGCTGCGGATCGGAATTGAGAAAAGGCAAACACCGGTTGGCGGCTCAGTTCGGAAACTAACAAAAATCAACCCGGCCCCATTGTCTGTCGCTCCCATGAAACTCCATCGTCCCACCGCCCTCCTGTTGTTGTGCCTGGTCATGGTGGCGCGAGCCTTTGCGGCCAGCCCACTCAAGCCGCGCATGGTGGTGCTGACTGATATCGCGCCCAACAATGTGGAGCCCGATGACACCGAATCCACGATCCGGCTGCTGGTGCACGCCGATCTGTTCGAAATCGAGGGGCTTGTGGCTACCACGGGGTGGAGCAATTACGGCGGCGTGGAGCGTCCCGATATCCTCCACGATTTGATCAACGCCTATGAAAAGGATCTACCCAACCTGCTGAAACGTTCCGCGCAGCAGGAGTTTTTGCCCGACGAGTCGCGCCAGCAGATCGGTTACTGGCCCAGCCCCCGTTACCTGCGCGAGCGCACGATGCTCGGCTCGAAAACGCTCGGCCAGGCATTCATCGGTGAGGCGAATCGTTCGCCCGGTAGCGATCTCATCGTCCGACTGGCCGACGAGAAGGACGACCGCCCGCTCTGGATCGCCGTCTGGGGCGGCGGCAACACCCTGGCCCAAGCCATCTGGCAGGTCCAGCAGACGCGCAGCCCGGCGGATTTGAAGGCGTTTCTGCACAAGCTCCGCGTCTATACCATCACCGATCAGGACGCTGCTCAGAAAACCGGCAACACCATCCATTATCCCGACAGCTCGCACCAATGGATGCGCCGCGAATTTGCCGATGATCTCCTGTTCCTGTGGGACGAGTGCGCGTGGAAATTTCAAAACCACGCCGGCATAATCCACTGGGCCGAGTATGAGGCCTTGATTCAAAACCACGGCAACCTCGGCAGCCTTTATCCGAAATACAAATGGGGCGTGGAGGGCGACACGCCTTCGTTTCTCTATCTCATGCCCGTCGGGCTCAGCGACCCCGAGGTCCCCGGTCAGGGCGGCTGGGGCGGATTTTTCGAACGCGGACAGGGCCCGGACAAGGCTACCGTGGCCTA
>JBDTVQ010000577.1:0-3301 GCA_040007195.1 Acidobacteriota bacterium | reverse complement strand
ATTATCGGCCACTTCGCAGGCCGCGGGCGGCTTCAAACTGCCGGATCTAGGTTAATCGGTTCCGTCGAAGATGAAGCCATAGAGTTCAAGGCAGAGACCTATCGACTTGGTACCGATAGCGGTAAGCAGGAGCTTGCAAAGGATATAACGGCGTTAGCAAATGCTGGAGGAGGCATAATACTTGTTGGCGTGAAGACTCAGAAGTCTGCACACGTACTCGGTGATGTTGCAAAGGAGATCAGGCCTTTTGATAGTAGCTTGCTAAACGCAGATCAGTTCTCCCAAGTCATTAAAGAGTGGATTCAACCGCCTCTAAAGACTCCACCGAAGTGGGTGGCAAGCAAGTACGATGCGACAAAGGGTTTAGTCATCGTCGAAGTACCAGCAGCCACTGAGGAGTCCCGGCCTTATCTCGTTACCCGTTACGTAGACAGTGGAGGGAAGGTCAACACCACCGTATTTGGTTATTACGTGCGCCATCAAGCAGGTGTAGCCGCGATGTCTGTTGAAAGCCTTCACTCCATTATCAACCGCGGATTGAGTGATCGCTTGAGTCGCATTGATGAGACGCTGCAGCGGTTAGTCGAGAGTGACCAAGAGGAGAGAACAGCCAGCCTTCGGCTTAGTCATAAGACTCTTATTGAGGCTCAGTTCAACCGAGAACTGCAAGAGGCAACTCAGGAAATTGGCTTTCAAACTCTGCCAAACATTGTCCTGGGCGCATACCCGATGGAGGCAATCAATTTGATTGGCCTCTTCGACCCATCTCGATCTGAACTACTTCCCCGGTTGAGAACCCCAGTTCAGTTTCGAAGTGATGGGTGGGATGTAGCGATCGATATACCTCTTGAAAATGTGCATGGCCGCCTGAGACGGCAGATGAAGCGCGAGAACAAACTCTGGCAGATTTCAAACGAAGGCATCGCACTATTCCTAGGCCGTGGTGATTCTCGCTTTCTTTCGCATGGACCTATTGATCGTAAGCAGAACGATCCTTATCTCATTCTTCCCCTCGCCCTTGCGGAGCTGACACTTACGTTCACGACAAGATGTCGTCAGCTCTACGAATTTGGATTACCCAGACCGAAGGAAATCACCTATACTCTCTGTCTGTGAAACATGACCAGTGGGGACAAGCCAGCGATGCTACATCCCAATCACGGCAGGACGAGTTGGATGAACGTTGGCGCGCGATACGAACCAATGCCTACACCAAGTCGATCATTCGAGATTACGGCTCCGACGGATGAGTCTGCCGGTTCAATCACGTACAAGCTGTTGCAGAAGGTCTATGTGTGGTTCGGATTTGAAGGAAACGAAGTCCCCTATTGGCGAGAGTTGGATGGCGCTAGGGTGATCGACGAATTTAGCTTATTTCCCAAGAAGTCACACGCATAGTTATTGCCGCAAGCCCAGTTCAAACGTGAAGTTGTCGCCGAGGTAAACGCGTTTGACTTCGGGGTCGCGGCCGAGGGAGTCGGGGGAGCCGGTGCGGAAGATGGTGCCGTTGTTGATGATGTAGGCGCGGTCAGTGACGGCGAGGGTTTCGCGGACGTTGTGGTCCGTAATCAAGATGCCGATGCCGGCGCGTTTGAGGTCGAAGATGATGCGCTGGATTTCGAGGACCTGGATGGGATCGATGCCGGAGAAGGGTTCGTCGAGGAGGAGGAAGCTGGGTTCGATGACGAGCGAGCGGGCGATTTCGACGCGGCGGCGTTCTCCGCCGGAGAGCATGTAGCCCTTGGACTGGCGCACTTTGTCGAGGCCGAGTTGATCGATGAGCGAATTCATCCGAGTGCGGCGGTCGTGGGCGTTGATGGGCAGCGTTTCGAGGATGGCGAGGAGGTTTTCCTCGACGGTGAGTTTGCGAAAGACGGAGGCCTCTTGCGGAAGGTAGGAAATGCCGCGGCGGGCGCGTTCGTACATGGCGAGGTCGGTGATGTCTTCGCCGTCGAGGAGGACGCGGCCGGTGTCGGGGCTGATGAGGCCGACGATGATGTAGAAGCTGGTGGTTTTGCCGGCGCCGTTGGGGCCGAGGAGGCCGACTACTTCGCCTTGGCTGACGTGGAGAGAGACGTCGTCTACTACCTTGCGGCGGCGGTACGATTTGGCGATTTCGGCGGTTTCTAGTCGACGCATGTGGGCTAGCGGCGCAAGATCCGGCTTTCCACCGGCTGCGTCTCAGCACCCTCTACGAGAAGGCTATCATTCGCTGAAAACCAGGTCAATTGACGGCCGCGGGTGATTCCTTTTACTGAGTCGGCCATTTGCGGGTTTCCGCCGCGGAGGATGACGCGGCCGTCGGTGACGTAGTACTCGGCGTGTTCGGCGGTGCCGCGGCGGGTGCGGAGCTTGCCCTGGTGGGGACCTTGCTGGAGGATGATGACGTTGGCGTCGGCGAAGGCGTGGTCGAGGCGGGACTGGCCGGGCTTGGGTTCATCGAGCAGATAGGCGCGGAGTTCGGAGGATTGGACGTCCATACCGCCCGATGCCCCGCCCTGGTTGAGGCGCACGTTGCCTTTGTAGTGGGCGAGGTTCTCGGCGTCGTCGTAGTGGAGCGAATCGGCGCGGACGATGGTGACGGGGGCGGCGGCCTTTTGATCGGGCGCGGAATCGATGAGCTGGGAGACGACGTTGCCGTCGGCGTCGAGGGTTTGCTTGTCGCGGAGGATGTGGACGCGGTCGGCCTGGAGGCGATTGGCGGCCTGCCAGAGGGTGGCGGCGCCTTCGTAGGTGATGTCGCGGTTGTTGTCGAGAGCGGTCATCTTCTGGGCGCGTGCGTACAGGGGCTCAGACGGGTTGAGCATAGCGGAGTTGGCCTTCGTACCGGGTGGGGTGCCGGGCGCGGCGGGTTTGGACTCGGGCTGGCGGGTGGACAGGACGTTGCCCTCGGCGAGGGTGCGGCCGGCGGTTTGATCGAGGGTGATGGTGGTGGCGGTGAGGGAACCGGAGGGGTCCCATGTGCGGGCCTGGGCGTTGGGGCCGGACTCGAGAAGGATGCGGTCCGAGGGCTGTTCGAGGGTGGCTTTGTGGGCCGTGGCTTCGCGGGTGCCTTCCTGGTAGCGGAAGTTGTTCCACTGCTCGAGGCGGATGAGGTCGCCGGTGATGGGGTGGAAGGTGGCGGTGAGGTCCTCTGAATTTGTGATGGCGGGCGGCGGCTTGGGGGTGCGGCGCGTGGGCGGCTTGTCGGTGCGGGTGGAGACCTGGACGGCGCGGAAGGATTCGAGCATGTTGCGGGGGCCGTAGGTCATCCAGAGGCGGTTGGCTTCGAGGTGGCGGCGGGGCTGGGCGGGGGCGTTGG
>JBDTVQ010000576.1:0-3305 GCA_040007195.1 Acidobacteriota bacterium | reverse complement strand
AAGATCAACGCCATCGTCAGCCGAGCGGGCTCCGTGCAATCGCTGCAAATCGTCAGCGGCCATCCCCTGCTGGTCGCCGCCGCCATGGACGCCGTCCGCCAGTGGATGTACGAACCCACACTCCTCAACGGCGAACCCGTCGAAGTCGTGCTCGTCGTCGACGTCAACTTCCGGCTATCGAATTGAGGCTCGCCGCTGCGTACGCCGCCGTGCCCACGCCACCGCCGCCAGGCCCGCGCCCATCAGCAGTCCGGTCGCGGGCTCTGGCACCTCGCCGCCCGTCCCATCGTCCAGCGTGAAATCGTCCACCACAAACGCCTGTCCGCCGCCCTGCGGGTTCGCATAGCCGTCGATAAACGAGATCAGCGCCCGCACCTTCGCCGTGTTGGCGGGAGCAACCATCGACAGCGAATACTCCTTGTAGTTGAACGGCTGCCCGTTCGGCGTCAGCAATCCTGCCGCGAACAAGTCCAACGTGCCGCCCCCAAGGAACGCATCGCCGGCATCGAAAAACAACAGCCGGAATACCGCTTCATCGGCCAGAAAGTTGGCCTCCGCGCCGGCCCACCCGGACAGCGTGTACGTCAGTCCCGCAACGGCAGCCACATCCTGATACAAATGCCCACTCGCCAGGTCCCCGGTCGCCAGGGTCCCAATGAAAGCCTTGAAAAATACCGCGCAATCGAGGCCGTCGCAACCATCGCCCGTCGCATACGGAAGCCCCGTGCCGTCCGTGGTAACCGGCGTCGGCGACGGTCCAGCCCAGGGTTCCGAGCTAAGCTCCCCTTCGGTGGCGCCCGTAAGGGCCAAGCTCCCATTGTTTACCCAGTTCAACGGCTTGGGTACGGTGACTCCGGGAGAAACCAACTCCCCATAGGTCAGGTCCAGATTGCCGTTCAGCAGAAGATTCGCCGCATCGGCCGGGAGTGTCCCCCAAACCGTTAGGCCAAGAATGAGTGTCGCTCCGATTTTCATCAATGTTCCTTTCCAACGCGTGTTATTCGTTACCGCGCAAATTCCAGCCCATTCGGCTCACCCGCTGGCAGATAAAAGTACTACGCTGCCCGGCGCGCGGCAACGGCCACATTTACCGCAAGCGACTTGCCGGACCGCCCCTCGCCCCCAACATGGAATTTCGCCCGTCCCACTCGCGCCGAAAGATCAACCCAAACTACCCAACAGACTTTCCTTCACCTCGGTAAGCAAGATCTTCGCGCGGGCCTGCGTACTCGCATCGATCGACTCACTCTCGGACACGAACTTGAGCTTCGCGGCAAGCCACCGCAGTTTGTCGGTGTCCTTTTCCTGGTCCGATTCGTACATCCGAATCAACTCATCGTCGAGGAATTCGAAGGCCCGGCTTGTGGCCAGTTTCGACAACACCGCGGCAAATGCTTCGTCACGAGACTCCTTCCAACTCGTCCCCTTTGCCCGGCCCCCGTAAAGCGCGACGATCTCCGCGAACAGCCGTTCGCCCGGCTGATCGCGGACCAGTCCCGGCCCATGCCCAAACTCCCGCTTGAAATCCTGCTCAGACAGCGTCTGGAGAGCCTCGTAGTCCTTGCCTGAAAAGAACGACGACTTTACTCGAAAGACCGTCACGTTTACGCAGGAGTCGCAATACACCGCCAGCGAATCCTTCGCAAACTTATGCGCCGCCCACTTTCGGCTGGCGCTCCGATCCTCCATGTTCAACTCGGCGTGGCAGGCGCCGCACGCAGGTATTTTCATCCCCGGAGTCTACCAGAGGAATCGCTCGCGCACCTCGCGCTCTCGGCCCGCCCGCCACAAACGATACAATTTGCCCATGCGCCTCGCCGTCTACCTCCTCGCTCTGGCCGCCTCTCTTCCGGCCCAATCGCCCAAACTCGTCGACGCCCACGTCCACCACAACGGCGAAATCAAATTCCTCGACGCCATGCGCGCCCGCCTCGAAAAGCACGACGGCATCGCCTTCCTCCTCGTCAAACCCGCCGACCTCAAACAGGTCACCACCTATATGGCCGCCCACCCCGGCCGCTTCATCGGCTTCGGTGACATCTCGCTCGACGATCCCAACGTCCTCGCCCAAATCGATACCTTCAAAGCCGCCGGCTTCCGCGGCCTCGGCGAAATCTCCCGCTCGCGCAAGAACTACGACGACCCCTCCTACACCCCCATCTACGACCGCGCCTCCAAGTACGGCATGATGCTCCTCTTCCACACCGGCATCGTCAACCGGGGCCACCCCGAAATCGCCGAAGACGTCAGCGTCGACCGCCTCCGCGTCACCCTGCTCGATAACATCGCCCGCCGCTACCCCAAAACCACCATCATCGCCGCCCACCTCGGCAACCCCGACTACGCCTGGGCCGGCGAAATGGCCCGCTGGAACCCGAACATGTTCTTCGATCTCTCCGGCTCCACCCTCATCAAGAAGCAGGAGGACCCCACATTCTTCAAGTCCATCTTCTGGTGGTCCAGCGTCGCCTCCCCCCACACCCCCAAATCCCAAACCAGCGCCTTCGAAAAGGTAATCTTCGGCTCCGACGTCTTCGGAGGCGAACTCACCGAATTCGACGAATCCATCGAACGCTACAAAAAGGTCCTCAACGCCTGCGGAGTCTCCCCGGAAGCACAGGCCAACATCTTCGGTGGCACACTGAATCGCATTCTCAACGCAAAGTAGGCGGCGGTTGGCGTGATCAAAGTCCACCTTCCAGACCATGCCGTCACGCACTTCGGATACCAACTATCGCGGGCATGGTCGCTGCGTAACTACATGGACCGATTGATACCGCTTCGAGACGAGACGTTTACGCTACTTCCGGACGACTACACAAAGTTTGCTGTGAAGAATCCGGCGGCGCCACTTGATCTTTCTCCACACCGGTGCGACGCATTTTGGCACGAGCACCACACCTACACAGCGAAGTTCTTGCGCCAGCATCTACTCGATCATCCCGGCGCAATCACTCTCGCGGAAGCCAATGCCAATTCCTTCGGACGCTTCTTGACCGCAAAATTCGAAGTTCCCGACTGTGTCGCCGTCGGCAGCCGGGAAAGAGTTTGCCACTCCTTGTGGTGGGTCGAAGACGACGCCGGTCCCGATGAAACTCGCATCGCCCATATGCTCATGTGCGCCGTTCCTTGGGACGCGAGCGTCATCGTCTCCACGCGAGCGAATGTGATTCCTCGTGACAAACCGATTCACCTGATGGATCAGTCGGAGTTCGAGCAAATCCTCGATTCGTTGTCTTATTTGCTGGTCCGCGCCTTCGACGGAGGAGGGGGCCCTGTCAATTCTTTTGTGTAAACCCAGTCCT
>JBDTVQ010000575.1:0-3315 GCA_040007195.1 Acidobacteriota bacterium | reverse complement strand
TACAATGGAGAGATGGCTGCCACGATGCGCCGCGTGCGCGTACCTCAACTTTCCGCCATGAAGCGGAAGGGCGAAAAGATTGTGATGTTGACGGCGTATGACGCCACGTTTGCGCGGCTGTTTGAATGCGCGGGAGTGGACGTGATGCTGGTTGGTGATTCGCTGGGCATGGTGGTGGAGGGACAAGAGACCACGCTGCCGGTGACGATGGAGGCGATTCTTCATCACACGCGGGCGGTGGTGCGAGGGACGCAGCGGGCGCTGGTGGTTGCCGACATGCCGTTCGGTTCGTATCAGACGGGCGTGGACGATGCACTGCGGAACGCCGTGCGGTTGGTGAAAGATGGCGGGGCGGACGCGGTGAAACTGGAAGGCGGGGCGAGCGCGGAAGAGGCCGTGCGGCGGATGACGGCGTCGGGCATTCCGGTGATGGGGCACGTGGGGTTGACACCGCAATCGGTGAAGCTGCTGGGCGGGTTTCGAGCGCAGGGCAAGACAGACGAAGAAAAAGACCGGATCTTCGACGATGCGCGGCGGTTGGAGGATGCGGGGGCATTTGCGGTGGTGTTGGAGTCGATTCCCAATGAGTTGTCGGCGCGGATCACGGGCGCGCTGGCGGTGCCGACGATTGGCATTGGCGCGGGTGAGAGCTGCGATGGGCAGGTGCTGGTTTGCTATGACCTGTTGGGGTTGACGCAGGAGGTGCCGCCGTTTGTGAAGCAATATGCGCGGCTGGGAGAGTTGGCCGTGGAGGCGGTGAAGGCCTATGCGGCCGAGGTGCGCGGGTGAGGGTGATCGAGACAATCGCGGGCGTGCGCGATGCGGTGCGGACGACGCGGTGTGAGGGGAAGCGGGTGGGGTTGGTGCCCACGATGGGGGCGCTGCATGTGGGGCACGAGAGCCTGATCGCGCGGAGCGTGGCCGAGTGCGGGGTGACGGTGGTGAGCATCTTCGTGAATCCGATTCAGTTCAATCAGCCGGAGGATTTTGAGAAATATCCGCGTGAACTGGAACACGATGTAGCGGCATGCGAGCGGATGGGCGCGGAGATTGTGTTTGCGCCGGCGAATGCGGAGATGTATCCACGGCCGTTGGAGATGCACGTGGAGCCGGGCAAGGTGGCCGAGCATTTATGCGGACCGTTCCGGCCGGGGCATTTTCGCGGGGTGGCGACGGTGGTGGCGAAGCTGTTTCACGCGGTGGAAGCGGACCGGGCTTACTTCGGCGAGAAGGACGCGCAGCAGCTGGCGGTAATTCAGAGGATGGTGTCCGATTTGAATATGGCGGTGGAGATCGTCCCGGTGGCGACAGTGCGGGAGAGCGACGGGCTGGCGATGAGTTCACGGAATGCGCGGTTGGGTGTGGCAGCGCGGCGGGCGGCGCCGGTGTTATACGCGGGACTGCAGGTGGCGCTGGAAAAGTTGGAAGGCGGGGAGCGGGATGCGGGGCGCGTGAGAGCGGCTGCGATGGCGGTGATTGCGGTTGAGCCGCAGGTGCGGGTGGAATATCTGGATGTCGTCGATGCGGGAACAATGCAGCCGCTGGAGCGGGTGGAAGGACCGGTACGCGTGGCGGTAGCGGCGTGGTTGGGCGGGGTGCGGTTGATCGATAATGTGGGATTCTCCCCATGGCCATTGAACATTTCCGGGTAATTACGTTTTTGGTGTATTTGGGCTCGTGGGCCGTGTTGGCGATTGGCGCGATTCTGGGGGCGATTCCGAGACGGCGGCAGATTGCTTCGGCCGTTCACATGCGGGCACGGGCGGTGGTGGGTCTTGTGCTGCAGTGCGCTTCGGCCTTGCCGATTTCGCTGTTTTTGGATGACGGCCCGTTGCGGCCGAGGGTGGCCGAGATGGCGGGCGGGCTGGTGTTCGCGCCCGTGGCGGCGCTGCTGTACCTCTGGGCGCAACGGTCGGCGCCTCGCGGTGAGGAAGAGACGTCACTCACCACAGGAGGGGCCTACGCGCTGATGCGGCACCCGATGTACGCGGCGTTTCTGGCAATGCTGGTGGCCACCGGGCTGCTGGCGTCGGCGGGCTGGAAACTGGCCGTGGCCTTGGCGCTGTATGGCGTAGGCACGGAGCTGCGGATTGCGGAGGAAGAGGAGGAATTGGCCAGCCGGTTTCCAAAGGGGCATCCTCGCTACGTGCGCGCCACGCGCTGGCGTTATCTTTGGGGGCTGCGCTAGGGGTCAGCCTTGTGCCGTCAGCAATCGGGGACAAGGCGTTTGATGTCGGGCCGGCCGTTGGCACGGGCGGTGGGGTCTGGCTCGCTGACGCGCATGCGGTTGTGGTCGACGGGCGAGTGAAGACGCCCACGGAGCAGGACCGGGATCGGTTTGATTTTGGGGCGTTCGCCGATGAAGAGAGTGTGGTCGGCGAGGGGCGGGCAGTCCTTGGTTTGATCGGGGAAGCGCGCGAGGATATTGCGGCGGTCCTGAAGAGTTCTGAGTTCCTTGATGGCGCAGATTTCCTGGCGCTGCTCGCGGGCCTTGGCGCGGGAGAGGCGGTCGATGCGGGCGTCGTTGGGGTCGGCCGCGGAGCTGAGGGTGTGGATGGCGCGATTGAGAGATTCGACGGTGATCTGCGCGGCGGCGATCTGGCGAATGAAGTAGAGTTCGAGGTCGCCCTGGGCTTTGTACAGAGAGGCGAGGCGCGCGGCGGCGTCTTCGATGTTGGGTTCAGGTCTGGCGGCGGTTTGCATGGGAAAAGCAAGAATGTTGCTCTTGCGCCTTCAGTGTTGGGGGTTGGCCAAGGCGGGCGGGGCGGTGAGGAGGGGAAGTGGTTGAGGCGGAAGGGGAAGAAAAATTTGGGAGGGTGGGGACTGGGAAATGAGTTTGGGATCCGGATGGGGGTGAAGTGGGTGAAGAGGACCCTTCACCGGAGAATTGGCCGCAGATGGACGCAGATGCACGCGGATAACGAAAAATGCGAGGGAACGAGGAGGTGGAGATAGCCCTGAGCATGATCGCGTCGTTACGGTGCGAACTTCCGTTGGGTGCGGCAGATTGGTTTTGGGACTGGTGGGTGCCGCGGTTTCGACTTGGTTTGCGGGTCCCTTCCCTCGGCAATCCGGCTCGGTATGCGGGGGCGCAGTCAGCGGCACGGGCGTCGAATTGATCGTTGTGGTGGATCAACACGGCTATTGCGAACCTGCAACGGTTCATTGAGGACTACAGACCGGAGATTTTCGGTGAGAAGCAGCCGGAGGAGTTTGGGAAGACACTGTAGCTCCTTGGCAGCAAATCAAGGACTGGGCTCGGCTCGTCGATAGCCGTAGTGAATGAATACGCAAGGGTCGGGCTGGCGCTACGAT
>JBDTVQ010000574.1:0-3329 GCA_040007195.1 Acidobacteriota bacterium | reverse complement strand
CAGGAGGCGCGGCTGCGGGCGCTGACGAGCCAGATCAACCCGCACTTTCTGTTCAATACGCTGAATTCGATTTCGTCGCTAGTGCGGACGAATCCGGACGGGGCGCGGCAGGTGATCGTAAAGTTGTCCAATATTCTGCGCAAGCTGATGAAGAAGACCGAGAACATGACGTCGCTGCGGGAAGAGCTCAATTTCATCGAGGACTACATTTCGATCGAGATGGTGCGGTTTGGCAGCAAGCTGCGGTTTGTGAAAGATATCGAGGCGGGAGTGCTCGAATTGCCCGTTCCGAGTATGATTCTGCAGCCGATTGTGGAGAACAGCCTGAAGCACGGATTGGCGAGCAAAGTGGAGGGGGGAACAATCCGCGTAAAGGTGTGGCACAGCGACGGGAAGCTGCATTTGGAGGTTGAGGACGATGGAGTGGGGATACCTGAGGCCCGCCTTAACCGGATCTTCGAGCAAGGAATTGGCGTAAGTAATGTAAATGAGAGGTTGCAAGTTCTGTTCGGAGACGAGTACCGTATGTGGATTGACAGTAAAACGGGCGAGGGCACGCGGACGGGGATTGAGTTGCCGTCCAACGCCCCGAACCTGGCGGCGGTTTCCTGAGGAAGGCCGGTAAAAGAGACCCTAGATGATCAAACCCCTGTTGAAGGAATTTGAAGCGCCGATACTGACGATCACGCGCGACAACCGGCTGCCCCGCACGATCGCCGGGAAGACCAAGCGCGTGTACGACATCCTGTCGACCGTCTATCCGCTTTCGACGTATTGCTTCCATTCCAGGGCGCACAAGCTGGCGCTGGAGATGTCGGAGATCCGGAATGGGATGCGGGTGCTGGAAGTGGCGACCGGCAGTGGCGAGATGTTCCGCCGGCTGGTGCGCAAGAACAGGGACGGCGCGACGGTAGGGGTGGACTTGTCGCCCAATATGGTCTCGAAGACGTTCCGGCAGGTGAGGGCGGAGTATCCCGACGTGACGGCGCACTGCCAGGCGGTGGATGCGCGTTACCTGCCTTTTGCCGATGGGGTGTACGACGCGGTGGTGTGCTGTTATCTGCTGGAACTGCTTTCGACGGCGGACATCATTCTGACGCTCGAGGAGATCCGGCGCGTGCTGCGGCCGGGCGGCACGCTGACGCTGGTGAATATCGGAATTAACGGTCCTATTTTCACAAAATTGTACCGGGCGGCGGCCAATTTGGCGCCGGCGTTTTGGGGGCGGTCGGTGGACGGACGCGTGAACGAACTGGTGCACGCGTGCCGGCTGCAGATTTACGACGAGCGCCATGTGCGGCAAAGCGGGTATCATTCGCGCGTGCTGGCGGCCCGCAAGGGGTAGCCGGTTGCGACGGATGCACGGTCGAGCCTGGATCGTAGTTTGGGCCGCCGTTGCGTTCGGAGCCGGACCGGTGGGCGTGAGGCCGGTGGATCCAGCGGAGTTGCCCGCGGCGTTGCAGGCGACGGCCGGGTGGATTGCGGACCTGAACCGGGAGACCGAGGCCCGCATTCGCGAGGGCGAAGCCGACCATCTGATCTTTTACGCACTGCAATCGAAATCCTTCACTACGCTGGCGCCGATTGAGCCTTCGCGGAGCGCGCGCGAGTGGCACGACGCGGGCAAGATTCCCGAAGATGCACTGAGCCGGTTGGCGGCATTTCGAGAAGCCGCGCCGAAGGGCGAGCGTCACCGTTATTTCGCGCGGATGATGGCGGCGGGGTTCGATTTGCAAGCGGAGTATGCTCGCGCCATGCGGTTCCTGTACGAAAAGGAATGGGCGTCGCGGACGCGGAGCGGGCCGGAGCGGCCGGAGTTCATTGCCGGGCTCTATCAGACGCGCGGGCATTCGACGGATACGAATCTGGAAGCAAACTACGCGGTGCATGTAGGACTGGAGGCACTGCGGAAGAGCGCGCCGGGGTTGAAGATTGCGCGCGTGCTGTTGATCGGGCCGGGGCTGGACTGGGCGCCGCGTACGGGTTTGCACGACGAGACTCCGCCGCAAAGTTACCAGCCGTACGCGCTAGCCCATTCGCTGCTGCGACTGGGGTTGTCGGAGAAGGCCGCGCTGCGCATCGACGCGGCCGATGTGAATGCGCGGGTAATTGAGCATCTGGCGGCATTTCCCTCTTCGGCGCGGCGGTTGTGGCTGCGGTATGCGGCGGGCGACGATCCCTGGAATGGCTTCTTCGATGGACTGGGAAAAGAGATTGGCATGCGCGGGCAGGAGAATGGCGTTCCGGTGTTGGAGGTGTCGGCGGCGGGAAGCGGGCTGGTTCATCCGGTGCGGTTGAACGTCCTTACTGAGCGCGTGAAGCCGAGTGGGCAGTACGATTTGGTCGTGGCGACGAACCTGTTGCTGTATTTCGAGAATCGCGAGCTGAATTTGGCGTTGGCGAATGTGGCGGATGCGCTGAGGCCGGGGGGGTATCTGCTGCACAATGACGTTCGGGCGGATGTGGATGCGCTTGCGCGGGGTGTGGGTTTGCCGATTGTGGATGCGCGGATGGTGCGGCTGGATGTGAAGCGGCCGATCTATGATGCGGCGGTGCTGCACAGACGGATTGGCGGGGGGCGGTAGGGTTGGACGGCGCCGTTTCGGGGGTTGGCGGCCTTTTGTTTTCAGCGCGGATTGGCTTTGCTTCGTCGTGGGAGTTTTGAGGAGCACGGGCTTCGCCGCGGACGGCGAGGAGTTGTTTTTGGGTGCGGTTGAAGTCGCGCCAGAGGTTGGCTTCAATTCGTGAGAGCGTGTTGAAGGTGGATTCCTGGGCGTTGAAGGCGGTGGCTAGGGCGGCGTTGGGGGAGGGGTTCCGCGAGGGATGGGCGAGTTCTTGACTGAGGAGCCCGGTTTCGATTTGGGCGTAGCGGTCGAGGCGGAACTGGATTTGGGCCAGGCGGTGGACTAGGGAGGCTTCGAAGGGATTGCGGGGGGCCCAGGATTGGAGGAAGTCGCAGAGCAGGTCCTGGTAGTGGGTGGGTTCCTCGGCTCGGCAGGCTACCTCGTGGGGGGCCAGGTTTGGGGAAGTGGGGAGTTTGGAGAGCAAAATTAGTTGGGGCTTCATCGGGATCAGGGTCTCACTTGGAGTGAAGTGGTTGAGGGGACGAGCGTGCGTAAGTGGTTGCTGGGGTGGGGGATTTGATTGCAGTGGACCTGTTAACGGAGTTTTGGGCCGCGGATGGACGCAGATTCACGCAGATACGGAAAATGAGGGTGGTGTGGAGCGGGGTGGAGGCAGCGTGGGGCGGGATGGTTTGGGATTTCTAGTTTTCGTTGTAGAGGCGGATGGTTTCTGTTGTGTATTTTCCGGTGGTGGCTCCGTTGGTG
>JBDTVQ010000573.1:0-3357 GCA_040007195.1 Acidobacteriota bacterium | reverse complement strand
CGTCATTCACGTCCCCTCGGCGCTGAAGATTGATTTCTGGATCCTTCGCGACGTGCCGTTTGAGCGCGAGATGTTCCGGCGCCGTGTGCGCCAGGAGGTCTTCGGCGAACCGGCGTGGCTGGCCACGGCGGAGGACGTCCTCCTCCACAAGCTCTACTGGCACACCATCACGCCCTCCGAACGCCAGTTGGGCGACGTGGCCGGGGTCATCGCCGTCCAGAAAGGGCGGCTTGACGAAGCGTATCTCCGCCAATGGGCCGTCGAGATCGGCGTGGCTCAATTGGTCGAGGACGCACTCGCGGGAAAGCTTCGCCCGAAAACGACATGACTCCATCCACTTCAGTGTGCATTCGCCACCGCCGGGGACGGCCACCACGAAGTGAAGCGGGCCGTGCTCAAGAGCAGCCGGAGCAAGGGCTGGGTGAAGGGGTGAACTCCACAACGTAGGAAACTGGACGGTTCCGAATTGCCACTCGGCCAAACTATCGTTGGTTTGGTCGCTCCCAGTTCGGGAGATGGCAAAATACCGTCCTTTTAGTCACTCCCATTTTAGGAAGTGGCAAAATACCGTTGGTTTGGTCATTCCCGTTTTGGGAGGTGACAAAATATCGCCTTTTTGGTCGTTCCCATTTTGGGAGGTGGCAATTTACCGATATTTCAAGGGGTGCCATTTTGGGCGATTTGGGGCCGCTTTTCGCAAGTCATTATTTTCCAATCAGTTGTGACTTTTAAGGCGAATGAGAGCCTAAATGCGGGGTTTTGACCGTACTATTCCGGTTTGACCGCGCTCGGGCTTTCTGCACGAATTGCCGCCCTAAACCAAGATGGCTCGCTACGATTCCAACGCCACTTTTGACAGTGGGATTCGATATGACGAGCCGGACCTCAACCCCCCTCCCCTCGGAACTATGCGCAACCTCCCCAAATTCCTGGAAGTTCCCTTCGACGATCATAACATCAGCGAGGCCGAGCTGCTGGCCTTCAGCACGGATAATCTGCAACGGATGACGGCCAATAATCCGGTGGTGCTGGCCACCCGCATCGCGGCCACGGCGGCGAAGCTGGCCATCGTGGCGCAGTGCAGCAGTGATAACACGCTGAAGCTGGGCGCACGCAAGGCGGCCAAGGATGCGAAGGATGAGTTTCGGAAGAATCTGCCGGAGGAGATCGGGAAGATTTACGTGGTGGTGATCGCGAAGTACGGGTTGAACGGAACGCAGGTGACGGAGGTGTTCCCGAACGGGCGCACGGTGTTCGCCAAATCGGGGACCACGGATGACCTGCTGGGGAGCAAGTTGACGGCGCTGGTGGCGGTGCTCACGGCGAAGCAGGCGGACCTGGGCGCGCCGGTGGTGACGGAGGCGACGGCGTTGAAGACGAACTGGACGGCGCTCTACGAGGCGAGCGAGGAAAAGAGCGGTCAGAAATCGACGACGGAGGAGGGCAAGCGCGCCGCACGGGCGGATCTGCAACTGGAGTTGTATTTCAACCTGATTGAGTTGATGAAGATGTTCCCGCGGCAGCCGGAGAAGTTGTCGCTCTACATGACGCAGAGTCTGCTGGAGGATCATCCGCACCACGCGCCGCCGCCCACGCCGTAGGCGCGCTCCGGGGCGCGGGCATTCTGCCCGCAGCACGCCGCCCTCGCCCAAGGCGTCAGGAAGGTTCGGTGCGTCTTCCTCCTTCGCCGCCGGTGGTCCATCCACTTGGTGGATACTGCAGTAGCGCTGCAGATTCCGCCGGAAGAAGTCGGCCATCGTTTCCAGGAGGAAGTTGTTCGCGGCCTCGCCGCCGAAGCCGTGCTTTTGTCCGGGCTGGATTTACAGCTCGTAGGGACGGCCCGCCTTGGTGCGGCAGGCCAACGGCTTGAAGCAAGCCAGCCCAAGGCATCGCTCAATTGTTTTGACCGCGGCCGTTGCAGCGGTCGGTGCGTCATGCTGAGGTTCAGCCTTTCCCGTTCTGCACGATCTGAGTGAGGCGCTCGCCGTCGATGTCGGTCTTGATCTGCACCCAGACCGGGAAATGGTCGGAGATCTGGAAGCTGAATTGATCGCGGGTGTAGTTCGCGCTCGGAAAGAGTTTCTTGATGAAGGAGTCGTCACCATAGAAATCCACGGCGCCGCCGCCGTTGCTGAAGCGCTTGGGGTCCGTGGGCAGGTGCAGGATTTGATCGTAGCGCGCGTCCTTGCCGAGGTTGCTGCCGGAAATGACCTGGTCGCCGGACTTGAGTTCCACCAGCGCGTCGGGGATGAGCAGGCCGCAACTGGTCAGGGCCTTGAACAGGGAGTCGTTGATCTTGGGGATGTTGAAGTCGCCCATCACGATCAGGTCGGTGTCCTCGAAGGCTTTGGACTTGGCGCGTTTCCCGATCCAGTCGGAGAGCATCTGCAGCTCGGCCTGGCGGCCCTTCAAGCTGTCGCCCCAGCGCGTGTGGGTGGCGAGGGCGAGGAAATCAAAGTTTCCGGCGCGAAAGGAGCAGAGGTAGGGCGCGCGCCAGAAGGACTGGCTGGCGAGGTATTCGGTGGCTTTCTTTTCGCGGGGGGCGTCCACCTCGGCGGCGAGGCCGTTGAAGGTCACGGCACGGGTGTCGTAGAGGAAACCCACGCGCTCGGCGTTGCCGCCGTCGTCTTCAATCCAGTCGGAATAGACGACCCGCCAGCTCGACCCGAGGTATCGCATCACGCAGCTCAGGTCGTTGAGATTGTCGCGCAACTCGACGAGGGCAATGAGGTCGAACTGGCCGAGAATCTCCGCGATGTAGTGCAGGGCGGCGTCGGTGCGGGGCGATTTGCCGAACTCGCGGATGTTCCAAATGGCGACGTTGATGGCTTCGTCGAGCTTGGAAGGCGGAATCTTCGCGGCGGCGATGCGTTTCTTGAGCGCGAGCAGACCCTTGGCGATTTCGGGGGAGACCGGTCCGTGGTGCATAGGCGTGTGGTTTGTTCCTGACGGAATGGTGGTGTGACGGCGACAGGGTGAGCGGATGCCGCCTTCACGGCAAGGGTTTTGGGAAATCTTGCGGCGGTTTCTCCCATAAGTTCATTGCCGAGGAGCGGTCGGGCCGCATATTCTTTTCCTTCACTTGAGAGCCGCTTTTTAGCTATGCCCGACGACACCACGCCGCCAGAGAATCCTACGCCGCCGCCGACCATCCTCGGCGGCACGCCGCTGTTCGCCGCGAACGAAAAGATCGCCAAGATCAACGTCGCCGACGAGATCAAGAACTCGTTCCTCGACTACTCGATGTCGGTCATCATCTCGCGCGCGCTGCCGGACGTGCGCGACGGCCTCAAGCCCAGCCAGCGCCGCATCCTCTACGCGAGGCACGAGCTGAATCTCTTCCCCGGACGCAAGCCC
>JBDTVQ010000572.1:0-3373 GCA_040007195.1 Acidobacteriota bacterium | reverse complement strand
GAGGCCGGGAATCTGCGTGCGTTCGTTGATGTCGAACAGCACATGCATCATGGGGTGGTCCATTTCCAGTTCGAGAATGGGCTGCTGGCCAAATACGCGCTGCATGGTTTCGCGGAAGACGGCCCAATCCTGAGGCCCGTAAAAGTCGTCGACGACAAGGAAGCCTCCGCGCAGCAGATACTCACGCAGGCGATTCGTTTCGGCGACGCTGAGATCCCAATAGCCGGTTTGGGTGGCGTAGATCCAGGGATAGTCGAAGAGGCGGTCGTCGAGCAGAGACAGGTGACGCGGTTCGCCGACGTCGATGCGGGTGAGGCGGCGGATGCCGAGAGTGAAGTGTTCGTCGGCTTCGGGCCAGTCCTGCATCCACCAGCCTCGGCCGAAGCCGCCGCGGGCGCGCATCCTGTCGACGTATTCGGTGCGGATGAAGTGAAACTCCGAGGCCGGAGGTTGCGGAGGCTCGCGGGCGGCGAACAGGAGCGCAACCAGGGGCGCAGCGGCCACGGCGATTGCGCACACTTTCACCATGCGCCTCATTATAGGCCCGGTAACACTGGGGGCCTTGGAATTCGTCTACACATTAGGGCACCGGCTCACAAAGTACCCGAATGCGTATTACAGTTCTGCTTTTCGCCGTTTCGATCCTCCCAGCGGCGGATTTCACGGGACGCGTGGCGTCCAAAACCCTGCCGATTCCCGGCGCGACGGTCACGCTGACGCAAGGTGATAAGAAGTTCACGGCCTATACAAGGGAAGACGGGAGCTTTGCCGTGCGCAATCTGCCGGACGGCGAGTGGAAGCTGGAGATTGCGGCGTTTGGGTTCGTGAAGACTTCGAAGGCGATTGTGACGCCGCCGTCGAACGTGCCCACGGCGTTCACGCTGGATGTGGCGCGCCCGCAGGCGGCTCCGCCGAACCCGATGCAGCAGCGGCGGGAGGCGTTCCAACGGATGCAGATGAACCGCGTGGAGCAGCAGGGCAGCGCGCAGCAGGCGGAGTTGAACTTTGATTTGCCGGCGATCCAGCAGCCGGAGTTTGCGCGCACGGCGACGGAGACGTTTCTGGTGAGCGGCAGTTCGAGCCAAGGGTTGGGAATGCCGGAGGTGGGGCTGTTTGGGCCGGGCTTTGGGCCGCCGGGCGGTGGGCCGGGTGGGCCGGGAGGTCCTGGTGGTCCAGGTGGATTTGGTCTGGGCGAACCTGGGTCGCAGGTGCAAGGTGAATTGGGGCAGGCGCCGGGGGGGCCGGGTGCGGGTATCGGCGGAGGTCGCGGTGGACCGGGCGGCGGTGGATTTGGAGGACCGGGAGGCGGAGGGTTTGGGGGACCGGGCGGTCCTGGCGGGGGATTCGGCGGGCGTGGTGGGCCAAGTGGGCCTGGAGGACCGGGTGGACGGCGGGGAGGTGGGCCGGGCGGACCGGGCGCGGAGGGTCGCGGCGGGCGTCCTCCGTTCCTGGCGCAGCGTGGGGTGGCGGCGTTTGGAAACCGGCGGCGTAACCAGCAGGCACAGATTCGCGGGCGAGCCACATTTTCGCTGAACGAATCGGCGTTCGACGCGCGCTCATATTCGATCAACGGGCAGAGCGTGGCCAAGCCGGATTATTCGCGGGCGCGTTACGGCATAGGGCTAGGCGGGCCGCTGAAGATTCCGAAGCTGTTCTCGAGCCCGAATACGTTTTTCTTTGTGAACTACAACGGCACGCACAGCACGAATCCGGTGAGCCGCTTTGGCATCGTCCCGACGGAAGCGGATCGCGCGGGGGATTTTTCGCAGGCGGTTTCGCGCGGGCGGCCGGTGGTGATTTTCGATCCGAAGACGGGGCTGCCGTTTCCCGGGAACGTGATTCCGCAATCGCGCATCGATCCGGCGGCGGCCGGGCTGCTGAACTTCTTCCCCGCCCCGACGCTTCCGGGAAATGTGCAGAACTACAACATCGTCAGCTCAAACCCGAACAACAACGACAACCTGGATGTGCGGGTGATGCAGCCGCTGGGCGCGAAGGACAGGTTGAACACGGGCTTCAGCCTGCAACGGCGCAGCGGCGAGGCACTGCAACTGTTCGGCTACCGCGATGAGACGTCGGGGCGCGGGGTTCGCTTGAATCTAGGCTGGTCGCACACGCTGTCGCCGGTGCTATTGAGCAACCTGCGGCTGGACTTCAGCCGCAACCGTTCGACGACCACGCCGTATTTCGCTTATGGCGAGGACACGGCGGCGATGCTGGGGATTGAGGGCACGTCGCGTAATCCGTTTTCGTTCGGACCGCCAAATCTTTCGTTCACTAACTATGGCGCGCTCAGCGATGGCAACCCGAGCCAGCGCGCGGATCAATCGTGGGCGGTGACGGAGGGAATTACGTGGACGCACAAGCAGCACAACATTGCCACGGGCTTTACGTACCGGCATAGCCTGACGAATCAGATCAGCGAGCCCACGGGGCGCGGCGCGTACAGTTTCAGCGGATTGCTCACCAGCGCGCTTGACGCGCAGGGCAATCCGGTGGCGGCCACCGGGTATGACTTCGCAGACTTCCTGCTGGGCTTTCCGCAGACGGCCAATATTCGCTTCGGGAACGCCGACAACTATTTCCGCAATTACACGCTGAACGCTTTCGTGCAGGACGACTGGCGCATCAACGCCAACCTCAGCATCAATGTAGGCCTTCGCTATGAGTACACGCAGCCGATTCATGAGAAGTATCTGCGTTCGGCGAATCTGGACATTGCGCGGGGATACACGGGCGCGTCGCTGGTGACACCGGGCGGTTCCGGCGCCTATAGCGGCGCGTTTCCGGACGCTTTGATCGATCCCGACCGGAACAACTTTGCGCCGCGATTCGCGGTGGCCTGGAAGCCGTTGCCTAAGCATTCGCTATTGCTGCGGGGTGGATATGGGCTGTACTACAACGGCTCTATCTACGGGCAGCTTGCCAGCCGGTTGGCGCAGCAACCGCCAGTCGCCACGACCACACAGCAGACGACGACGTTCGCGAGCCCACTGACGATTCAGAACGGTTTCATCACGACACCGAGCGGCACGCTGATCAACAACACCTATGCGGTGGATCGCGGCTATCGCACGGGCTATGGACAGTCGTGGAACGCTTCGGCGCAGACCAACCTGCGCTACTCGTTGGTTCTGGAAGTGGGGTACCTAGGGACGAAGGGGACGCGGCTGGATGTGCAGCGGCTGCCGAACCAGGCGCCGCCCGGATCGCCCACCACGTCGGAAGACCGGCGCCCCATTCCCTACGCGCTGGGGTTTACGCTCGACGACTCGATCGGAAATTCGATCTATCACGCGGGCAATGTGCGTCTGACGCGGCGCTTCCGGGGGGGCTTTACGTTCAATACGCAATACCAGTATGGGAAGTCGAT
>JBDTVQ010000571.1:0-3380 GCA_040007195.1 Acidobacteriota bacterium | reverse complement strand
TTTAAACATCTGGTCACAGTTCTTGTTGGCGATGGGTCCAGCCAGGGTATCGTGCCTTGCTATCGGCTGGTCTTGGATGAGGACAATTTAAGAAGATTCCATCCATCAAAGGAATATCTTGAACGCGTTGCTCGGGATGACTCGGCGTGAGCCAGCCCAACACGCATTGAACCGTGCGAACGCACAGGGTAAGTCAAAGCAATGGTGATTGGGCATACTGAGCCCGGTCCGGATGGCCGGAACGGTCGTGTGAACATTGGCGTGATATTATGCGTGCAATTTCGGAGGCTGTATGCCATTTGCTGTTACGAAGGCGGGCGAGGCGTTTGGGGCTCGGGCGGACAGGCTGGGGCTTGCGCTGTGCGGGGATGGATTGAACATGGTCGCCGTGGTCCGGTCGGCGGGCGGGCATGTGCACTATCAGCTTTGGGACATTCTTCCGGGGAGCGGATTTTCGGAGATCGCGATCGAGCCTCCGGCTGATACGGGCATTGATGTAGTGGCCTGTGCTGTGACGGAAGACCGTCTGCTGATGGCGCGGAACTCCGGGGGCACGTACCAGTTCCGCGCGTTCACGAAAGAGTTCTGGTTTCATGCGACCAATGATGTCGCGACTGGTTACGACTCCATCGAACTCGCTCTGGCCGGATTGCCTCCGCCGGACCATCCGCTGCATCCTCCGGCTGTGACGATGGCGTTGAAAGGCGGTGGCGCACGGCCGCTGCAGCAGCGGGTGCCGTCCCGAAAGATCGTGGTGAAGATCGGTCCCAAGGTGTGCCGGGCGGTGTCGGCGGAAGTGACGTCGAGCCACAAGCTGCGGACGTGTGTGTGGACGATGGACTGGGGCGGGCAGATTCCGACCAAGCTGGGCAAGACGACGTTGACGACATCCACGCCGGCATTTGTGGTGGACGTGGCGGCGACGCGTTCGGACTGGGACGAGGATCATTTCGGCACTTCGGAATGGGTGGCCGCATTTACGGCGGCGTCGCCGGTTGGGGCGCTCAAGCTGCGGCGGTTCCGGCGTGCGGTTCCGGCGGAGACGCCCGCGATTTCGTCGATTGGCAATGCGACGGCGGCGGAGGCGGTGAAGGGCTTGGCAGTGTGTACGGTTGGGACGGGGGCGGGCGCGGGGGTGGTGACGGCGGTGATCGACGAGACGGGCCATTTGAAGGTCATTGGATGGAAGTTGGAGGCGGGTGGCGGGATCACGCGTTGGATGGATGCGGCGGCGGCGGAAACGGGCACGGTGGTGGCGTGCGCGTGGATGGGGGGACCGAACGTGGTGACGGCGATCCGGCAAGACGACAAGGTGGTGAAGCTGATCTACTGGCGGTTTGCGGACGATGGGTCGGCGGCGCCGGTGCGACTGGGGGAGAAGATCATCCATGCGACGGGTTTTCAGTTGCGCGTGCAGCACAGGCCGGGGAGCGGATCGAACCTGGGCGACACGATCGTGGGGGTGAACCTGGAGAGCGGGGACTTGAAGCTGATTCGCTACAAGGTGACGGCGTAGGCGCTGTGCGACGGTGGGGCTTGGGTGCGCCCCGGTTTGTTGGGCTGGGGTCTTCCCATGGCGGGGGAGCGCTGGTAGGATCGGCTCGTGCGGCCTCAATTTAGCGACCGGTTGAGAGAAGAGTTCCGGCACAGGCGGTGCAAGAATTCGCGGTATTCGCTGCGGGCGTTTGCGCGGGATTTGGAGACGGACCACTCGTCGGTATCGAAGATTTTGCGTGGGGAGCGGGAGCCGTCGGAGGAGTTGGTTGACCGGTTGGCGGTGCGGTTGGGGCTGGGTGCGGCGGAGCGGTTGGCTTACCGGGCGGCGTCGGCGCTGCCGTCGACCGAGCAGCAGGCGCGGTGGGATGCGCTGCGCCACTTTGCGGCGGAGGCGGCGGCGATCTTGAATGAACCGCTGCATCACGAGATTTTGCGGCTGGCGGGGCGGGACGATTTTCAGACCGATGCCCGGTGGATTGCGGCGCGGACGGGCAGCACGGTCGATGCCGTGAACGTTGCGTTGCAGCGGTTGCTGCGGCTGCGGTTCCTTAGCTTCACGGGGCCGGCGACGTGGGTGGACGTGGAGGGCGCAGGGGCGTGGACACTGGCCGAGTTCCGGAGGCGGGCGGTGGCGCGGGTGGAGGAGATGGCGTCCGGATACATGCAACCGAATTCAATGAGGAGACCTATGGCGAACCCAGTCGTACATTTTCAGATCATCACGAAGAACCCCGAGACGCACGGGCGGTTTTACCAGGAGCTGTTCGGGTGGTCGCTCGACGACGCGAATCCGATGGGGTACCGGAAGATTGAGACGGGGTCGAAGGACGGGATTCAAGGGGGGCTGTGGCCGGCGCCGGCGCAGGCTCCGAATTTCGTTCAACTGTTCGTGCAGGTGGAAGACTGTGCGGCGTATGTGGATAAAGCCACGGCGCTGGGGGCGAAGGTTTTGATTCCGCCGACGATGTTGCCGGAAGGACAGACGATGGCGGTGTTGCTGGACCCGGAGCAGATGTCGTTTGCGGTGACGAGCGGCGGGTGAAGGGCGGTTCTGGCGGGCGCGCGGGGCGTGTGTACGAAAATTGACATTGATTAATCATTAAGATATCGTTACCTTCAGTTTTGGCCGGGGAGAGGGGCGCTGTTAGCTGCTCCTCCTGGTACTCGCTCTGGAGGTGATTATGTTGGGTGTTTTTCTTCTATCGATTCTTGGATTGCTGGCGGCGGCGCCGGCGTTTGCGCAGACCGCTTCGGTAACGGGCCGGGTGACGGACGCTTCGGGCGCGGTGATTCCGGCGGCCACGGTGGTGGTCGTGAACCAGGGGACTGGACTCGACCGCACGACGGCGACCAACCAATCCGGCTACTACACGTTTTCGTTGTTGCAGCCGGGCAAGTATCAAATGCGCGTGGAGAGCCAGGGCTTCAAGACCGTGACGCGGTCGGGGCTGGTGTTTGAAACCGACCAGCGCGCCGAGTTGAACTTCGCGATGGAGATTGGCGCGGTCACCGAGCAAATTGAGGTGACGGCCAATGTGGCGCAGCTCAATACTGTCGAAGCCTCGCGCGGGCAGGTGATTGAGAACCGGCGCATCGTGGAGATGCCGCTGAACGGGCGGAACTACAACCAACTGGCGCTGCTGTCGGCGGGAGCGGTGCAGCCGCTGGCGGGGGCGCGGATGGAGGGGTTCAGCGTGAACGGCATGCGGGTTTCGCAGAACAACTTCCAGTTGGACGGGGTGGACAACAACGGCATTGAGCTGGCGGGGGCGCAGCGGCGGTCGGAGATGGTGCAGCCGTCGATTGACGCGATTCAGGAGTTCAAGGTGCAGACGAACTCGTACGCGGCGGAGTATGGACGGGCGATGGGGGCGGTGGTGAAT
>JBDTVQ010000570.1:0-3381 GCA_040007195.1 Acidobacteriota bacterium | reverse complement strand
CTTGGCCAGCGTGTCGCGCGCGAAACCGAAGGAAAGTGCCGCTGGCGCACGAAGAATCAAGTCGGCTGCCTTCAGCGGAAAGTGCAGCCATCGCCCGCCAAGATGAATGCGTCCATGGCGGGGCCTGTCCAGCAGGTCCGCGCCTAGGAACGAGCGAATGTCGGAGAGAATTTCCAGCGAAGACGAAGGGTGAAGACGGTGGCTGCCGAAGTCGGCGCGGAACCCTGCGCAATCGAAGCTGCCCGCATTGCCGCCGACCGACGCCGCGCGGTCCACCAGTGTGACGGCAAAGCCACGCCTGGCCAGACGCCAAGCCGCACCCAGCCCAGCGGGGCCGGCGCCCAAGATGAGTATGGGCGGCCGTAATTTCATGAGTGCAAACGCGGTTGCAAGTGGGCGAAGAACATCCCGAGTACGCTATACTCGCATATTTTGCAGGGAATTGTGCCGGACCAGCAGACGCGGGAGCCTCAGGTAGTCATCATCGGCGCGGGGCCCGCGGGCTTGACAGCAGCCTATGAGCTGCTGCGCGGTGGTGTGCGGTGCACCGTAGTGGAACGCGACACCGTAGTGGGTGGCATCTCCCGTACGGTTGCCAGCCAAGGTTACCTTTTCGACATCGGCGGGCACCGTTTTTATACCAAGGTCTCGCTCGTCGAACAGATCTGGCACGAAGTGCTGGGCAAAGATCTGCTCGTCCGCCCCCGCCAATCGCGCATCTACTACAAGGGAAAATTTCTCAACTATCCCCTGCTTCCGGGCGAAGCCCTGCAGAAACTGGGTGTGTTCGAATCGGCACGCTGCGGGCTCAGCTTTTTGAAAGCGCGCGTGCTGCCAATCCGGCCGGAAAAGGACCTCGAATCGTGGATCACCAATCGCTTCGGACGCCGGCTGTTTGAAATCTTCTTCAAAACCTACACGGAAAAAGTGTGGGGCATGAGCTGCAAGGAAATCGGCGCCGACTGGGCCGCGCAGCGCATCCGTGGTCTGTCGCTGACAAGCCTGGTGATGAACGCCCTGTTCCCCAAGCGTGGCAAAGAGGCCGAGATCAAGACTCTTATCCAGGAGTTCCTATATCCGCGCAAGGGCCCCGGCATGATGTGGGAGCGGCTGCACGAACAACTCGCGGCGGCGGGCACAAACGTCGTGTTCAATGCCGAAGTGCAGGCGATCGAATGGGGACCCGAAGGTGTGACGGGCGTTCAAACGTCTGCTGGACATTTTCCGGCGACGCATGTGATCAGCACGATGCCCATTCAGCAACTGGTACGCGCTCTCCAGCCGGCGGCTCCGGAGTGGCTGGCGCCGGCCGCGCTCAAGTTCCGCTATCGTGATTTCGTGACGGTAGCGTTGTTCATAGAGGCAAGGCACCTGTTCAGCGATAACTGGATCTACGTGCATGAGCCGGGAGTCAAGGTCGGCCGCATCCAGAACTTCAAGAATTGGAGTCCGGAGATGGTTCCCGACGATTCGAAGTCGTGCCTCGGCCTCGAATACTTTTGCCAGGAAGGCGACCAGTTGTGGAATTCGCCGGATGACGAGCTCATCGCGCTGGCCACAAAGGAAATCGCTGAGTTGGGCCTGGTGAAGAAGGAACAGGTAATCGGCGGCGCGGTCGTGCGCATGCCGAAAGCCTACCCGGTATACGACGATCACTATAAGGGCGGGCTGGAACTCGTGCGGCGGTTTCTCGGTGAAGTTTCCGGTTTGCAGTTGGTCGGCCGCAACGGCATGCACCGCTACAACAATCAGGATCACTCGATGCTTACTGGCGTATTTGCCGCGCGGAACATACTGGGCGCAAACTACGATCTGTGGGAAGCGAACGTCGACGAGGAGTACCTCGAAGAGGGACGCGTGGTAACCGAAGCCGAGTTGAAGCAGATGGACGCGTCGCAACCCTCCGTGCCCGGACGTGCCGCCTCCGATTAGTAGTGATATGGAACCACAGCCCAGCCACGGCGCTGCGCCCAAACCGGTGTGGCGTGTGCTGCGAGGAGTCCTGTGGGCGTCTTGGCTCGCCTTCAGCCTGAGCCTTTTCGCGCGCCCATTTTTATGGCACGCCGAGCAGTTCCGCAATCCGGGCGAGGCGTACTTCAAAGTATTTCTGATTGCAATGCCGGTGTGGCTGCTGGGCTGTGGCTGTTATGCGTTGCTGCGGACGAATCGGCCCGAATGGCGCAAGTGGGAACTCCCGGCTCTCGCACTTGTCCCAATCGGTATCGCCTTCGCATACGAGCCTCGAGCGGCGGCGGCCGCCACCGCACTCGCCTTCGGAGCTTACGGGTGGGGTGCGGCTGTATTGAGAGGATTTCGCGTAGAGCCGCGACGTGCGCTGGAGCACGTCGTGCTGCCGCTGGCTACCGGCCTTGTCGTGGTGATGGTGGGCTTGTTCCCCATCGGATTGGTGGGCGGACTGCGGCCGTGGGTGATGGCTGCGCTGGTCGCCGGCGGATCGTGGTTGGGACGGCGTGAATTGCTCCTGCTTCCTGAAGCGGTATCGCGGTTACGGCGTGATTGGGTGGACGACGCATCGCTTGGCACCGCGCTCGCGGGATTCACCGTGCCCTGGCTATTTGTTCTCGCGAACATGAGCGTGCTCACGGCCCTCGCGCCGAGCCGCGTGTTCGATGTCGTGCGCCATCATCTGTTCGACGCCATGATGTATGCGTCCTGGGGCGCGTTACGGCCGGTCGAGGGCGTGAGCTACTCGTTCTTCCCGCAGGGCGTGGAACTGCTCATGGCGGCTGTGTTGCCGTTCGGCGGGCAGATCGGGGCCCAAATCATACCCGCCGCTTTCTTCCCGGTTCTGGTTCTTTTGGTATGGCTAATCGCGCGTGAGTGCGGCGCCAGCAGGATGGAGGCGCTGCTGGGCGTCACGCTCGCGATCAGCGTGCCTGCCGTTCACTGGACGGCGAGCGTGGCGAAAAACGATGCGGCTCTAGCCGTGTGCCTGGGCGCGGCACTCTACGCATATTTGCGTTACTGGAGCGAGGGTGAGGATCGCGTGATGCTGTGGGGCGCCCTATGTTTGGCCGCCGCGCTACACGTGAAGACGCCGGCAATTTTCGGCGGCTTCGCGCTGACGCTCCTGTTTCTGCACGCGGTCTGGATTTCTCGCGCCCGGTTCCGGCTGCTGGCCGGCATCGGCGCGATCGCCTTAGCGATTGCGCCGGCCTACTTCGTCCGCGCCTGGTGGTTTACGGGGGAACCCTTTTATCCCCAGTCGGCGAAAATCGTCGTGGGCGATGCGGTGACGGACTACAAAACAAAAAAGGTCAGCGGTTGGCGCGTAAGGGACGTGTTCGAAGAGATCCACTTCGACGGTCTCGCGGCCTGGGAGTTCACCTCCACGTCGAAGAATCCCATGGGTGCGGCGCT
>JBDTVQ010000569.1:0-3405 GCA_040007195.1 Acidobacteriota bacterium | reverse complement strand
CCTGGTCGACGAAGACGCTCTCATTGTTGTTGCCGAAGCGGTTGTAGCCGAGGGCGAAGTGGGCGAGCAGGGTGGGACGCAGCGTGACGTCATACGCCAGGCGGACCATGGTCCCGGGGGTGTCCTGATTCTGATAGACGCCGGTGGGCGTATTGGGCGGCGTGCCCCAACGGGGAGAGCCGGAGTTGTAGCGCGTACGGAAGTTGCGGTTGAACATCGCGCTCATGCGGTGATTGGAGTTGAAGTTGTGATCGCCCTTGAAGGTCAACATGCGCTCGCGGAACTCAGGGCAGCAGGCGCCGAGGGCGGGCATGTTGTTGAGCATCCCGCTGAAAACCGGATCATCGATGGGAGCCAGTTCGAGGATTTTCGAGGAGACCGGACTCCAGCGGCTACGGGGAATCATGTTGCCGGGGAAGATGTCACGGACCCAGGTGTTGCCTACCTGGCGGGACGAGGTGGGATCGTAAAGCGCGCCGAACTGAACGCTGCGGCCAGCGGCATCAGTGCCCACGGAGGTGCCGGAGGCGGCATTACCCGTGAAGCTGGGGTTCAGGAGCTGCGAGAAGTCGCCGCGCTTGAAGTCGACGGTGGGGAGCTGGGTGAGAAGGGTCTGGCTGTAGTCCTTCTGGGTGGTGCGCTCCATATTGTGGAAGAAGAAGCTCTTGTTACGGCCGTCGTAGACCTTCGGAATGAAGACCGGGCCACCGATGGAGTAGCCGTAATTGTGCTGTTTGTAGGGCTGGCGCGCGATACCGGCAGAGTTGGAGTTGAAGTTGTTGGCACGAAGGGCATCGTTCTGGCCGTAGTAGTAGGCCGAGCCGTGCAACTCATTCGTACCGGACTTGGTGGCGAAATTGGCCACGGAAGTCTGCGTGCCGGAGTATTGCGCGCTCACAGTTCCGGTTTGGAGTTTGAACTCGGAGATGGATTCAGCGGAGGGGCTGAATTCGGAGTTCGAGCCGCCTGCGAGGTCCATGCGGCCGAGCGAGATGCCGTCGATCAGAATTTCGTGAGTGTAGTTCTGGCCGCCGTTGATGGAGCCCTGCCACGTGCTGCCGATGGTGCCAGGCAGCGAGGTGAAGATGAACTGCTGGATCTGGCGGCGACCGCCGCTGACGGCGATGGGCCAGGAGTCGAACTCCTTCTTCGTAACATAGGAGCCGATTTCGGCGGTGCCGGTTTCGAGAAGCGGCGGATCGCTCGAGACAGTGATGGAATCAGAGACGTTGCCGACGTCGAGCTTGAAGTCAAGGGTAAGCGTTTGGGCAACAGCGAGGACGACGTTTTCGCGAACGGCCGTTTTGAAGCCGGGGGCGCCGACCGAGATGCGGTAGGTGCCGGGCGACAGAGACGGCAGGCGGTAGACGCCGGAGTCGGTGGTGGTGGCGTTGAGTTCAACGCCGGTGGCTGGGTTCAAGATTTTCACAGTGGCGCCGGCGACGACCGCGCCTGAGGAATCCGTGATCGATCCATTTAGAGTGCCGCGCTCGCCTTGGGCGAACAGGGCCGAGGAAATTACGATTCCAAGAAGCAAATTGCGAGACAACATGAAGACCCCCCGGTCAAAAGTACTAGGTCCCACAGAAGGACCATTGGGACTAAAGATATTTGGCTCTTAGGAGGAAGTCAATGCTATCCAGCTGTAATTAAAATACTTAAATTAAGGGAAGGTCATATGGAATGACCTTCCCTCCGGGCCTCCCCGTTCGTTAGAAGCCGAACCGCAGCGCGATTTCAATGTTGCGGGCGCCCATCTGCTGGCCGGTGTACTGGCCGAAGAGGGGGCTGGTGATGTTGGTCTGCAAGCCGCCGATACCGTGGCGGTTGAAGGGGTTCAGGAACGTGCCGCGCAGTTCGAAGTTGCGGTGCTCGTCGAAGTTGAATGTCTTGGAGATATTCATGTCTTCGGAGACCCAATGGCGGTCACGGATGTTCGGCAGGTAAGGGCCGACGGTACCGAGGTGCTGCACGACGTTCTGTCCACCGGCGAAAACCGGGGGATTGGAGAAGGCGGCGCGGTTCAGGTAGGCCGGTGCGCCAGCGGCGCCGCGGAAGACGATGCCGGGGTCGGAATTGGCGACGATGTTCTGGCCCGCGACGAGATCGGGACGGACGGCGTTTCCGGTGGGCAGGTTGATGCCGCCAGTGGAAATGGCGATCGGGTTACCGGCGCGTAAGGTGTGGATGCCGCTGAGTTGCCAGCCGCCGAGGATCTTGCCAGCAGTGCCGCTGATGTTGAGCAACTTGTTGGGCCCGATGGGAAGCTCGTAGATCCAGCTCAATTTCGCCACGTGGGGGATGTTGTAGTTGGTGATGGAGCGTTCGAGGTTGCGATTGAAGACATCGGCGACGTTTTCGGAATCGATGGCGTTATCGGTGAGGCCGATGGCCTTCGACCACGTGTAGGCGCCGAGGATGGCGAGGCCGCCCTTGAAGTGGCGCGTGGCCTGCACCTGCAGCGAGTTGTAGCTGGAGTTGCCGGTGTTCGGGAAGATATCGTTGATTCCCGTGAATTGCGCGTAGGGGCGGAGGGCCTGGAGGTTGGTTCCGCTAAAGCCGGCAAAGGGCGCCGGGATGGGGCTGGAGGAGTTCCAGGGGCGGGGCAGCAGGTCACCATATTGCTGCGTGACGGTGTAGGGCAGGTTGTTCGGCTGATTGAAGCCCTTGGCGATGAGGCGCGTGCCCTTGTTGCCGATGTAGTTCACTTCGAGAACTGTGGCGGCAGGCAGTTGGTACTGGATGCCGAAGTTCCAGTTCTGAACATAGGGCATGCGGTTGCCGTCGGTGCGGTAGTAATCGATGCCCTGGCCGTTGGCGAGCGCGGGGCTCTTGTTGGGGAGCACGCCGACGAAGTCGGGATATCGGTCGGCGATGTTGCCGAGGCTGTCTTCGGCGAAGCGGATGGGCGTGTTGCCGCTGTTGCGGACGATGTTGCCGTTGAAGCCGAGGGTTCCGCCGAAGCCGAAGCCGTTGGAGATGGCGGGCGTGTTGTTGATGCCGTAGCCGCCGCGCAGGACCATCTTTTCATTGACGGCATAGGCGAAGCCGAACTTAGGCGAGATCTGTTTCCAGTAGGTGTTCTGGAAGCTGTTGCGGCCGATGTCTTCTAGGAAGACGAGCGCGCCTGGGTTGCCGCCGGCGGCGGGATTGGCCGTGGTGAGGCTGAGACCGGACATGCGCTGCGCGACTTCGGTGAGGCCGCCGATGACTTCCCAGCGGACGCCGAGGTTGAGCGTGAGTTTGCGGGTGGCTTTCCAGTCGTCCTGGAAGTAGAAGCCGGCGGTGCGCCAGCGGTGGCCGAAGTTGGCGCCGGTGATGCCGCGGCTGGTGCTGGCGTAGTCACCCATCAGGAAGCTGGCGAAACTGTGGCCGGTCTGGTTGATGAAGCCAGGCAGGGCGGTC
>JBDTVQ010000568.1:0-3411 GCA_040007195.1 Acidobacteriota bacterium | reverse complement strand
GAGTTGATTGCGCTGCGCCCCTGCATCCATATGCCGGTTACGCAGATCGCGGATCATCTTCTCCGGTTCTGGTTCGGAGGGGTTGAAGGCTACGCCCTGGTGCTCGGCAGGCAGGAAGCCCGCGCGCCATAACGAGCCGCCGCCAGGATTACCAGTGAGTACGACGAATGCCGGCAGGTTCTCGTTCTCCGTACCAAGCCCATAAGAAACCCATGCGCCGATGGTTGGCCTGTTGGCGAGGATGCTACCCGAGTGCGCGAGGTTTTTGCCCTGGCCGTGCGTAGGGTTGAAGGTGTGCATCGATTTGACGACACACACGTCGTCGATTACGGAGGCGATGTTCGGCAAGAGTTCGCTGACGTCGACTCCGTTGCGGCCGTACTTTTGGAACGCGAATGGCGAAGGCAGCAGTCCGCCGGTTTCGCGTTCGGTGCGAAAGTTGGCGACCGCATTGGGCCGTTGGCCCTCATACTTCGCGAGCATGGGCTTGGGATCGAACATGTCGAGCTGCGATGGTCCGCCCGAGAGGAACATGAAGATGACGTGCTTCGCTTTGGGCGCGATTGGCGGTCCGGCGTAGTGGCCCATGGTGGCTGCCGAGGCTGTGCTCGACGCGAGCATGGCGCTGAGCCCCACGCCGCCGAGTCCTCCGCAGAGCGACTGAAGGCATGCGCGCCGGGACTGCCGAGAGAATTCTTCGTTCATGGCCAAAAGACCACCTCGTTGGTCGCGAGCAACGCCTGTGCGTACTCCGCGACAGTTCCTTTTTCAAGATAGCTGAGCGCGAGGTCGAGTTCGGCTGGTTGCGGGTTGCGGGCCAATATGCGCCGGTAGAGCGCCTTCACCTTCGCCGCGGGACCCGATTCGCCATCCACCAATGATGCAAGCTCAGCCGATCGCTGCTCGATGAATTCGCTGTTCATCACGAATAATTGCTGCAGCGGTGTAATGGTGAGGTCGCGGCCAGGGCTGGTTTGCATGGCATCGGGGAAATCATAGAGACGCATCACCGGGTTTAACCGGCCGCGGCTTACCCGTGCGTACACGGTGCGGCGGTTGTTGTCGGGCGCGTCAAAATCGAGAGAGGGACCGTAGAGATCGAGGTTCAGCGCACTCGATGCCTGTAGTGCCGTGTCACGCAGAACTTCCACGTCGACGCGGCGCGGATTCATGCGCCACAGGAGCCGGTTCGACTGGTCCTTCGGTTCCGCTTCCGGTCGCGGGTTGCTCCGCTGCTGGTAAGCCGCCGAGCGCATGATCTCGCGGTGCAGCCACTTGAGCGACCAGTTGTGCGCGATGAATCGCGCGGCCAAGTCGTCAAGCAATTCGGGATGCGAAGGTAGATCGCCCTGCGTGCCGAAGTCGCTTGGCGTAGCCACAAGGGGCTTGCCGAAGTGCCAGTCCCACACTCGGTTCACGATGACGCGCGCGGCAAGCGAGGGCGAATCGCTAAAGATCCGTTCACCGAGTTCCAGACGCCCGGAACCATTACGGAAAGTTCCGTCGTCCTTTGCGAGGACTGTCAAAAAGTGTCGAGGCGTGATCTCGCCCGGTGAGGTGACGTTGCCTTGGCGGAATACGGGAAGATTGCGTGGTTCGCCGGGCTTGTAGCGCATCTGCGTCATGCCGGGATCGCTGCCGTCCACGTACAGCGCGGCTTCGTAGACTGCGTTGATAAAGGGTTCCTGCGATGAACCGGCACGGCGGCGCTGTGCGGTGGCTTCGGCCCCTGTGGGCCGCGGACTGCCGGGAGCAAACCTCGCCACCTGCGCGTAGATCTCCGGGTATCGCTCTTTCAGCGGCTCCATTTCGGCGATGAGCGCGGCCATCTCGGCGCGCATGGTGACGACCTTCTTCGCGGCCGCTTCCGGGTTGGTCTGCTTTTCGTTGGCGAGGATCTTCGTGATGTTGTCGAGATCAAACAGACGCTGCTTGATAAATAAGAAGCGGGTTTCGGTGCTGGCGTCGAGGTCTTCGCGCATCGGGCGTTCGGCACGCATGGTGGACGCAAACACGCCAGCCAGGCCGTAGTAGTCCTTCGTCGGAATTGGGTCGAACTTGTGGTCGTGACAGCGGGCGCACGCGACGGTCAGGCCGAGCAGACCGCGGCTGACGGCATCCACGCGCTCGTCCCAATCGTCCATAGCGAAGGTTTCGAGGACGTCCTTGGAGAGCCTCGGTTCCTTGTGATAAACCGGCGCGGCGCCCAGATAGCCGAGGGCCCGCATATCGCTTCTTGTGGCGTCAGGCATGAGGTCGGCCGCAAGTTGGAGCTTGACGAAGCGGTCGTACGGTAGGTCCTTATTCAGCGCTTCAATCACCCAGTCGCGATAGCGCCACGCGTACGTGTAGGCGGGGTTTGTGGCCTCCGAGGTCGAGTTGTCTTCGCCGTACCGGGCGGTGTCGAGCCAGTGGCGGCCCCAACGCTCACCGTAGTGCGAAGATGCGAGCAACTTTTCGATAAGCGCATCGAAAGCGCCGGGCGACGGGTCTTTGGCGAATGCTTCGACCTCATAATACGTTGGCGCCAACCCCACAAGATCCAGATACGCGCGGCGAATCAGTAAGCGGCGGTCGGCGGCGGCCGAGGGCTGCAGGCCGCTCTGCTCCAATTTGGCGAGCAGGAAAAAGTCGATCTTGGACTTCGGCCAGGTGCGGTCGCGAACGGCGGGGGCGGGAAGCTCTCGAACCGGCTGGAATGCCCACCATTTGCGGCCCGTTTCGACGTCCATCCCTTTGAGTGGGGCGCTCGCCGCAGGTGCCGCTGCATCCTTGCGCGGATCGTTAGCGCCTTCGGCAATCCACTGTGCGAAGTCAGCGACAACCTGGTCTGATAGCTTGCTTGAGGGCGGCATCTGCAGGTGAGGGTCGTCGTAGCGCAGGGCTTTCAGCAGGCGGCTTTCGGCCGGTTTTCCAGGCACGACGATCGCACCATTGGCGCCACCCTTGGTGAGGCCCGACTTGGTGTCGAGCACCAGGCCGCCCATCGGCGATTTCAATTTGGCCGAGTGGCAGGCATAGCACTTTGTGGCAAGCACCGGTCGAATCTTCTTCTCAAACAACTCCCCATCTGGCTGTTGCGCAGTCAGAGGTACGAGGCAGGCGAGAGTGGCGAGAATGAACCGCAGCATTTACCTATTCACTAGGCCAGGGCTTCCCTACAATACTGGACGCATTTTCCGATCTCTTTCAACACGTCCGAGCCTTCCGGCACCTTATATTCGAATTCAATTGTGGCTTGAAACGGGTACTTTTCTTTCTTCATCAATTGCAGCACCTCTTTGATCGGCGTGTCGCCCTCGCCCCACGGCGTGTTGGGACCTTCATGCAGCTTGCGGTCCTTCAAATGGATATGTGTGATGCGATCCGCATGCTTCTTTAAGAATGGAATGGGAGAGGTGCTGTTGCCGG
>JBDTVQ010000567.1:0-3421 GCA_040007195.1 Acidobacteriota bacterium | reverse complement strand
GAAGCCCCCGACGGTTGCCTCAAAGCCCTCTACAAAATCCGCGAACAGAAGATGACCCGCTTCATCGGCGTCACCAGCCACACCGATCCCGAAACTCTCGCCACAGCACTCCAGCGGCACGATCTCGATTGCACCCAAATGGCCCTCAACGCAGCCCTCGCCGGCATGGCCAACGGCAAAGGCGGAATGGTGATCAACGAAGCCCTCGCCACCAGCTTCGAAAAGGTCGCCCTGCCCGTCGCGCTCAAAAAGAAAATGGGCGTTCTTGCCATGAAGGTTTTCGCCCAGGAGCACTTGGTCGGCAAAGCCTCTATCTCCGACCTGCTTCGCTACTCGCTCTCGCTCCCTGTTGGCGCTGCCGTCGTTGGCATGCCCAAGATGGAATTCATCGACGAAAACATCGCGCTCGCCAAGTCCTTTTCGCCCTTGTCCAAGCCGACCATGAAGGACCTCAGCGGCAAACTCGCCACGCAGTACAAGGCCGAACTCGACCGCTTCTTTGAAAATCACGTCGACGCCTAGGATTAACCTCCTGGCACCGCCCTGGATATAATTGCCCTGTGAAGAGATCCCTCGTCTTAGGCGCTATTTGTGTGTTCATCCTGTCCTCGTGCGCCAAGGACATCCAGAACAAGGATGCCGTCCGCCAGGGCGTAGTCGAGCACCTCAAGGCCAGAAAAAATCTCGACCTCGACCTTACCTCCATGCAACTGGAGGTCACCGCCGTTACCTTCCGCGAAAACGAAGCCGACGCCACGGTGAGCTTCGTCCCGAAAGGCGCCTCCGCTTCGCAGGGCATGTCCATGAAGTACACGCTCGTTCGGGAAGGCTCGGTTTGGAAGGTGAAGCAAAAGGCCGAATCCACCAACAACCCCCATTCCGGCGGCATGTCCGCACCGCCCATGAGCCCGCCCGAGGGTTCCGCGCTGCCGCCCGGCCATCCGCCCATGCCTCCTACTGGAGGCGCCAGGAAGTGAAGCCGGTCGCCATCCTCGGAGGAGGTCCCGCAGGGTCGACCTGCGCCGAGCGACTGGCTGCGGCTGGAATGAAGGTCGTCCTCATCGACGAAAAACTCGCCTGGGAAAAGCCCTGCGGCGGCGGCATTACGCACAAGGCCTATCAGCAATACCCATACCTCCGCGAAAACGGAACTCCCAAGCAAGCCATCACGGAGACATTCCTGATGGCTCCGAAATCCGGCAATGCGAAGCTAAACCTGGGTAACCCGCTTCTCATCTATTCCCGCTACGATCTAAACGATATGCTTCTGCGCCGCGCCTCGGATGCCGGCGCCCAACTCGAAAAAACCCGGGTGCAAGGCATGGACCGCACGAGCGATGGCTGGCGCATCCGCACCCGCGAAGGTGCGATCGATGCCAGCTATTGCATTCTCGCCACCGGCGCGCGCAACCCCCTCCGCGACTTCGGTACCATCTTCACCGCCGCCGATACGATGTGCGCTCTGGGCTATTACGTCGAGGGCTCGCTCGATCGCATCGACCTCCAGTTTCTTCCCCAGTTCGAAGGCTACATCTGGGTCTTCCCGCGCTGCGGCCATCTCTCCGTCGGCATCTGCGGCAAAGGCGTCGCAACTCCGGTCCTGCGCAAATGGCTCGAAGATTGGATGACACGCAAAGGCTACCGCTGGCAAGGGGCTCGCTTCTACGCCCACCTCATCCCATCCCTCCGCTCACAGGCGCTCTTGGACAACCGCATCAGCGGCGACGGTTGGCTCGCAGTCGGCGACTCCGCCGGCTTCGTCGATCCCATCACCGGTGAGGGCCTCTATTACGCCATTCGCTCCGGCGACTTGGCCAGCCAGATCGTGCTCAATGAGGCAGTCGCGCCCGTGTCGAAGGCCACCGCCTACCGCGAACTCGTCCGTTCCGATTTTC
Organism: Acidobacteriota bacterium; assembly: GCA_040007195.1. Lineage (GTDB taxonomy): Bacteria > Acidobacteriota > Terriglobia > Bryobacterales > Bryobacteraceae > JAFLBB01. The sequence goes on along the minus strand of JBDTVQ010000567.1, from coordinate 1,526 downwards.
TCGACGACCTCTACATCGCCAGCCGCCTCTGCCACCGCTTTTATACCGGCAAAATCTTCTTCGGCCAGGTCACCGACCGCATGGTCCAACTCGTCCGCCGCAGCCGCCGCTTCGCCGACCTCATGCGCGATCTCTTCAGCGGCACACAAACCTACTCCGGCCTGCGCGAACGTGTCTGGGGAAATTTCAAGAGCGGTGGATGGGAACTGTTGTTCCCCGACGAACCAAGCCTGCCGCAAGAACCCTAACGCTTTCCATGAAAACTCCCAACTCCGACCGCCTGCTCGAACGAGCTCGCCAATTCATACCCGGCGGTGTGAATTCCCCCGTCCGCGCTTTCAAAAGCGTCGGCGGAACCCCCCGCTTCATCGAACGCGGCGAAGGCTCGCGCATCTTCGACGCCGACGGCAACTCCTACATCGACTACGTCTGCTCCTGGGGACCACTCCTCCTGGGTCACCGCCCGAAAGTGGTCATCGACGCACTCACCAAGGTTCTCGAAATCGGCACCAGCTTCGGCGCGCCCACTGAGCGGGAAATCGAACTGGCCGAACTCGTCCGTGAACTCATGCCGTCCATGCAGATGGTGCGCCTGGTCAATTCCGGCACCGAAGCCACCATGAGCGCCCTGCGTCTTGCCCGCGGTTTCACTGGCCGCGACCTCTGCGTCAAGTTCGAAGGTTGCTATCACGGCCACGTCGATTCGCTCCTGGTGAAGGCCGGCTCCGGTATCGCCACGCTCGGCCTCCCCGACGCCGCGGGGGTTCCCAAGGCCTTCGCCGAAACTACGATCGCCATCCCCTTCAACTCCATCGACGCCGTCGAATCGACCTTCGCCAAGCACGGCGATCAAATCGCATCCGTCATCGTCGAACCCGTCGCCGGCAACATGGGCTGCGTCCCGCCCGCCGCCGGCTTCCTTGAAGCCCTCCGCGCACTCTGCACCAAACACGGCGCGCTCCTGATCTTCGACGAAGTCATGACCGGCTTCCGCGTGGCCCGTGGCGGCGCGCAAGAGCGATTCAAAATCGACCCCGACCTCACCACAATCGGCAAAGTCATCGGCGGAGGACTCCCCATCGCGGCCTACGGCGGCCGCCGCGACATCATGGAAAAAATCGCGCCCGTCGGCCCCGTCTATCAGGCCGGAACTCTCAGCGGTAATCCCCTGGCTGTCGCCGCCGGAATCGCCATGCTCGGCTATTTGCGCGATCATCCCGAGGTCTACGACATTCTCGAAGCCCGCGCCGCGCAGCTCTTCGCCAATGCACCGGCCGGACTTACCGTGAACCGCGTCGGCGCCATGTTCACACTGTTTTTCACCGATCGCCCCGTCACCGATTACGAAACCGCGAAGACCAGTGATACCCAACGCTTCGCCCGTTACTTCCACCACATGATGGATGGCGGCGTGTACCTGGCCCCCTCGCAATTCGAAGCCGGCTTCGTGTCAACCGCCCACAGCGAAGCTGACATCAAACATACGGTGGATCGTGCGGCGGAGTTTTTCGCGAACGAGCCGCGCT
>JBDTVQ010000566.1:0-3430 GCA_040007195.1 Acidobacteriota bacterium | reverse complement strand
GGCTGGGTGCCAAGGACGAGCAGGCTCACGTAGCTGCGAACCGCGATGATTTTGTTGGTGGCGTAGTTGCAGTCGGACCCCGAGCAGCGGGGATAGCCGGCGGGCATACTGAGCGAGGAATCCTGGAAGGCGGGATGATCCTTGTCGATGCCGGAATCGAGGACGGCGATTTTCACGCCCGCGCCGGCGTTCTGCGGGCCGCCGACATTGTTCCAGCCGAGCTGCGCGCGCACGAGTTCGAGCGCCTTCACCATCTGCGCCTTGTGTTTCCGCATGGGTACCACGCGCCGAACTCCTGGAAGCGACGCGAGCGATTCGGGCGAATCGGCAAGAACGAAGACGGCATTGGCGACGGTGTCGACGCTGCCTGTTACGGTGATTTTGCGCTCGGCGAGAGCGGTGCGCAGGTTCGTTTGCGCCGCCGCAATGCGGGCACGCGAATCGGCCGAGGCTGTTCGGGGACCAGACTTGGCAAAAGTCTCCGTTGCGGCCAGCGGAGGGTCGTTCAAGAGCAGTGCATAACGGTCCGAGCGGCTCTGTGCAAACAAGGACACAGAGGTAGCGACGAGGAGGAGAAGCGCCTGAGTTCTCACTGCTAGGCGGACGTGGTTCAAGTTCATTACGTTCCATTCCTTTATCGCTCATTGGGCTGGCGGGCGCGTTACCCTGATGCTTAACGATGAAACTGCATGAACTGGCCGCGGCCTTGGGCTGCCGGCTCGAGGGCGATGGCGAGGTGGAGATTACGGGCGTACGCGGCATGGAGCAGGCCGGGCCGGGTGAGCTGACGTTTCTGGCGAATCCGAAGTACGCACACAAGGTAAAAGACACTCGGGCTGCGGCGATTTTGGTGCAAGCGCCGGTGGCGGGCCAGGCCATTGCGAGCGTGGTGACCGAGAATCCGTATCACGATTTCGCGCGCGCGCTGGCGATGTTTTATGAGGCTCCGCGGCCGCCCCGGGGAATTCACCCGCAGGCCGCGGTTGCGGCAAGCGCGGTGATCGGCCAGGGCGCGTCGATCGGCCCATTTGCAGTGGTCGGTGAGCGGGTTCGTGTGGGGCGCAATGCCGTGCTGCATCCGCACGCGGTGATTTACGAAGGCGCCGAGATTGGCGACGACTTTACGGCGCATTCGCACGCCGTGGTGCGCGAGTTCTGCCGCGTGGGCGATCGCGTGATTCTACAGAACGGCGTGGTGGTGGGCGGCGACGGATTTGGCTTCGCCAAGACCAAAGAGGGCCGGCATTTTAAGATCGTGCAGTCTGGAATCACGGTGATCGAAGACGACGTCGAAATTCAGGCGAACACTTCGATTGACCGGGCGACGATGGGCGAAACGCGCGTGAAGCGCGGGGCGAAGATCGATTCGCTGGTGCAAGTGGGCCATGCTTGCGTGATCGGCGAGGACAACATCATTTGTTCGCAGGTGGGGCTGGCGGGAAGCTCGGTCCTGGGAAAGAACGTGCTGCTCGCCGGACAGGCGGGCATCAGTGGCCATCTGACCGTTCACGACAACGCTATCGTCTACGCGCAAGCGGGCATCGGCGGCGACATCGCGGCAGGGGATATCGTAGCGGGTTCACCCCACTTCGACGCAAAGACATGGCGGCGGGCCGTCGCGGCGTTTCCAAAGCTACCGGATCTGGTTCGCGCGGTGAGACAATTGGCAAAGCGTCTGGCCGTCCTTGAGGGAAACGAAGGAGCCGGGCCGGATACGGAGTCAACTGTCGATGAGTGATCCCAAAAGTCCGATCGTGAAGGATCATGGTCTGCCTGTCGCGTACCGGAATGAGGAGTTTCTTTCCAGCCGCGAGGGCCGGTCGATCCGGATTCTGGCCGAGTACCTGCAACCGCTTTCCCATTTCCGGCAGGAACGGATTCACGACACGGTAGTCTTTTTTGGCTCGGCGCGTATACAAGAAGACGGGCCGATGTCGCGCTACTACACCGAGGCGCGCGAACTGGCGCGGCTGGTAACGGAGTGGTCGTTGCTGCTCGATCAGGAACGGCAGCGCTTTGTGGTGGCCACAGGCGGCGGGCCCGGAATCATGGAAGCGGCCAATCGCGGGGCGCACGACGCCGGCGGCAAGAGCATTGGCTTGAATATTGGGCTGCCATTCGAGCAGGCGCCGAACCCCTACATCACCCCGGAACTGAATTTCGAATTCCATTACTTCTTCATGCGCAAGTTCTGGTTTGCGTACCTGGCAAAGGCGCTCATCGTCTTTCCGGGCGGCTTCGGCACGCTTGACGAATTGAGCGAAATACTCACGCTCACCCAGACGCATAAGCTGATGAAGAAGATTGTGATTGTGCTTTATGGAACGTCGTTCTGGAAAGAGATTCTGAATTTCGACGCTCTGGCGAAGTACGGCATGATCAGCCCGGAAGATCTCAACCTGTTCCAATTCGCCGACGATCCCAAAGAAGCGCTGAGTTTGTTGCGCGAAGGGTTGACGCAACACTACCTGCAACCACCTGGCTTCGATCATTTGCCGGACTTTGGCGAAGCGGACGAAGAGACGCCGGCGATCGCGAAGTCGCGGATATAGTTCCCATCGATTCTTATGAGTGTTGAGGAAGGTCCACAGCGCGACCTCAGTTGGCGGGAGTGGCTGCCGTGCTGGGAGAGGTCCGAAAAGCTCACCGTGGCTGGGGCCGTGGTGGGAGTGGCGCTGCAGTTATCGTCGATGCACGTGGGGCTAGTGCTGCTGGCGCTGCTGGTGACCACAACGGCGTTCGTCTGGTCGTTCGTGAAATGGGCGCGGCGATTGTTGCGGCGATTCATCTGGAACCTGCGCAACCGGCTGGTGGTGGCGTTTCTTTTTATCGCGGTGATTCCGCTGTTACTGGTCGTGGGGTTGGCGGGGTACTCCGCTAAAGAGACGGCCGGCCAGTTCGCCGTGTACCTGGTGCACTCAGAGCTAGACCGGCGGATCGCCCTGTTGAATCTGAGTGCCGAAAGTGTTCTGCGGGTAGGCGACGGTGCGCTCGAAAGAGCCGTGGATCGCATCGGCGCAGTGAATCAGGAAAGGTTCCCGGGGTTGCGCGTGACGGCGCGCGCGGGTGGCCGCGTGGTCACGTTCCCCCAGGATGCCGAGGCGATTGAGCAGACCGCAGTGCGGGGAAACGGCGCGGCGCTTGTCGTTCGCGGAGGTTATCTATTCGGCTGGGCGCACGCGGTGAATGCGGATCGCGAGGTGACTCTGCTCGCACCGTTGAGCCGGAAATTTTTCAGCGACCTGGCGCCCGGATTGTGCGAAGTGAGCGTTCTGCACTTCGCGGATCCTTCGTCGGCACAGCCCTTTCGCCGCCGTCCGATCAGCTTTCATCCGATGTCGTCGCGCGAAGAAGAAGACGAGGCGGTGCAGGCAGTGCCTCCGGCGATCAACCAGTTCGATTTCGAATTGCTGTGGGGCACGCGCGTTCC
>JBDTVQ010000565.1:0-3436 GCA_040007195.1 Acidobacteriota bacterium | reverse complement strand
CCCGATTTTTTCCGTTCGGGGTGGTATCAGTCGCGCAACACTGCCTACACGTACGCGCAGTATGAGCAGATCCGCGATCGCCAGCAGGCGTTTACGGGCGTGATGGGGTTTGGCGATACACGGTTCAACCTCAGCCGCGGCGGCGAATCGCGCTATGCCGAAGGCTTGTATGTGAGCGCGAACTACTTCCAGGTGCTGGGCGTGGCGCCGATCCTGGGCAGAACGTTCACGGCGGAAGAGGCGGGTACGGAATGCCCGGGGACGGGCGTGGTGTTGAGCTATGCCTTCTGGCGGCGCGAGTTTGGCGGCGATACGGGCGTGGTGGGGCGGCCGGTATATCTGGACGGGGTGACCTTCCCGGTAGCCGGCGTGATGCCGCAAGGATTTACCGGAGCCGAACCGGCGCGGCGGTTCGACGTTGTTCTGCCCTTGTGCGCCGACGGCCTGATGGAGAAGGGCCGCAAGGGCCGGATGAGCATTCGCCAGGCATGGTGGTTGACCATCATCGGGCGGCTGAAGCCGGGCTGGACCGTAGAGCGCGCCTCGGCGCACATGCAGGATCTGTCGCCGGGGGTCTTCCGCGAATCGGTCCCGGAAAACTACCGGCCTGACGCGGCCAAGAAGTACTTGGCGAACAAGCTGCGTGCCGAATCGGCGAGCGGGGGCGTGACGGGACTGCGTGAGCGCTATGGAAACCCGTTGTGGATTCTGCTGGCAACAGCGGGGCTGGTATTGCTGATTGCCTGCGCGAACCTGGCGAATCTGCTGTTGGCGCGCGCGAGCGCACGGGAGCGGGAGATCGCCGTGCGGCAGGCGATGGGCGCCTCGCGGTGGCGTTTGATCGGGCAACTGCTCTCGGAGAGTTTTATGCTGGCGGCGCTGGGCGGGTTGCTGGGGGCCGTCTTGGCGCGCGTACTGAGCCAGACTTTGGTGGCGTTCCTCGACCGTGGAACCAACACGCTGCAAATCACCGACGGGACGGACTGGCGGGTGTTTGGCTTCACGGCGCTGCTGGCGCTGCTGACATGCCTGCTGTTCGGACTGGCTCCGGCGATCCGGGCGACGGCGAGCGCGCCGGCACAGGCCATGCGCGGCGGGCGCGGGTCCATCGGTACGGCCGAACGGCACGGCCTGCGGCGCATGTTGGTGGTGTCGCAGATTGCCTTGTCGCTGGTGCTGCTGGTGGGCGCACTGCTGTTTGGGCGCAGCCTGCGCAACCTGGTGACGACCGAGACGGGCATTCAGCCGGACGGCGTGCTGGTGGCGGGCATCGACACGAAGCTGCCGCAGATACCGCCCGAGCGGCGGAAGTTCATGTTTGAGGAGCTCGAAGAGCGCATCAAAAGCGAACCCGGCGTGCTGTCGGTGGCGACGGCTTGGTTGAGACCGTTCGGCGGCTCGGGCTGGAACGAAGACGCGACCGCGGACGGCAAGGATGCCGAACGCGGGAAAAAACTTGTCTGGATGAACCGCGTTGGGCCGGGCTACTTCCGGACGATGGGGACGGCGATACTGGCGGGCCGCGATTTCACGCGGCGGGACGACATGAGCGCTCCGCAGGTGGCGATCGTGACTGAGGAATTCGCAAGGCAGTTGATGGGAGGCGCGAATCCGGTGGGCCGTACGTTTCGCGTGGAGGCCGATGCCGGGAAGCCGGATCGCGTGTACCAGGTCGTGGGGTTTGTGAAAAACACCAAGTATGGTGGGCTGCGCGAAGATTTCCGGCCGATTGCATTCTTCCCGATGAATCAGGACCCGGACACACCGGGCGCGATCAGCTTCATGGTGCGGGTGCGTGGTCCATTGGACGGTGTGATGAGCTCGGTGCGGCGGCGGATGGCGGAGGTGAACCCGCAGTTGCTGGTGGAGTTCGATGTGTTGGAAGTGGATGCGATGAATTCGGTGCTGCGCGAGCGGCTGATGGCGAATCTGTCGGGCGGGTTCGGCCTGCTGGCGGGACTGTTGTCGATGCTGGGGCTGTATGGAGTGATGTCGTACATGGTGGCGCGGCGGCAGAGCGAGATCGGCGTGCGCATGGCGCTGGGCGCGGGCTGGCGGGAAATTCTGGCGCTCGTCGCGCGCGAGGCGGGCGTGCTGGTGGCCGTGGGAATTGCCATTGGGTTGGCCGGTTCGTTCGCCGTGTCGCGATATGCCGAGTCGTTGCTGTTCGGCTTGAAGCCGAATGACGCGCTGACGCTGGTGATCGCCTGCGCCGGGCTGGCGGCGACGGCGATGGTGGCGACGCTGGTTCCGGCACTGCGGGCGCTGAATCTCGACCCTGTTACGGCGCTGCGGCAGGAGTAGCACGAGACGATTGTCGCGGGTGAGCCGAGCGGGCCATCCTCGGGAGCCGTGCATGCGACGGAGGAAAAAGGGACGAAATGATGGGGCAGGGGTGTAACTCCGCGGCTGGATTACGCATGTTATCTAAGTAGGGAAGATAATCGGAGGCCCTCCGCTGGACGGGCATGAGGAGGAACTGATGGCACGCGACGGTACGCTCTCGGGGATGATTCGCGGCATGATGACGACGGTGGCGGCGAACGTCTCCATCTATGAAGTGGAGAACCGGCTGAAGGAGATTGACAAGGCGAACCAGGAGTTGAGCGCGCGCTGGGACAAGATGCTGAGTTCCCCGCAGGTGGCAGCCTACCGGACGAACAAGGATGTGGGCGATTGGGAGCAGACGCAGATGATCATCGACCTGGAGAACCTGCTCAGCAAGATGGCAGCGGTCTGCATTGCACAGCAGAACGTGCTGACGGCCGTTGTCGGGGCGTTGAAGAACATCAACCGCAAGCAGTGACGGAAGCGCCGGCCGGAGGCTGCCCGCGCGCTACATCCGATAGAGCATCCAATAGACGACGACTCCCGTGATGGAGACGTAGAGCCATATGGGAAACGTGTATCTGGCGATGCGGCGGTGGGCGGGGAAGCGGCGTTGGAAGGCGCGGGTGAGGGTGATGACGGCGAGGAAGGGGACGGTGGCGGCGAGGATGGTGTGGGTGAGGAGGATGCCGAGGTAGACGGTTCGCATGGCGCCGGAGCCGGGGTAGCGGACGGAGCCGACTTCGAAGTGATAGACGAGATACGAGATGAGGAAGACGACGCTGACGGCGAAGGCCGAGAGCATGGCGTACTTGTGGGCTTCGCGTTTACGGTTGCGGATGAGGACGTAGCCGGTGAGGAGCAGCGCGCCGGAGAGGGCGTTGAGCGAGGCGTTGATGGCGGGGAGGGCGCGGTAGTCCATGGTCGTTAGATGGCTGGCGATTGGTTGAGTTGTTGAATAGCGGCGATTAGTTTGGGGATGTCGTCGCTGTCCTGGGTGCCGTAGAAGCCACGGACGCGGCCGTCCGCATCGATGAGGACGAAGCGCGTGGAGTGGTTGAGCGAGCCGTCGACGTTGCCGAGCTTGAAGGCTTCGCGTTTGAGGAAG
>JBDTVQ010000564.1:0-3463 GCA_040007195.1 Acidobacteriota bacterium | reverse complement strand
TAGCCAGTTCCATCGACGTCGCGATCACGGAGTCCGTCGTCTCCTTGCCGCGCACAATCTCCAACAGCCGCATGACGTTCGCCGGCGAGAAAAAGTGGTGGCCGATCACCTGCTCCGGACGCCCCGTGGCCGCCGCAATTGCGTCGATATCCAGCGTCGAGGTGTTCGTCGCCAAAATAGCCTCGGGCTTGGCCAGCGTGTCCAAGTGAGCAAACGTCTGCTTCTTCAACTCAAGATTCTCGTACACGGCCTCGACCAAAATATCGGCCCGGTCGAACCCGGTGTAGTCGAGCGTCGGCTTGAGCAAGCCGAGCCGGTCGTCAACCTCGTCTGTCGTCATCCGCCCCTTCTGTACCGCGCTCTCATAGTTCTTGCGAATGCGCGCCACACCGGCATCCAGCGCCTCCTGCGAGGCCTCCTGCAGCGCCACGGGAATGCCCGCGTTCAAATAGCAGGTGGCAATGCCCGCGCCCATCGTGCCCGCGCCCACAATCGCCGCCCTGCCGATTGGTAGCACCTGCGCGTCTTTGTTCAGGCCGGGAATCTTCGCCACCGCCCGCTCGCCAAAAAAGACGTGAATCATCGCTTTTGATTGAGACGAGAACAGGCACTCGTTGAACAAGGTCGTCTCAAAGGCGCAACCCGCCTCGAACGTTAGGCTGGCCGCCGCCTCCACCGCATCCATGGCGGCAACTGGCGCAGTCTGGCCTCGCAGCCGCTTCTCCACGCGCACCCGCAGCGCAAGCAAACTTTCCTGAGCCAGCTTCTCCTGGCGGTCCCGCACCTTCCGGATCGGCCGGCTCGCAGCCTCCCGTGCGTACTCAATTGCGCCCGTCCGTAAGTCCCCCTCGATAAGGGCGTCGACGATTCCCGCCGCATGCGCTTCCACCGCGCCAATCGGCTCACCAAACGCGCACATCTCGGCGGCCTTCACCACCCCGCACAAACGCGGCAGCCGCTGCGTCCCCGCCGCGCCCGGAATAATCCCCAGCTTCACTTCCGGCTGTCCCACCTGCGCGCCGGCAACCGCCACCCGGTAGTGGCCCGCCATGGCCACCTCCAGCCCCCCGCCCAGCGCCGTTCCGTGAATCGCCATCACCACCGGCTTCGAACTGTCTTCAATGAAATCCAGCAGCGAATAGAGATTCAAGCGCGGTTTCTCGCCCGCCACGATCTTCGCGAATTCCCGTATATCCGCTCCCGCGATGAACGTCCGTCCGCCGCCGATAATCACCATCGCCTGCACCGCCCCGTCGGCCAGTGCCCGCTCCACGCCCGCGCGAAGGCCTTCGGGAACACCGGGCGACAACGCGTTTACCGGTGGGTTCTCAATCGTCAGCACAGCTACGCCGTCTTGAACGGCATATGCCACTAGATCAGCCATGGATCTCCTCTTCTTACACCTGCCCAATCGGCGCTAATGCCCGCGTTTCTCCCGCTAATCCCTCCGGCAAGGACACGGCTTCCAGACTCATCACACAAAACTCGGGTGACGGCCCCAGGGCCATGCGGCGTTGCAACAGACACACGCCGCCCACTTCTAATATCGACACTTTCGCCCGAAAGTCTGCATAACTCATGCCATTGGGCTTCGATAGCCAGATGCTGTGCCGCGCTTCGTCGATCTTGCAGCCGGGGTAGGTGATGTCGTACAGGCTCCCCGCCCCGCCCCCCGTCATCGCCGCAATCGCATGATGCGGTTTCTCGCACGCGCCCGTCACCGCATGCTGTGTCACCGGATCGAGCTTCGAAGAATCGGTCATCGTATACCAGTCCGAATAAACCTTCGCCCCGGCCCCAAACCACGGCAACGATTCCATGCGAAACGACTGAATATCTTCCACATCGCCCTGCAACTTGAAGACGCTCTCAAATGCCAGTAGCGCACCCGCGTATTCATCGAGTGCCACACCCGCCTTCGGTTGATGCCAGAACACATAAACCAGCATGACGATCAGTGTATGCTAACCCCGATGCTGGGCGAACAAATCATCGAAGTGCGCCAGGGCCACGCCTTCGACACACACTCCCTCGAAAACCACCTCACCGGCCGTCTGCCGGGCTTCACCGCACCCCTCTCCATTCGCCAGTTCGCCGGTGGCCAGTCGAATCCCACGTTCCTGCTCGAAGCCCCCGCCGCCGCACCCATCGCGCGCTACGTTCTCCGCAAGAAACCACCCGGCGGCCTCCTCCCCTCCGCCCACGCAATCGAGCGCGAATTCCGTGTCATGAGCGCCCTCGCCGTGCAAGGCATTCCCGTCCCACGGCCGCTCCTGCTCTGCGAAGACGCCGCCATCATCGGCACGCCTTTTTACGTCATGGAATACGTGGCAGGCCGCGTCTTCCGCGATCTCACCTTGCCCGGCCTCACGCCACACGAACGCACCGCGCTCTTCAATGCCATGAACGCTGCGCTCGCCCAACTCCACCGCGTCGATTACCGCGCCGCCGGGCTGGAAGGCTACGGCAAACCCGGCAACTACTTCACCCGCCAGATTGCCCGCTGGTCGTCGCAGTACGTCGCCTCGACTCCCGAAATTCTCCCCGCCATGCAGCAACTCATGGACTGGCTGCCCGCTCACATTCCCGCCGACGACGAGACTACCGTCGCCCACGGCGACTTCCGCATGGAAAACCTCGTCTTCCATCCCACCGAGCCCCGCGTCATCGCCATCCTCGATTGGGAACTCTCCACCCTCGGCCACCCCCTCGCCGACCTCGCCTATAACTGCATGCCCTGGAACCTCGCCCACGGTCAATACTCCGGCCTCCGCGGCCTCGACCTCCCTACCCTCGGTATTCCCAGCGAACCCGAATATATCGGTGCATACTCCGCCCGCACCGCCCGCGCCTCCATCGGCAACTGGCCCTTCTACATGGCCTTCTCCCTCTTCCGCATGGCCTCCATCGCCCAAGGCGTTTACGCCCGCAGTTTGCTCGGCAACGCAAGTTCGGAGAGCGCCAGTAAGTTTGAAGGCACGGCGGAGGTGCTGGCCACGCGAGCGTGTGAACTCATATGCTGAATCTACGTTTGCTGCTTTTCGCGGCCGGTCTGGTGAACTCCCTGGCTGCCCAACAGCACGCCGTTGTCGTTGATAAAGAGCCTCTTCCCTCGAAGCCCCCGCAAACGGCTCCGGAGCCTCGCCGTAAACTCGAAACCAACCCCGATGAAATGATGCCTCTGCTTATCTCGAACGACGCGGCGCAACGCCGGTTAGCACTCGAAAGGCTGGATGTTTCTTGGTTTCCCGAGGGCCTTCCAACCGACGTGCGGCACTTCGCCCTCAATCTCGATTCCAGCGAAGACTTCGAGCGAGTCCTCATGATCAGCAGCAGTGGGCAATCCGTTGCCATCGTCTTTAAGCGGGAAAACGGAGTTTGGTGGGACATCGGCAGCTTTGGCTGCTGTTGGCCGGGAACCGGGCGAGACTTCCATGTTGAGTTCAAGCAGACCGTATGGTCT
>JBDTVQ010000563.1:0-3514 GCA_040007195.1 Acidobacteriota bacterium | reverse complement strand
GTGGCAGCCGGACCGCAGGAGCGGAAGTTCGGCGCAAAGGATCACGAGCCGATTCAGAAACTGCTGGCGTGGGCCTTGAAAACGTACCCGATCAATCCGCGTCGCGTCTATATGTATGGCAAAGGCGAGGGCAGCAACATCTCGGGTCAATTTTCAATGATGTATCCGAACTTGACCGCGGCGTCGATCGGCTATAGCTGGGGCTGGTGGAAGTTTCAGCCGGAGTTGGAAAAATCCCTCGACGCGGCCAGGACGATGCCGGAAATTTACCTGGTTTTGGGACTGCGCGACCTGTCGTATCACCTGACCAACGTGCGTGACGTCTATGCACGGACGCAGGCGAAGGGATATCACATCATCTACCGCGAGTTCGCCGAGTTGGGCTCGCGCACCTATCACCAGCCGAGCAACGATGATGCAATTGCCTGGGCCACGCGTCTGCGGCACAAGACGCTGCCGCTGTCGGCGGGGGAGGCGGCGTTGTTGAAGAATTTGACGCTGAGGAACGGCCGATTCCCCGCCCTGTCGCTCGTAGGCGGCGCGCCGGCGGGCGTGGAGTTGAGAAAGTTGCTGGCCTCGTCGGACGCGGCAACTCGCGCGGCGGCGGCACGGACGGCGTATGACGCGATCTTCGACGAAGAGACGATGGCAGCGTTGGGCAAGGCGGCGACAGACGCGTCTCCGCTGGTGCGCCGCGAGGCGTTGCGGGCGCTGGCACTCCATGCGAACTGGCGTTCTGCCGCCGCACAGCATGCGCTGATCGAACTGGCGATGTCGGAGACCAAGGCCGTGGACGCGGATGATCGTGTCAGCGCGGTGGACGGCATTATTTATGCGGCGCAGCTGCAGGTAAACGGCGTGAAGCAAGACGCCCCGCTGTTCGGCGCTCTGATTGCGATGTTGAATGACAAGGACGAGCGGCTGCGGACGATGGCGAATAACTTCCTGGCGCAGGTACGCGATCCGGAGTTTCGCGGCGACCTAGCGCGGAAAGAGAACAAGGAACCGGAAGGTGGTTGGACTGCGTGGCTCGATCGAACGACCGAACAGTCCCAGGGATACTTTGCCGACTATCGCGCCTGTGGAAGCGTGAAGGACGCGGCGGCGGTGAAGTTCTGCGAAGGCGAGACACAGCTGACGCGCAATCCGGCCGAAGCATTCCGGCTCACACTGGAGGCGGCGCAGGCGGGTTATGTTCCGGCGCAAGCGATGGCCGGGATGATGTACGCCATCGCCAAGGGTACCGAACAGAATCTTCCGGAGGCGCGGAAATGGTTCCAAAAGGCCACCGACGGCGGGCATAGCCTGGCTCCGAGGCAATTAGCGCAGGTTCCCGGCAGACCGCAAACTCCGCCGGCACCCGGGCAAACGGCGAAGACCGGCGGGCAGTAGCGTCACTGCACTTCGCGGCGGCAGAAATCCCAGCAGCCGATTGCCGAGGCGAGCAAACCCAGCACTCCACCGAGGCTCAGCGCCGCACCGATGCTGTGAGGTTGCTTGGCCAGCACCAGCATCGGCAGCGCCCAAGGGACATATTGTGGCCACCCGCCCAACTGTTGGCCGACGGCTACGGAAAAGAATCCGACCACAGCTGCCGTCATACCGAACCCCATCGCGATGGAAAACGACCGCCATCGCACGCTCACCCAGTATTGAAGCGTGAGAGCAAGAAACGCCAGACCGGCGATGTTCGCCGCATCGCGCACGATCCTGGCCCACGGCACGGGGTAACCGAACACCACCTCCGGTTGGATCCAGGGGAGCACCGCTCCCGCAAGAAAGATGCCAGCGACGAGCACCAGCATGCTGCAGGCGAACAGCACCAGGACGGCGATGAGCTTGGCCACGTAGAGCGTCCAGCGCGGGACTGGGCGCGCGAGCAAGCTCTTCCAGTGATTTTCCGAATGATCGAGCCCTGCCATGACGGCGGTCTGCAAGGTGATGTAGAGCGGCATCATGAGAAACGTCCAGAACCAGAGAATCGAGCGCGCCAATTTGGGCCATTCGTTCCGGACTCCATCCAGATGCAACGTTGAGAATGGCGCCTGGTAGGCGACGAAGAAGACCATCGCCGTGACGAGCGCAGGACAAAGGACCACCATCTTCCAGGCACTGGTGCGCTTCATTTTCAACAGTTCGGCATGGAATACCCGGATGAGTGTCATTGGGCGATACACTCGATTCCGACAGCCGGGGGACGCGTCAATTCGAGAAATAGATCCTCCAGGGACAGGTGCTGCGTTGCGATGTGAGAGACGGCGATACCCGCGTGGACAAGCGCGGCGTTGATGCGCGCCGGTTCGCAATCGCCGTCAGGGGCGATCAGGATACGGTCTCTTTCGCGATCCACACTGTAGCCCATGCTCGCGAGTAGCGCGTGGGCGCTCTCCAGCGGCTCGGCTTTGACGACGATCATCAGCTTGCTTCGCGCCTGCAATTCAGACGGCGTCCCTTCAAATTTCAATTGACCGTTCGAGATGACTGCCAGGTGAGTGGCGATTTGTTCGACTTCACCGAGCAGGTGGCTGGACAGGAATACAGTGACGCCGCGGCGCTTGGGCAGGTCGCGCATCAGGCTTCGCACCTCGTGGATTCCCGCGGGGTCGAGTCCATTGGTTGGTTCGTCAAGCACGAGGAGATCGGGATTGCCGAGCAGCGCCTGCGCGATTCCCAGCCGCTGCTTCATGCCGGAGGAGTAACCGCGGACCACGCGAGCCGAAACGGAGTCCAATCCGACGGTATCCAGAGCTTCATTGATTGCGGACTTGGGAATGCCCAGGAGCCTGCGATGAACTTCAAGATTCTCGCGGCCGGTCAGGTGGGAATAGAGCGACGGGGCCTCGACCAGCGAGCCGATGCGCCGAAGTGAGGCAATGCGATCGGCAAACAACGGGCGGCCAAAGAGAGAGATCGTTCCGCGCCCCGGACGCTGCAGGCCGAGGATCATTCGAATGGTGGTGGATTTGCCGGCGCCGTTCGGCCCGAGGAATCCATAGACGCTTTGCGGAGGTACGTTGAGGTCGAGCCCGCGAACCGCGGCCGTGGTTCCGTATGACTTCCATACGCCTTCAACCTGAATTGGATTGTCCATTTTGATGGTGGCCTGCTCACTTCGTGGCCGGCCGCATGAGATAGGCAGACACCGGTGCAACCGGAAAAGTTCCAGAGCGGCGCGGCGGCCGATTGAGTCCGTCCACTGCGTGTTTGTTATCCTGGAGGGGTCCCATGTACATCCGAAAGAAAAGCATTCTGGCCAATGGTCCGGCGGCTACGCATCCGTCTCCGATCGACATAAATGAGGCGGTGAACTCGTAATGAAGGTTGTCATAGCCGAACCCCTCGCCCCGGCGGCGATAGAGGAGTTCCAGTCACAGAAGGGCTGGGACATCGTTGTTTCCAATCCGAAAGAATACGCGGCACACCTGGCCGATTGCGATGCGCTGGTTGTGCGCAGCGCGGTGAAGGTGAACAAAGCCGTTCTCGACCAGGCGCCGAAGCTGCGCGTGATCGGTCG
>JBDTVQ010000562.1:0-3520 GCA_040007195.1 Acidobacteriota bacterium | reverse complement strand
CCCTTCGTATACACGAACTGGTATGGGTAGCCTTTGTCCTTCAAAACTTTGGCGAGCCGCGAGTTCGCGGTGACCCAGTTGCGCATTCCCTCGGAGGGAGTTTTCGAACCGTTGTCGTTTTCGGAAACCTGGATCCAGATGCGGAACGGCTTCTTCTCACTGTTCGGGAATAGGTGCTCGATGTATTCGTAAGCACCGTGCGCAGCTTCCGGACCGTTGCGCAGATTCACGAAGGTTCCCGAATAGCTGAGGATGCGGTGATAGGAATCGGGATGGAACCACGCCATGGTCAGCGCCGCTGCTCCACCGGAACTGCCGCCCATCGTCATCCGGGCATCCGGATTCTTAGAAAGCTTCACGTTCGCTTCCTTCTCCGCGCGCGGCAGCACTTCGGCTTCCACGAATTCGGCGTACTTGGAGGAAACCGTATCGTATTCCAAGCTGCGTCCGGGTCCGCCCTGATCGATCATCACCGCTGCCATCGCCGGCACGCGTTGATCGTAAATCATGTTGTCGAGAATCGTCGGCAGGTTGTAGCGCATGCCGTAGGCGTCGGCCGAAACGATCACCGGAACTTCGGTGCCGGCGACATATCCCGCCGGAACATAGACGCACACATGACGCTGAATCGCGCCGTTCACGCCCGGAAAGAACTTGCTTTGGGAGGAGTCCATCACGAACTCAATCACCTTGCCTTCCGGAACGCCAACGCGTTTGGCGAGTTCCGGTGCAGTGGGGAACGAAGGTCCGTGCGAATAGTCGCCCGTGCCCAGGTTCTGCGCCCAAGCGGGAAGATCCATCAGCTTGGCGATTTCGGCAATATCGGCGGCGGACTGCGGGGCAGGCGCTCCTCGACCGGCACCACCACCAGCATTCGCCGGGCGCGCTGCGCCAGCCGCAGGGGGAGCAGCAGGCGGCGCTGGCGGCGCGATGCACGGAACGGATGTTTGGGCGAATCCGACAGAGATCAGGAACAACGAGGTGATGAATACCTTCATGGAAAACGGGGCCTCCCGGGCTTAAACAATCTTACAGCAATCCTCTCGGAACGGGAACGCCGCCAAGGGCACCCGCCAGAGACCGCTACAGTCCTTCGAGGCGCGTCGTTGCGTCCCCAAACTGGTCGAGCTTGATGTCCATCCGGTCCATGATGCCCAGGAACAAACTGCACATCTTGCGATTGTCGTCGCCGGCCTTCAGGTAGTCCAAAGTGCGCCCGGTCTTGAGCGTGCCACCCAGGCCTCCGGCCAACACCACCGGCAAGCGGAAGTTATTGTGGTCCCGGCCTGAATACAAGTTCGACAGGAACATCAGGCAGGAATGATCCAGCACCGTACCGTCGCCTTCGGGCATCGAATCCAGCTTCGCGGCGAGATAGGCCAGCTGACCCAAATGGAGCCGCGTGATCTGCTCATAGCCGTCGGAGAGATTGCTGTGCGATGCCGTGTGGTGCGGTTCCTTGACGCCGAAGAACGGGTAGTAAAGCATCCCCAGATCGCGGCCCTGCACCAGCGAGGCAACGCGCGTTTTATCGGTTTGAAACGCCATGGCGATCACGTCGCACATCAAACGCATGTGCTCGCGAAGATCTTCCGGCAGGCCATTGGCGGGACGTTCCATGGTCCAGGCCGAACGATTTTGCCCTTTGGCGGCATCCTCGGCTTTGCTCTGCGCCTTGCGCATTCCATCCACGCGCGTCTCCACTTCGCGAACGCTGTCCAGATACTCGTCCACCTTGCGAAGGTCCGTGGCACTAATCTGACGGCTCAGATCGCGCACGGACTCCCGCACCCGGTCGAGGATACTCAGGTTGCGTACACTGCTGCGATTCTCAAAAAGATTGTCGAACGCCAGCGCGGGATACACTTCGTTCGGCACCGGCGAATCCGGACTCTGCCACGAAATGTGCGAGCTGTACGCCATCGAATAATTCGTCTCGTGATACCCGGTCTCCGGTTGTTCGCAAGCCAGCACGATGCTCGGTTGCACCGTCTGGTCGGCATAACGGCTGGCGATCATCTGGTCCACCGAAACGCCCGAATGAATGACCGCGCCCTTGGTAACCTGGGCTCCCGATAAAATGCTGCCGGTCTGGGAGGGGTGAACGCCGTGCCCGGTGGACTCCTTGTTAAACAGCCCTTCGATGACGTTGATCTTTTTCTTCAGTGGCTCCAGCGGTGACAAGGATTGCTTCAGCTTCATGTCGTCGCCGTTGCCTTCGGCGCCCCAATGCTGTTCGTTCACGCCGTTGCCCATAAACATCACAGCGAAGCGTTTCGGAAAGGCCGAAGAGGGAGGCGTCGCAGCCACCGCCGCGAAGGATTCGAGCCACGGCAGTGCCATCACGCACCCAGTGCCTCGCAGGATTGCGCGCCGATTGATTCCGCGTGAAGTCGCTTTGATTCTGTCAGCCATTCTAGTTCCCTTCCTGCCCAAGTTCCGGATTGCGTCGTCTCAAGAATTGGGGACTGGTGACAATCGATTCCACCAGCGAATCAATTTTATACCCGTTGGCCGTGAGTTTCGTCTTCATCCGCCCCACCAGAGGTTCATCCGAAATCTGCAGCGAACGCCCGATTGCGTAGACCAGCAATTTGCTGCTCACGTTGTCCAGGAAATCCTGCTCGCGAGAAGCGCGTATGTAGGACTGCAAGCCGGCAATCCCGCTTCCCTGCGTGCCGCCCGGAAAAGTTGCCTGCGTATCCACAGGGTGACCTGCCAGGTCGTTCGCTCGCTTCTCGCCAATGGGACCGAAGCCTTCCATGGTCAGCCCGAACACATCGAAATGTGCGTGACAGCCGCCACATAATGGATTCGCTCGATGCAGCGCTAACACCTCGCGCAACGGCAGGTCCATGGTCGCTTCGTCTTTCGGGAGCTCCGGCACCGCAGGCGGAGGCGGAGGAATAACCTCGCCCAGCACATTGAGAACCAGCCAATGGCCGCGCTTCACGGGACTCGTTCTCAGTCCGGGCGAATTCTGCGTCATGAATACAGCCATCGGCAATAACCCGCCCCGGCCAAAATCCGCGGCATTGTTCACACGGACCCATTGGTTCGGCTCGCCCTTTACCTCGGGCATCCCGTAGTGTTTCGCCAGAACCGGATTCACGAAGGTGTACTTGCCGTACAGCATGTTGAGGATGGAGCCATTGCTGCGGACCAGATCGTAAATGAAGCGGATGGGTTCTTGGAACATCGCCGTCCGCAGCTCGTTATCGACGCTCGGGAAGCGGTCGCGGTCCACCGTGTTGATTCCTTCGAAGCGGCGGAAGCCCAGCCAATTGCCGCCGAATTCGGTGGCTAGCGCGATGGCTCGTTCATCCTTCAGCATTCTGCGGGTCTCGGCGGCGAGCACTCCGGGCTTGGTCAAATCTCCCGCAGCGGCATGCGCGAGTAATTTCTCGTCCGGCATGCTGGACCATAAAAAGTAGCTGAGCCGATTCGCAAGCGCGTAGTCCGTCAACGGGACTGTGGCCGCGATTGCGCGGGACGACGCGGTCGTGCGTGGGGGTGCGGC
>JBDTVQ010000561.1:0-3557 GCA_040007195.1 Acidobacteriota bacterium | reverse complement strand
CCCACGCTGTCCAGGACAATCCAGATGATGCGCCGGTAGCGGGCCATGATGGTTTGCCTACTTTTCGTTGAGTGCCTGTTGAATGCGATCCGCCAACATGTCGGTGAATCGCTCCATGATATAGCCGTTCATGCGCGCCGAAACTTCGCCGCGCCCGTTGAAGACAACGGTCGTGGGAATCGAGCTTACGCGAAGCAGTCCGGCCAAGCCATCGTCGAAATACACGGTTTTGTTCCAACCGCTCTTGGCGAGAAATGGTTTCACCAGGCTGCGGTCCTCGTCGGTGCTCAGGTTCAGGAACACGACATTCTTATTGGAATCGAAGCGCTTCTTCACCTGTTCGTACAGCGGTTGCTGTGCCCGGCAGGGACCACACCATGTGGCCCAAAAATCCAGCACGATCACTTTGCCGCGCAGCTTGGCCAGTTCGAGCTTTTCGCCATCGAGCCCGCTGATGGTGAACTCCATTGGTTCGTTTACGAACACGTTCGGATCGATCGCCCGCAGCTTGGCCTTGCGGCCGTCGACGAGCTGCTTCACGCGATCGAAGGCGGCCAGAAGCTGATCGCCCAATCCGGTTTCAGATCCGTTTATCTTTTTCTGCCATTCGCCCAGCCGCGTCCGGTCTTTGGCGCGCCCTTCGGCTTCGGCTTGCTGATCGGACAACATGAACGCGTCGCACAGATGCGGAATCGCTTCCGCCGTTTTCCCCGATTTATCCAACCAACGCGCAATCTCGCGCGCCGACTCAGCCGACGGCGCTTCCTCGAAACTCTTCCGCGCCAACGCAAGGGCTTCGGCGAAGTTGCCTTGATTTCCCGTGGCGCGGCTTTGATACACAAGCGCCTTCGCCAGGACGATCTGCCGCTGCTCCCATTGGGCCGCAGCGCCCGGCGTGCCCGGCTTTAATTCCGCCTGCTCTCGCACGGTCTGTTCCAACTTCCGCGCATAACCCAGGGCCCTGCCGGCCGCCTCGGCATCGTCTGTGGACAACAACTGCCGGGCTACGCGTTCCAACAGCTCCGCATTCGCCGGCTCCCGCG
This sequence comes from Acidobacteriota bacterium, assembly GCA_040007195.1. GTDB lineage: Bacteria > Acidobacteriota > Terriglobia > Bryobacterales > Bryobacteraceae > JAFLBB01. The sequence goes on along the minus strand of JBDTVQ010000561.1, from coordinate 2,514 downwards.
ACAAGACGCGCTCCCCATAGAGCAGTATCCGCCGCGTATCGCGCACTTCCGACGCGGCCTTCACCAGCGCTCGTTCCAACTCCGGCCGCTGCTCGGTTTTCGGGTACTTCTGCAAGTGGCGTTCAATGGCGCGAATGAACTCCACCTGGCTGGACCCGGCCTCGCTCAGGCCCGCGCGCAGGTCGGCGCGTTCGTTGTCCGGCACCTCCTGGCCGAGCAGCACTCCGCCCAGCAGGACCATCGATAGAAGCCGTATCATTCCGCTTTTGCCTTACCGCTGCGGATGGTTTCGGCGAGGGACGCCGCCCGCTCTCGAGCCATGTTCAGGTAGGATTCGTTTTTCGCCACGCGATCGAGCCACGGGAGAAACTGATCGGTCGCCACCAGTCGCCCTCGCTCCATCGCCGCCTGCATCTGCAACAGCACCTTGTTCACGCCCAACTTGTCGAAGCGCACCGTGCGCTCCACGGCGATGACGTGCTGTTCGGTTTCGGAGATTTTCTCAAACATCTCCTGCAGCGCGCGGCCATCGAGATCGGTGGTGTAGTTGAACTTCGTTTCGCTCTTTGTGGCGCCGTCTTCCCAGCGGTAGGTCTTATCGCCCATGCGGGCCACTTTCAGACCGGATTCCAACTGGCGCTTGAAGTGGTCCACCTTTGCCGCCAAGTCGAAAATCGCCTTGGTGTCTTCCTCGGCGAGTTTGAACTTCAGCGGCTGCTGATCGTCCACCGCTTCCTTGTACACGACGTCGCCGGTTTGCTCGACGGTGATCTCGACAAACGCCGGCGCGCTGCCGGGGAAGGATTTTGTATAGACGATGCGCGGCGCGGCCTGCAGCATCGCCGCACACGCCGCCGCGCACAACAAGATCGCCGCTTTATGTTTCATGCCCTCACCGCCAGCTTGGGCAAACTCAGGGCGGCAAAGCGCATCTGCGTCGCCTCGCACACCGCCACCGCCAGCGCATCGCAGGCATCGGGAAGATTCACGGGCGTGGCGTCGCCCAGCAACGACTTCATCATGAACTGAACCTGTTCTTTGGCGGCATGTCCGTGACCCACCACGCTCTTCTTCACTTCCAGCGCCGAATGCTCGCTGACATGCAGCCCGGCTTCGGCCGATACCAGCAGCGCGACGCCGCGCACTTGCGCCAGCTTGAGGGCGCTTTGTGAGTTCGCCGCGTGGAAGACCTCTTCGACCGCCGCCCGTTCCGGCATGTGCACGGAGATTACTTCTCGCAACCCGGCGGCAATTTTGCACAATCTCAGCGCCATGGCGTCGCGCGGGCTCGTCCGGATCGTCCCGGCGGCGACCAGCACGTGGCGCACACCGTCGGAATCGATGACGCCATAGCCGGTCCGTTCGGTTCCGCAGTCGATGCCCAGTACCCGCACCGTCACCTCGCCCGCTATTCCATCGACTCGAGTTCGTCCTCGTCGATATCGAAGTTCGAATATACGTCTTGGACGTCGTCGTGGTCGTCCAGCGCTTCGTGCAATTTCAACATCGCCCGGGCCTGCGCGCCTGCGAGCTTCACCGAGTTTTCCGCCACGTAAGACAGTTCGGCGGATTCGGTTGTAATGCCCGCCTTTTGCAGCGCATCGACCACCGATTGAAAGGACTCCATCGGTGTCAGCACTTCCCACTGGCCACCGGCGTTCACAATGTCGTCGGCCCCGGCTTCGAGGCAGATCTCCATCAGTTGCTCTTCGGTCGCGCGTTCCTCGTCGATAAAAATCTGGCCTTTCCGTTTGAACATCCAGGCGACGCTGCCGGGTTCGCCGAGGTTGCCGCCTTGTTTCGAGAAGACGTGACGGATCTCGCTAGCCGTGCGGTTGCGATTGTCGGTGGCGATGGAAACCAGAACGGCGGCGCCGCCCGGCCCATAGCCCTCGTACATCAGCTCGTCGATCTGGCCGCCCTCAAGCTCGCCGGTACCGCGCATGATGCCGCGCTTGATGTTGTCGGCGGGCATCGACACGGCCTTGGCCGCAACGATTGCCGTGCGCAGCCGGGCGTTTGAATCGGGATCGCCGCCGCTTCTGGCGGCAATCACAATTTCCTTGATGATGCGCGTGAAAACCTTGCCGCGCTTGGAGTCGAGCGCAGCCTTCTTGTGCTTAATCGTGTGCCACTTGGAGTGTCCTGACATACCTAGTCTTCAATCGTGAATTAGAACAAATTTTGCCCCCGCGGCACTGCCTTGCGGGGATGGGGCTAATCTTTGAAGATAGCACGCAGGCTCTCGGGCAACAAAAAAAGCCCCGCCTCCCGGTGGGAAGCGAGGCATTCGATTCGCGGCGTTTAGAAGACGAGGCGGGCGGCCAATTGGATCGACCGGGCCTGCTGCCCCACCGAAAGATATTGCCCGAAGCTGGGGCTGGTGATCGTCGCGTCGACGCCCTGGAAGGAGGTGTTATTGAAGGCGTTGTAAAACTCGCCTCGAACCTGGAATTTCCAGCTTTCCCGGAGGGGGAAGTTTTTGTAGAGCGAAAGGTCGAAGTTGCTCTCGCC
>JBDTVQ010000560.1:0-3560 GCA_040007195.1 Acidobacteriota bacterium | reverse complement strand
TTCCAGGCCATCGGGGGCGAAGGCATCGCGCGCATCGATTTCCTGCTCGACGATCGCGACGGCAGCTTGTACTTTAACGAGATCAACACCATGCCTGGCTCGCTCGCCTACTATCTTTGGGAGGCTTCCGGTGTTGGCTTCGATCAGTTGGTGACGCGGCTCGTTGAGGGCGCGCTGAGGCGTGCCGAAGCCCGCCGCGCCACCCAATTTGCCATGGACGTCAACCTGCTTCACCCGGCCCGGCGCTGAGCTCGGACGAGCACGCCATGGCAGCCGACCACAAGCTCAACATCGACGGCATTGCCATTCGCATTCGCCGTGCGGGTGCGGGTGCGCCGGTTCTAATCTTGCATGGATGGGGCGCCTCCACTGAAGCGATGCAGATGATCGTCGAAGAAGTGGCTCGCGGCGGATACGAGGCCGTGGCCATCGATTTTCCCGGGCACGGTCAGAGTGCGCCGCCACCGCGCGCTTGGCATGTATTCGATTTCAAGCAGTTCCTGTTGCGCCTTATGGACGAACTGCGCATTGAAGCGCCGCATATCATTGCACACAGCTTTGGGTGCCGCGTGACAATCAAGCTCGCCTCCGAGAATCCCGATCGCGTCAATCGCCTGGTCATGACCGGCGCGGCCGGACTTCCACCACGCCGCACACGCGGGCAAAAAGCGCGCATGCGCCTGGCATCGGTTGGCAAAAAAGTGAAGTCAGCGCTCGGCGACGGCGCGTTATCGCGCTGGCTCGAATCGCGATGGGTGCATCATGTGGCATCGGCCGACTACCGGGCGGCGAGCGGAGTTATGCGGGCCACGTTGGTCCACATTGTCGGCGAGGATCTCACCGAAGACCTCAAGCGCATCCAGGCGCCCACCATTTTGATTTGGGGGAGCGAAGATCATGACGCGCCGCTTTCGAGCGGCGAATCGATGGCGCACCTCATCCCGGCCGCGGAACTCGTCGTCCTGGAAGGCGGAGGCCACTTCGCCTATGCCGAGCAATTCTCCAAGTTTCGTTTGCACATGAATCGATTCCTGCGAGGCGGCGCGTGATTGCTGCCGCCGTCCTGATTGCCGCCATCGCCTACTCCGGTTGGCGGGCCATTTTCGCGCTCCACATGCTGCAGCAGGACAGCTACGACAGCGCCCGCTACTTACGCTGGACCCTGGCCAAGCCCATCGCACGGTGGCTCTGGCCGTTGCGCGTGGAGGCAAAGAAGCCGCTTGCGTATACGGGCCGGGCGTGGCGCATCCTTGTGCTCACTTGGTTGCTCATGGTCGCCATCGCCGCTCTTGGCTGGTGGGCGGGAGGCATGGCGCGTTTTGCGGCGGCCGAGACAATTCTGCTTACCTGGCCGTTTGTCACGGTACTCGCCAACCTGCTGTTGAAGCCGGTTCAGGCGGCGATCAATCAAGGCTTCGTCCGGCAGGCCCGGCGGCGGTTAAAGGAGTACGGGCCGATCGTCGTCGGTGTCGCCGGCAGCTACGGCAAGACCTCCACCAAATACTTTGTGACCACAATACTTGCCGAACGCTTCCGCGTCCACAAGACCCCCGAGAGCTTTAATACGCTACTCGGCGTTTGCCGTGTGATCAATGGCAACGTGCAGCCCGAGCAGGCGTTAAACAGCACGCATCAGGTGTTCGTCGTCGAGATGGGCGCGTACCGTCGAGGCGAGGTGCGTGAGACGGCGAGGATGGTGGCTCCGCACTACGGCATTCTCACCGCCATCGGCCCGGAACACTTTGAGCGATTCCTGTCGATTGAAAACATCCAAGCCACCAACTTTGAACTGATCGAAGCAATTCACGACGATGGCGCGGCCGCATTCAACTGCGACCTGCCCGATTGCGAAGTGCTCGCACGGCGCGCCGCACAGGCCCCGACCCAATTTCCGAAAGTCTTGCGCTACGGCGTCGAAACTACGACCGCCGATCGCGCCCTGTGGGCCGAAGAGATCGCGCACGGGCCCGACGGAATCAGTTTCACGCTCGTTCATCGCGATGGCTGCCGCCAGCAGGCCCACACCAAACTCGTCGGACGGCACAACGTACTGAACATTCTGGGCGCGTCCCTCATCGCCCTTGAAATGGGACTCTCGCTCGAGGAGATCGCCCGCGGCATCGCCAAGCTCGAACCCGCTCCCCACCGCCTCAACATCATTCATGGCGCGGGAGGAACGATTGTGATTGACGATTCCTATAACTCGAATCCTATCGGCGCCGCAGAAGCCCTGCACGTACTGGCCGAGTTCAAGGCAGGCCGCCGCATTCTGGTTGCTCCGGGCATGATTGAGCTCGGCTCGCTGCAAGCCGAGAAAAACGCCGAGTTTGGCCGTCAGGCCGCCGCCATATGTGACTTTGTCTATCTGATCGGTCCCGATCAAACGCGCGACGTTGCCCGCGGACTGCACGATGCCGGCTTCCCCGCATCGAAGTTCAAGGTCTGCAAGGACCTCACGGAAGCGACGATCCACATGGGCGCAATGCTGCGCCCGGGGGACGCGATTTTGTTTGAGAACGACCTGCCCGACCTCTACGCCGAGTAGCACGCGGCTTCCCTGGCGCGATACGATAGCCCTTCGCAGTCATCTCGTTCAACAGGAGAATCGCCACCCATGCGCGTAGGAGTGTTTACAGCCCTGCTGGCCCAAATGCCGCTTGACCAAGTGCTGGCCAAGTTGAAAGCCTTGAAGATCGACACGGTCGAGTTGGGCACCGGAAACTACCCCACCGATCCGCATTGCAAGCTCTCTCTGCTCGAAAGCAAGACGGCTCTCAAGGAGTTCAAGGCCAAGCTTGACGGCGAAGGCTTCACCATCAGCGCGCTGTCCTGCCATGGCGAACCGCTCCATCCCAACAAGGACTACCGCAAGCAGCAGCAGGAGACTAACCGCAAGACGATCCTGCTGGCGGAGAAGCTCGGGGTGCCCACGATCATCGACTTCTCCGGCTGCCCCGGCGGCGGTCCGAAAGAGATCACACCGAATTGGGTCACCTCGCCCTGGCCGCCTCACTATCAGGACATCCTCTCCTGGCAGTGGGAAAAAGAGGTCATTCCATTTTGGGAGAAACGCACCAAGTTCGCCGCTGACCATGGCGTGAAAATCGCCATTGAAATGCACCCCGGCTATGTTGTCTACTCGCCGGAAACAATGCTGCGCCTGCGCGACGCGTGCGGCAAAAACATCGGCTGCAACTACGACCCAAGCCATATGTTCTGGCAGAACATCGATCCCATCGAAGCCATCCGCGTGCTCGGTGATTCGATCTTCCACGTTCATGCCAAGGACACCGAGATTTACTACTACAACCTGCCGAAAACCGGCGTGCTCGACATGAAGCTCTACACCGACACCAAGGGCCGGTCCTGGAATTTCCGGACGTGCGGTTACGGCCACTCGCGGGATTGGTGGATCAAATTCATCTCCACGCTCCGCATGTTCGGCTACGACTACGTGCTCTCCATCGAACACGAGGACCTGCTCATGTCGGCCGAAGAAGGACTCACCAAAGCGGCCGATTTCCTGAACTCCATCGTCATTCGCGACGAGGTGTCCAAAC
>JBDTVQ010000559.1:0-3582 GCA_040007195.1 Acidobacteriota bacterium | reverse complement strand
ACCTCAACGCTGAGATCGCAAGGATTGGAGTGTGCGCCTGTGCATTATTCAGGTGTTAAGCAACCAAAATCGCGTTTTCAAGCTGTTCTGCCGCTTCCGCACGCTTCTTGCTGCTGGACTTGGTGTAGACGTCAAGCGAAGTAGCCAGGCCATGCCCGCGCTGATCGGCGGATACTTTCGGGTCGATTCCGGCATCGTGTCCGAGGCTGGCGTGCGTCCGACGCATCACCTGGAAATTTGCCCACTCCAGCCCAATCCTTTTCAACCTGGGCTTCATATGCCGATACCAGACGTTGTCTCGCCACAACGGTTTGGCCGGATTTTCCGACTCGAATAGCCACGAATCGGGTTTCTCTCCACAACACTCCATCCACTCTCTGAGGTGGGCCGCTGCCCAAGCCAGAGTGACACCTTCCGGAGATCTTTGGTGGCTTGCAGGATGGTCAGGGCGCAGGTGTGTCTTAGAACATGTGGTGAAACACGTTTTGACGAGAGCGTTGGACAGCACGTCTCAGCGGCACGGACGTGCTTACGCAGGATGTACTCGAAGCCGGCGCGGGTCATGGCATCATTGCGAGCATTGGGGAACAGTTCTGGAACCCGAACCTCACCGCGGACAGACAGCCACGCACGAACCGAGGATGCCGTTTCTTTCCACAGCGGCAGGCAACGTTCTTTTCGGCCCTTGCCGTGGATCAGAACGCTGGCTTGCGGGTGAAGGAACATGTCCTCCATCCGGAGTTCCACCAACTCAGAAACACGCAGTCCACCCGCAAAACAAAGGTGAAGCATCGCTCGATCACGGATGCCGTCCCGGACAGTTGGGTCAGGGGCATCCAGGATCGATTGCATCTCCTGAGCGGTGAGATGTCTGACAAGCCGGGTATCCGTCTTTTTCGCAGGGATGGCCAGAATCCTTTGGATCTGCTCCAGTGCCGACGGCACGCGATATTCCATGTAGTGCATGAAAGACTTGATGGCTGCGAGCCGGATGTTTCTGGAACCAGCGCCATTGCCACGACTGGTTTCCAGATGGTTCAGGAAGTTCACGATGAGCGGGGCATCCAGTTGTTCCAGTTGCAGTTGCGATGGCGGCAGTTTGAGGCAAACGCTGGCGTATTCGAACAGAAGCCTGAAGGCATGCGCATAGGAGTCGCAGGTGTTGGGGCTGGCACGTCGTTCGATGGGCAAGCGTTGCTGGAGGAAGGCCGCTATGTGTGAGGCGAGAAAGATCATGGCCGGCCACCAGCGAAGAAGCTTTGGCACGAATCCGCGATGTTTCTCATCAGATCTGGCGTTGCTTCCAGATACCAGTACGTGTCGGCGACCTTGCTGTGGCCAAGGTACGTAGACAAGGCCAACATGTGCTTTGTGATTCGGTCCCGGCCGTCAGGGCAGGTTTCCAGCGCCCTCACCGCGAATGTGTGGCGAAGCGAATGGATTGTGGGTCGCGGAAGCCCCACGCCACGAGGGAGGTTGATCTTCTCGACGATGTCGTGAAATGCGGTTTCGGCGTCATGCAGCAGCAATGCGCGCCTCCGCAAGGAAACGAACACGTGATCATCGAGTGGGGTATAGGCGCGCCTCCGTAGGAGGTACTGTTCCAGGCCGGCCCGTGCGGTCTCATGAAGTGGAACGAGCCGGCTTTTGCGGAACTTTGAACAGCGAATCACCAAGCCGTCTGCGGTGATGTCCTGAAAACAGAGATGGATTGCTTCCGACACGCGGAGGCCGGTGCACGCCAGCAGGGCGAAGAGAGTGTTGTAAGTGTGCCCGCGAAAGGCGTTGCGTTTGCCCAACCCAGAGGCGGTCTGGAGAATGCGCTTGATTTCCTCCGTGGAGAAAATGTAGGGCACCGGCCGCGGCCGGCTCTCACTGCCAAAGACTGTGGGAGGGATTTCGTGGCGTGCATCTTCCGCACGAATGTACCGCGCAAATCGAATCACCTGTCCAAGTCGGCGCGCTCGTTGACTGAGCGACGGTGCGGATCCCGCCCACTCAATGGCGGTGTCCGCAGTGACGTAGCGCTTGCCCGCAGCATCGGAGAACGCGGCGAAGCTCTGTAACAGACTGCCTTCGGACCGAAACGCGAATCCCGTGGCGCGGCGTAGCGCGATATACGAATCCACTGCCGGAGTCAGCATGACTTCACCCCCGGCCATGGCTGTGCAATCTGCTGCAGCATGAGTACGTCTACCTTGGCGTAGATCTCCGTGGTCGTGGTGGAACGGTGCCTGAGAACGCCCGCGATCTCCTGCAAGGACGCGCCTTGTCGGAGCATAGAGCTTGCTACCGAGTGACGGAGAACATGCGCGGCACCACGGCTTGGGCAAACAACACCCGCCCGGTGCATGGCCTGGGCGGCGATCATCGAGATTGCACAGTGATTCGCGAGAGCCTGAAAAGGCGCCCGGGATCGAATAAATAGCACATCCACGGTGGTCTGAGGACGACCGTCCTTTATGTAGCTGGCGATCGCATCGCCAATCTCCTGCGTCAACGGCATCAGTGTCTGCCGTCGGCCCTTCCCTGAAACAGAGATCGCAGCTTCCTTCCAATCAAGGTCGCCCAAACGAAGTTGCACGACATCGCCCGCCCGAAGCCCCAAGCGAGCGAGCAAAAGCAAAATGGCACGATCCCGTTTGCCGGCCGGCGCAGCCGGATCACACGAAGCAATCACCCGTTCGACTTCCTCGGACTGCAAATACCGCGGCAAGGACGAAAGCCGCCAATGTGCAAGAACGGGGATGGATCCCTCCAAGCCGGCGGCGCACTTGCCGCCGGCGATCAGAAAGCGCAAAAACATGCGGACAGCCGTGGTGCACTTCTTCGCCGACGCCCATCCGCAACGTTGATTGGTATCCAGGATAAACTGCCGGAGGCTATGCGCATCAAACGTGCTGGGATCTGCTCCCAGCTTCTTCAGCAAGTCACGAATGGGGATGCTGTAGCCGTAGAGAGTGGCATCGCACGTCCCGCGTTGCTGCCTCATCCAATCACAGAATGAGACCAGCAGTGCCGGATCCACGATGACCTCTCGTACGCCTCGGGTCGTGACGACATCGGCGAACCGGGCATATCGGAGAAACAAAGCCGCACCCTTGCGGATGTCTCGCCGATATGTGCGGCCATATCGTGGGCATCGACATCGATTCAAGTGCCGCACAAACTCCTCGATCATCCGTTCGTCCAAAGTGGCGACCGTTCCACCTTTCCGACCAGCCCAATGAATCAGGTGCTCGGCCGCTCGAATATGCCTGCGAGCCGATATCTCTGCATAGCCCGCCTTGCACAACTCCTGAGCAAACCCTTCAAGCTTGCGCCCATCGGGGCCGCAGCGAAGTTCTTGGATGCGGAAAGGCGACTCGAAAAATTCTTCGAACATGACGTCCTCCTTTTTTAGGACGTCATGATTATGCGAAGTTCGAGGACCGCGAAGTGGACTGCCCCGCCTGACCTGAGATGGTCTTGGCCCCAGTTATGGCCGCTCGCTCCGCATAAAAATGGACTCCGCATTAAACTTGGGCTATGACGAGTGGCAGAACTTTCTCGGCAACAAGTCGATGGTGGATGCGCTGCTGA
>JBDTVQ010000558.1:0-3602 GCA_040007195.1 Acidobacteriota bacterium | reverse complement strand
TCGACGACGACCTCAACACCTTCCGTCTCCCCGGCTACGCCGCCGTCCACCTCACTCTCCGCCAGCAAGTCCGCCCCACCATCTCACTGCAGGCCGTCTTCGAGAACTTACTCGACCGCGAATACTTAGTCGGCTACACCCCTGTCCCAGCCATCGGCCCACCCCGCCTCTGGCGCGTCGGCATCCGCTACTCCGGCCGCATGTTCTGACGGAACATCCCCATCACCTACTTCGTACCCCCAGGCGTGCGGCCACTCCTGCGCTCCCTCGGCCAACTCGCCCTCGTCGCCCTCGCCGCCGTCGCGTGGACCTTCCTCACCGTCGTCATCGCCAAACCGCTTCACGACCTCTATTCCGGCATCCCCTTTTCGCCCACCGCCCCCGACATGTGGGTAGACATTACCGCCATTCTCCTCTGGATCGCCGCCTCCATTTACATCTGCCGCCAACCCGCAATCACCCTCACCGCCAAAATCGCCACGTGGCTCGTCCTCCCACCGATGGCATGGCTCCTGATGCTCATGTACGCCGTCATGCGTCTCCCCGGCTAGATACCTAGCCGATGCTACTCTCGAACTGGATCGCATGAGCCACGACGCAGGGCGCCTTATCTTTTTTGCCACGGCGGACGACCTTCGTCCTCTTCTGGTTCACTTGGAGAATTCGATCGAAATCCAATATGTCGAATGCGGGCTCTTTGATTCCGAAGACCAACCTCCGCTTCGAAATCTATCGCAGTCCCCCACGCTCGGCGTCGCCGCTACCGGCTCGTTCCAACTAGAACCTCCATATCTGGTTCTCCCCGCAGCCGCGCAGATTGCGGTTCGAGCCGTTCCACAACGCAGGGGAGGAACGCACTACGCCATCGACCAACGGTCGAATGCTGGCTCGGCAGTTTTGAGACTCGGCGGCCAATACAAGAACATCGCATTGATCAACGGCGAATGGAGTACATTGCACGGTGATCCCGTCGCAAGAGCGCTATTTAAGATTTTTTATTCCGAAACAAGGAAATCCTTCCGGAACGTGAAGGGAATTTGGCTGGGTCCGGCCGCGCATCGGGCTTGGCAATCCGGCCTGCGACTTACTCATAGCGTCACTTCACCACCGGAATTCGATCTCAGTCCCCACTGTCAATCAATTGATCCCTAGTCCCGAGCGCCGTGCACCACGCGGATCACCTCCACCCGGCCCTTGCTCAACCGGTAGAAGATCAAGCTGGCCTCAAAGCCCGGGATGGCCACAAATCCGCACCCCTGTAATACTGCGCATCGCTGCCGGAAATACGAAAAGTTCACCGTCACCCGCCCCTCAACTTGCGCCGCTGTCCCGTCTCGTCTAGCTCTTCCCAATATCTCGCCGGTGCGGGCATCGGTTCCCCGCTCTCCGCCCCAACATGTCTTGACAGGTTGCAGTCCCCCAGGTCTGTCCGCTGCCAATCCCACTTCACCGGCGCCCATAATCCGTGAACACGTAGTCTCTACTCTTCGCGCTCGAGTGGCACGTGAACCCACACTTAGCGTCGTTGCCCTGTGGCGGCTTGCCTGCGGTCGTGCCTGGCGTGAATTTATTGGACGCGGCGTCGTAGTCAAATACGGCATAGCCCCATCCGCCACTGTCCGCGAACCGCTTGCTGTCCTTCACCATGAAGTCCACGTTCACCAGCTTGCCGGGCACGGTCGCGTCCGGGAAAAACTCGTTCGGTTTGGGCGTCCAATGGATCTTGGCCATTTTGGCGCCGTCCGGGAAGGGCTTTCCGTTGCCGGGAATGCCCGCCTGGTACGCCTTGATGATTTCGGGATTGCCGAGGATCACCGCGACAACCTTTTCATTCCGGCTGAGAGAGATGGTCTGCCATGCTTCGTAGCCTTTAAACTCAGCGAACGCAAGCCCGCCCGGCACACTCACCGAGTACTTGTTCTGCGCGGAAATAGCGAAACCGCCCACTCCTGCGGCCACTCCCACAAGAACCGCCATCGTCCGCACGCTTTTATAGCCCATCGCCAGTAGCTCCTTTGACAACTTTGAGGGCGTCACCAACTGACGCATTCTGCCTCAAGTGCCACAGCAACTATGAACGATACAATGCCGGATTCCATCACCTGATGGATAGAGATTTCGCTACCCCTGCGAGAGCAGGCCGCCATCACTCGAACGTGGTACAAGCACTCGGCGCGCCATCTTTAGCGCGCGCCCATTCCCATATCAGAAAATCAGCTTCATTCCAAACTGAATCTGTCGTCCCGGCGTATCGGTCGAGGAAATCGCGCCCCCATTCGCCACGTCTACCGTCATGTTCGGCGCCGCTAAGTGAGCTTCGTTTAGAACGTTGAAGAACTCCGAGCGGAAGTCCAGCTTGAAACGTTCCGTGAGTTGGAATGTCCGCGAAAGTGTCGTGTCGAGATTCACCACACCCGGCGCCCAAATGATGTTTGAGCCCGAGTTGCCCAGTATGAACGGCGTCGCCGTCGCGAACGCTGCCTTGTCAAACCACCGGTCCGGCGTGCGTTCCCCGCTCGCCAGATTGCCGTCCCCGATGCGGTTTGGGCGGTTCGCCCCAGTCCAGTTCATCGTGTTCGCGCTCTGGCCCGGCGTATACGGCAGGCCGGCCTGCGCAACGAAAAGCGTGGAAAATTGCCAGCCGCCGATGATCTGCGATACCGTTCCGTTGCTCACCCATCGGCGCCCCTTCCCCACCGGAATGTCCCAGATAATCGTGCTAAAAAATCGCTGCCGCATATCCTCCGGAGATAGCCCGCGCTCACGCTGCATCACGCGCGTGTTCGGCCCGGAATCGGTGATCATCGCGTGGCTCCATGTGTAGCCGTTGAGCGTCGAGAAGCCGCCCGCGAAACGCCGCTCCAATTTCAGTTCGAGCGCCTGGTAATTCCCGCGCCCTTCCGGCAAGCTCGTCGTGATCGTACTTTGGTTCGGAAACAGACGCCGCGAGTTGATCGCCGTCGAACCCGGTGACGGCTGGTTCAGGTCGATCGCGGACCAACGCCGGTGAACCGTGTTTGAGCCGATGTAAGCCGCCGAAACCACCATATTTTTGGGAAGCGCGCGTTGCATGTTCAGATTCCACTGCTGCGTAAGCGCGTCTGGAAAATCGTACGGAAACTGGTTGAAGACCGCCCGGCCCGCCAGCACCTCCGGCTTCAGCGCATCCGCGGCAAATCCGTTCTTCACAATCACGCTCGACGTCGCGCTTGTGTTCCCGGTCGCGATCTGCGTGTCCAGGTAGAACGGAGGATTGCCCGCCGGCAGGTCGCTGAATGTGCCCTGCGCCGTGCTGTCATAGAAAATTCCATACCCGGCGCGAATTACTGTATTCGCCGTCGCCTGCCACGCCAGACCAAGCCGCGGCGAAAAATTATTCCTGTCCGGCCGCTGCAAACTACGCTCCTCAATCGAGCCATCTTTGGCCGGTATCAGCGTCCCATATCCCGCCAGACTCGGATCCACCACGAACGTCGCATACCGGTTGTGCCATTCCACAAACGGAGGCATGTACTCATAGCGCACGCCTAGGTCCAGCGTCAGCTTGCGGCTCACCTTGAAATGGTCCTGCACGTAAAACTCGGAGCCCGTGGAAAACAACG
>JBDTVQ010000557.1:0-3613 GCA_040007195.1 Acidobacteriota bacterium | reverse complement strand
AGGAATGGCAACGCCCGCCGGAGGCTGTCCAACGTGATGATCTGCGGATAGGGCGGGAAGGCATCCCAGACCCGCTGCTGGATGTTGCTCCCATCGCTCAAGTGATCAACTCCCGACCCATGGCGAGGATGTCGTCGCGGATCTGCGCGACCGTGGATTGCGCGGTGTACGTCCCGACCAGGGATTGTGCGTCGCCGCCGTCGAGCTCCCCGAGGTGCGCGATGCGCACGACGCCGTTCGGGAGCAGGTAAAGCCGCACCCATCGTCGGGCGCACGCTTCGACGACCTCCAACGCGATGTCTTCCGCGTGCGCGCGCCTGATGTGGCAGCAGTCGGGAATGATCGCGTTCACAACGGCAACACGCTGCAATGCGCGTAGCGTGGCCAGTTGTTGAGCACGTCGGTGATCGACTGCCCGGGGTTGAAAACGACCTCGACCGCGTGCTCATCGCCCGGTTGGCGAATCATCCATCGCTCCCGGGCGATGTTGCGTTCGAACCTGGCGCGCCCTTGTTCGGCGATGCGCGCGGCTTTCGCCTGGGGGGTTTCGACGCTCACGATGCGCGCCTCTTCGCCTCGGCTTTGCCGGCGAGCATGCGTGCATTCGCCGCCGTCGTGATGCGATCGATGAACGCGTCGTCGCTTTCCCCCTGAATGCGAGGCGTGCCGAAGGTCGACGCAGTGGATGTCGCCCAGGCCAACGTGGCCCACGAATCCCGGGGTTTGCCCTTGCCGTTGACGTGCGGTTTTTCACCCGTGCCTTGGGGGTCGCCCGCGCGCACGGAATCCTGTGGAGTTTCCAGAGCATGGGGTAAAGATGAAGATGCAGAAGCAGAAGCAACTGCAGAAGAAGGGGGGGGTTCCAAGGGGGGTTGTTGTTCCCCCGTTTCATGCCCGGTTTCAAAACCCCCCTTGTCGTTGCGTGGTCTACCCCCCTTCGCGCCGTGTTCCTTGCCGAGAATTCCGAACTCAGCCCCGTTCTTTCCGCCGTTCGCGCGTTTGTCGCGGAGCGCCTCGTCGCGGACCATCCGTCGCGAGTACAAGATGCCGTTGGTGGTGCGAGACGACACGCCCGCCGCCTCGAGCTCGACCAGCAACTTGCGGTAGTCGCGCAGTTCTACGCCCAAGAGCCGCGCGGCCTTGTCCTCCGGCATCGCCGCGCCGTTCAACGTCAGGTGGCCGTATGGCGCGCTCTCGTGCATGACGCACATCAGCTCGTGCCATAGGCCGCGCGCCGCAATCGAGCAAGACTGCAAAGACGCATCCTTGCGCCAATCGGCGGGATAGAACTGGAAGGCAGGACGTTTCAATCCGCCGCCTCGTGTGAAATAGTCGATGACGCTGTCGTCACAACTGCACCAGGCGGCCTGCCAAAGCGCCGCGCGCCGTCGCATTCCGGAGCGAGAAGTATGCTTTGGCTCCGTAGGCGACGAGGCAGGAAGGCGCCCCGCTGTTGAACTTCGAACGCTTGCCGTGCACGTCATAGAAGTTGAGGCGGCCACGCAGGAAAAGCACGCCTGTGGCAGCATTCCAGACCTGCTCGAAAAAATGGTCGGTCTCGGTTCTGGCGAAGATCAGCGCGATCGCATTGCCATGTTCGGCACAGCGCTTCAACCACATACCCGTTTCCTTGCCGTACGGCGGGTTGCACCACACTCTCCCGTGCCAGTCGCCATAGAGCCCGTTGTCGTCGATCGTGTAGTGCTCGCTTGCCATCGCCCACGGCCGAACGCGCGGCGCGCATGGATCGAGGTCGAATGGCCCGAGCGCCTCGAGGATTTCGGGCGGCGTCAGCCACTCATCCGTTTTCATTCGAGCTGACTGGTGCCCGCCCATTCCAGCAGCTCCAAACGTTGGGTCAGTACGAGGCATCACGCCGACCGCCACCAGAACGTGTGCACACCGCGCAGCCATCCGAGCGTGTAGATGAGCGCCATGTTTCGCCCCGGATGGCGATCGCGATCGTGTCTTCAGCCACGCCAAAGCGTGCCGCCAACATGCGATGTGTGACGACCCTCGGGATGTGAAGGCGGCGAATCTCCGCCACGGTCTCCGCGGTCAGCTTGACGTTGCTTCGGTTGCGCTGCTGCGTCTTCGAATCGGCCCATCGACAATTATTTGGCCCATAGCCGAGGTCGCGATTGATGCGATCAAGTGTCGTACCTTCGGGCCGCGGCCCCATGTCCGAAACGAAGGACTGATAGTCGTACCATGAAGCGTGGACCGTGACACCTCGCGCGCCATACCACTTGAACTGGCGGCAACGTGGATTTCTGCAGCGTTCTAGCATGTGCGCCCACGATCGATGCGTCGGCGTCTTCGACATGCCGTGAGTCAGGTGCATTGTTGCTTTCCCCAGTACGTGCGAATCCCTCGCATCCAGCCAGCCGCATAGACAAACGATAAGAGGAAAATCCCGTATTGCTCGGCCTTCCAAGAGGCGAACAGCCAAAACGGTTGCGCGACTAGCCCGACGATCGGCGCCCACTTGCGCGCGTCGAAGTTTGGCGATTGCGACATGAAGACAGATAGGACGCCACAGATCGCGATGATGGCCTGCTCGATCACTGGCCGCCCTCGTATATCTTCGACGCCCAAAGCGTGTTCCAGCTCCTATGTACCTTCGGGTCCGTGGCCTGCGCGAATCCAGCGAACTCGATGATCCCCTGCGCCTTCCCTGTTCGAATGACCGACGCCCAAGCACGGGCATCGCCCGGCGTATCCAGGCCGTCCTTTTCCGCTTCGGCCCGCACAGCCTCACAGAGGAACTCGCGATGCACCAGGGCGTACAGCCGCAGATAGCCGAGCGCCCTCTCCTTCCATTCCGGGTTGGCGGCGGCCGCGTGCTGCTCGGCCCGCTTGATGCCACGATCGCGCGCGGCCTCGGCGAGCTCGGGGCGCGTCGGCGGGACGATGCTCGAGCCGGCGCGGGTGAAGGATTCGAACAGATCGGGTGTCGTCACGCTGTTTCCTTATTCATTGCCCACCAGCCGGACGTGATGACGTCCACCGCGTGATGGGCGCGCGGGCACTGCCGCACGATTGATTCGCCGTGCGCCAACATCGCGCTGTCGTGTTCGGCCGCATCGACCTCCCGATGTCGGTCGGGCAGGTTGACGCGCAACCGCTCCGGCACCTTGCCGTGCTTCTTGGCGTACCAGTCCCGCATGTAGGCGGCCAGGCACTTGCGGCAGTTCGTGCCCTTCTTCGGAAAGAACTCCGCACCCTTCCTTTCGGCGCACTTCGGGCAGACGCGGGAAGCGGCCATCGGCTACCACGTCAGCACAATCTCCACGCGCGGATTGAGCGCGTAGCGTTTCTCAGATATGGTTTTCACGATGGCCGAATCGTCGAGGTACACGACGCCGTTCATTCCATCGGTCAAGCACTTCGTGAGGTTGTCCAGGTCGGGACGGCCAATGGGCAGCAACGCTCCGGCGAGCGCCTCCGCGGTTTTCCGCTTCGACCAGCTCGCCGCGACGCCCCGGTAGAACGTCACCGTCAGCACAATGGCGGTGTCCTGCAGCAGCGGGCGATTCCATTCGCGGATCGCTGTTTGCCGCACGATGTCTTCGTAGCTGCGCGTCTTCTTCGGCGTGAACGCCATCGCGTG
>JBDTVQ010000556.1:0-3636 GCA_040007195.1 Acidobacteriota bacterium | reverse complement strand
CGCAACGATCGCTCAGCAGCCTCCACAATATGAGCGGGCGTCGGCAAATCCGGTTCGCCTCGCATGAGTGATACGGTCTGCACTCCCTTGGCCTGCGCGGCCCTCACATCCGCGAGAACGCGGTTTACGGCTGTCGGGTGTAAATCCTTCACGCGGCCCGACAGCGGCGGCGGACTGGCTATTCTTTGAGTGTCCAAATCTCTTCTACGATATCGCCGACGCACACATGAATGCGCGTGTGCAGATTTACGGTGGGATCGATGTGCGGCGGCAGCAGTTCCACCCTGTCCCCAAGCCCGGGCATCGCGCCCCCTTCGTTGAGTATGTAGCCGAACTCATCGCCGGCGAACTTGAACTTTACGCCGGAGTGCGAATACGGCGCCGGCGCAAACGGACGATCGGTTGAAAAGGCTTTGAAACCGGCATCAACCGTTACGCGGTCCGTATGGTTCGCGCTGATTACGGTTGCCAGCACACGCAGCGCAGGCGCAAACTCTACGCCTATGCGCGAGTACGCCATGTCGTGGAATATGTACGAACCTGCCTGCATCTCGGTCAGTTCCTCGATGCTCGTGTCGATATCCCATGTCCCGGTGCTTGACCCGCTCATGATGGAAACCGGCAGCCCAATCCGGCGCATCTCGGCGACCGTCTCTGCCGCCGGCCGCAACGCGCTCAGCGAATGATTCCGCCGTGCCGCCGGGTCCTCCATGTGCGACCCGCTCACCGAATACGCCTGCACGCCGCGGAGTCGCAGATTCGCTGATGCATCGATCTTCCGCGCCAGCGCAATCGCCGGTTCTCCACATGCGATTCCCGTCCGGTGATCGCCCACATCCAGGTCGACCAGCAAGTTCAGCCGGACTCCCGCCGCTTCCGCCGCCGCCTGCCACAGATCTACCTGCATCGGATGATCGGCTACTGCCATCACATCGTGCCCATCGCTCCATGCGGCCACCCGCGACATCTTCGCCGCATCCGCCAACGGTGACGTAAGCAAAACTCCCGGCACTCCCCCGCGGACCATCCAGCTCATCTCATCGACAGTGGCGGTGCAGATCCCCACCGCGCCCGCCTTCACTTGTCTTCGCGCCACTTCTACGCACTTGTGCGCCTTGGCGTGAGGCCGCAATTGCTTCCCCGCTGCGCTGACGTGCTGTTGCATCCGCTCGATGTTGCGTTCGAACATCGCGGCGTCCAGCACCAGCGTGGGCGTCGGTAGATCCTGTTTGCGAAGTGTGGCCATGCGAAGAGAAGCGGTCAGTATAACCTAGTTCAATGTCTACCACGCATGACAGTTTGAAGGGCAAGAATGTTCTTGTCACCGGCGCCTCAACCGGCATTGGCCGCGCTACCGCCATTCGTTTTGCCGCCGAAGGCGCCAACGTAGTCATCAACTATTCGCGCAGCCCCAAGGAAGCCGACGAGACGCGCGGCATGTGCGAAGACGTGCGCACCAAAGAAGGCACCCAGATCGTCGTTCAGGCCGATGTCGCCGACGAAGCACAAGTCAGAGCGATGTTCGCGGCCACATTTGAGGCGTTCGGCGGCCTCGACGTATTGATCAACAACTCCGGTATCCAAAAAGAGTCGCCCAGCGACGAGATCGAGATGGCCGATTTCGACCGCGTAATCGGTGTCAACCTCCGTGGCGCGTTCCTATGTACTCGCGAAGCCTTGAAGCACTTCGTCGCCAATAACAAACCCGGCGTCATCCTGAACAATTCAAGCGTGCACGAAATCATTCCCAAACCAGGTTTTGTCTCGTACTCCATCAGCAAGGGCGGACTCGAAAATATGACCCGCACCCTGGCGCTCGAATATGCCGGCCGTGGTATCCGCGTGAATAGCGTCGGTCCCGGCGCCATCGTCACGCCGATCAATAATTCCTGGATCAACGATCCTGCCGCGCGCACGGGCGTCGAAAGCCACATCCCCATGGGCCGCGTAGGCTCGCCAGAGGAGATCGCGTCGGTGTTCGCCTTCCTGGCCTCCGACGAAGCCAGCTACATCACCGGCCAAACCTTGTTCGCTTGCGGTGGCCTGACACTGTTTCCCGAATTCCGTGAAAACTGGGCATCCTAGCCGTAGGCCCTACAGCCGTGGCTGCTGAGGTTTCACCACGGTCCACGCATTAACGCCTGTGCGCTGTACTTTCCGCCGGAACACTTTGTCCCCCGCCGTCACGTAGAGTGTGTCGAGATTGGGACCACCAAACACCACGTTGGTCAGCGGCCCCGGCTGCGGTTTCGCGATGATCGCCACCACCCGTCCCGGCTGATCGCATACCTGCAGCCCAATCGACGTCGCCACGTACAGATATCCATCGCGATCCACGGTGAACCCGTCGATACTCGCGTTCGAAGTTTCATCAGGCGTCTCCAATCGGTAGTACGGCAGCCCGTTGATCAGCGATCCGTCGGCGGCGCGCTGGAACGACCACACCCACTTCGATCTCATATCGGCCACCATCACCAGAGATTGGTCCGGCGACAAAATCACTCCATTCGGGAAGTCGATATTCTCGGCCACCACACGCTTGTTCCCGGCCGCATCGATAAACCACACACGATGTCCCGGTGGATCGGTAACGTAGATCTCGCCCTTCGCCGTCACCGCCAGATCGTTCATGTCCAGGTCGCTCGCAACCACCTTCTCCGACCCGTCCATACCCCACGACACCACCTGTCTCTTCTCGCGATTCGTCGCATACAGTCTTCCGTCAGGACCAAACATCATCCCTAGCACCCGCCCTGCCTTGTCCTTCCACAGCACAGCTTTCCCATCCGCACCGATCTTGAAGATCTTGTCCTGCCGCGCGTCTGTGAAGAACACGTTGCCATTCCTATCGACAGCCGGCCCCTCGCTCAACCCATGTCCGCTGCTCACCTCCTCCCACTCGCTCGCCGGATCGAGGAGCAGCATCACTTCATGCCGGTAACCCGCTTTTCGCGATGCCGTAATCAGCTTCGGATAGTCGCGCCAAAGCCACCGCAGCGCATCTGGCAAAATCGCCGAACCGTGAATGCCGTTGTGTCCTTCCGTGCCCCATTCATGCTTCACGTCATAGCCGGCATACTCGAGCGAACTGAACATGTCCTGATTCGCAATCCACCAATTTCCTGCATAAATGTTTTGGTCGTGATCGCCATCTTGAAGGAAAATGCGGAGCGGCTTCGGTTCCACCTTGCGAATCAGCGACGGATAAATCTGCCCGCCGCGCAGGTCCGTGTAAGAGCCGACGTAGCTGAGCACGCGGCGAAACTGATCGGGCCGCTCCCATGCCGCGGTAAACGCCGCAATGCCGCCCGAAGAAGATCCGGCAATGCCGCGGTCGTTCGGGTCCTTCGACAAGTTGTAGCTCTTGCCCACCTCGGGCAGAATCTCTTCGATCAGGAACCGTGCATACCGGTCGCCCAATCCGTCGTACTCAAAGCTGCGGTTGTACCGCCCCTGCTGCGCCTGCCCATCCACCGCCGGCAGTACGCCCGGATTGATGAAAATGCCAATCGTCACCGGCATCTCGCCTTTGTGGATGAGGTTGTCGAACACGATAGGCGCCCGGAATCGCGCCCGCTCGTCCGTCGTGATCCATCCGCCGCCGTCCTGCACGATCATCACGCAAGCCGGCTTGTC
>JBDTVQ010000555.1:0-3641 GCA_040007195.1 Acidobacteriota bacterium | reverse complement strand
TGCTGAAAGGCTAAACTATCTTCGAATGACGCCAATTAAACTCCGAGTCCTCAGAGGCGACATCGAGGAGGTTTCTAAATCGCGCCCGGTCTCCACACCACGTCCGCCCGAAACCATCATGTTCCGTGGCAAGAGCCCGGATGCGCCCGACCTCATCTGCGGCCTCTGCAGCGCCACCCTTGCCACCGGATTGCTCGAAGCCAAAGTCCCCTCGCTCATCGGTTGCAGCGCGTGTGGCTCCGTGAACGAGGCCTCAACCAAACGCTAGTTCCGTGACTTACCACTGCCGGTACCAGTAAGCCTGGTTCTTGCATAACCGTCACCCGCTGGCTCATCCTCTGGCATGCGCCTCGTTCTGCTGGCTGCAGCAACGTTCGGATCCCTGCTCGTTGCCGCCGACCTCTCCCCCATGGCCGCAACGGACCCGCCAAAGTGTGAGAAAGCCACGCGCACGCTGTTCTGGCCCGACGAAGCCAACACCAACGCCCGCGCCGCGGTCCGGCTTGCCCGCGAGGGCAAACTCCTCATCTGCACCCGCGACACCTGGCGCTATAAATGGCGCGCCGTCGCAATGAACCTCCGCGCCGCAATGGAGGAAAAGAAGGAAAAGAGGTAGCCTCGCCGGGATATCCTCGTCTTGATGCGCCTTCTCCTTTTTGCCCTTCTCATCCCCGCCGCCTTCCCTCAGGCCATCCCACACCCCGGCTTCACTCACGAAGCCCCCTTCGGTCCCCAAACCGCCACCGGCAAGTACAAACACCCCGCCTCCATCACCGAACTCGACAACGGCGATCTCTATCTCACCTACTACGGCGGCGACGGCGAATACGCCACTACGACGGCCGTCTATGGCGCCCGCAAAGCAAAGGGCTCCACCACCTGGACCGCCCCCGCTAAGCTCGCCCAGGACCCCTTCTACTCCGCTGGCAACCCGGTCGTCTGGCAGGCGCCCGACGGCATCGTCTGGCTCTGGTACGTCGTTCGCCCCGGCGCCACCTGGTCCACCGCCCGCATCGCCGCCAAAATTTCCCACGATGGCGCGCGCACCTGGTCCGACACGTCTTTCATCACGTTCGAAGAAGGCACCCTCGTCCAAGCCGCGCCCATCGTGCTCGCATCCGGCGAATACCTGCTCCCCATCTGGAAGGAGACCGGCCACAACACCGAATTCGTCGCCGCCGACTCCGCCTCGTTCTTCCTGCTCTACAACCCCAAAACCCGCCAGTGGACTGAATCCAACCGCATCCACTCCCGCATTGGCAACATCGAACCCTCCGCCGCCGAACTCACTCCCGGCCACTTACTCGCCTTCTGCCGCCGCGCCGGTGGATACGGTCCCGGCACTCCAGGCTTCCCCGGCTACATCGTCCGGAGCGAATCCCGCGACGGTGGCCGCAACTGGTCACCAGGCGCCGAAATCGAATTCCCCAACCCCAACGCCGCCATCGCCCTGCACAAACTTAGTTCCGGCAACTTACTGCTCATTTACAACGACAGCCTCACCGACCGCACACCCCTCGTCGCCGCCCTGTCCACCGATGGCGGCAAGACGTTCCCCAAACGCATCACCCTCGCCGATGGCAAAAACGACTACGCCTATCCTTATCTCATCCAGGCGCGCGATGGTACGGTCCACCTTGTCTATACATCGCAGCGAAGATCTACGGTGAACCATCTCAGCTTCAGTGAGGCCGCGCTTACCGCGGTGGCTAAACCGTGAAGTAAAGTAAGTACGCCACCATGCGGACCCTCGCCTGCTGTTTCGCCCTGTTGAACACGGCCCATGTCGCTGCACAGTCTTCGCAAGTACCCACACTTTCGATGTGCGAGGTTCTCAGCAGCGTTCGGGCATTCGACAGCCGCGAAGTTACCATCACCGGCATTTACAGCGGCGGCGAACATGGAAGCGGTCTCTTCACCGAGGACTGCGATAAGCCGTTAGTCATCGACGAAAAAGCCTGGCAGTGGGGAGTCTCAATTGAAAAGCTGCCTGGCGTTAAGTTGCCCGCTTGGCCGCCGAAACGAGTGGGAGAAAACTTTGTCCTCACCGCCACCGGGATCGTTAGCGTCGGCAACTTCAACGGCAAACTGACGGGCAATGGGCATTTGGGTTGGGCACCGGCAAAATTCATACTGTCACGCATACTCGACTCCCACATCGATAAAGTTGAGTTCATTTCTGTTTGTGATGCCTTTCGCCTTCGCGACGAGGTAGCGGGAAAGACAATTCGAGTGCGTGGACAACTGATCCCTTCCAACACCGGTTACTTCCTCCGGCCTCACCGCTGTGTCTCCGGTGTCCCGATTCCCGCGATCTGGATAAACGGCTATCCAGTACCCAAGCCGCTTCACCAGCCTGGACCCCATTGGGCACGCATTCTCCCACCAGGCTTCGAACGAACTCCTATATGGCTCATCACCGTTCGAGGCCGCATCGAGTTTGCAGCCGAATCCGGAGGCTTTGGAGATGACAATCGCTTTCCCGTCCAAATCCACCGTCGCAGCGAGCGCGACTACATGCTGGCCGAAGATGAGGCCAAAATGCAGACGCCGCGACCGTAGTTGGGAACACGTCGCTTGTCCACTCGCGCCTGGGCCGCGACTGCCGCGCATTTAGCGCCGCAACGCCACCATCGGATCCACCCGGGCCGCCCGCCGCGCCGGCCAGAACGCAGCAAAGATTGCCGCCACAGACATCACCGCCGCTACGCCCGCAAACGTCGCCGCATCGGTCGCTTCCACGACATAGAGCATCGTCGACATCCAACGCGTGAACGCCAGCGCTAGCCCCACGCCCACCACGATTCCCACCACCACCGGCGCCAACCCTTGCCGCACCGCCAGCCACATCACATCGCCCCGAGCCGCGCCCAGCGCCATGCGAATGCCGATCTCCTGTGTCCGCTGCGACACCGCCTGCGAGATCACGCCATAAATGCCGGTCACCGCCAACGCCAGCGCCACCATGCCGAAGGCCCCCAGCAACAGCAGCGACAACCGTTGCCGCCACAACTGCCGGTCCACCGCGTCCTCCATCGTCGTCACGCCCGACACCAGCACATTCGCATCTACGCTCTCAATCGCCTGCCGGACCGCCCCTGCCAAAGCTCCTGCGTCGCCGCCGGCCAGCGCCCCCGCATCCCCCGCCACCCGCACCACAAAGCTCAACGCCTCATAATGCCCTGCCTCCCGAGTCAAATACTCCGCGCTCTGCAGCACCGGAAAATACATCTCCGCCTGCGGGGCATCCAGCCAGTTCCCCTGCTTCAGATTTCGCACCACGCCCACCACCGTCCACGTCTCGCCCGACGCCCATACCCGCTGCCCCACGGCATCCTCGGCCGGCCAATATCGCCGCGCCGCCGCCTCGTTGATGACCACCGCCCGCGGCGCCTCCATCGTGTCCCGCTCCGTGAACTCGCGACCACGAACCACCGCCGTCCGCATCACCTGAAAATATCCCGGCCAAGCCACCCGATACACCGCCCCCGGCCACTCACCGGGCCTCGGTTCCGGCCTCCCCACAACACGGAACCGCGTGCCCCACACATCGCCGGTCAAAGGCGCATGATTAATCGCGCTCACTGCCGCCACGCCCGGCGTCGCCCGAATCCGCTCCATCACCTCCCGGTAGTAATTCG
>JBDTVQ010000554.1:0-3645 GCA_040007195.1 Acidobacteriota bacterium | reverse complement strand
GATCCGGCGGGTTTTGGATCTCGGGCACGAGCGCAGGGAATGTCGCCGTCTGCGCACCTCCGTTACCCGTTACAACCGCAATGTACTGTTTGCCATTCACCTGGTAGCTGATCGGCGCAGAATTCGGCACGTCGTTCAGGCGCACCCGCCACAACTCGCGGCCGTTGGCATCGTCGTAGGCTGCGAACACGCGGTCGAGTGCGCCCGCGAAGACCACGCCGCCTGCAGTGGCCAGCACACCGCTCGACTGCGGGGCGCGCTGACGCGTCATCCACACTGTCTCCTTCGTCGCAAGGTTGATGGCTTGCACGCGGCCGTACTTACCATCGCTGTCCAACCGTGGACGCAGCGTCCAGCGGACGCCTGTGGACAGGCTGCCACGGCCTCCGGCCGCCACTGGGATCAGATCCATACAAGATTCGACAATGCTGACGAACAGCACTTTCGTGTCGGGATTGTAGGACTCGGGCATCCAGTTCTTGGCTCCTCCCGCGTGAGGGCACGTTGTGATCGTTTCGTCACCGTTGGGAATCAGTTTCGGGTTGACCTTTTTGGCTCCCGTCACGGGATCGATCCCGGTCACAACGTTCTGAACACCGAGATCGATCGAAAAGGCGTACTTGCCCGTGTTGGCTTCGACGGCGTCGAAGATTGCCTGCTTGCCGCCGGTGACTACCAACGTCTTGCCGTTGGACGAGGTCTTGAGCAGCATTCGGCCAAACGCCCAGTCGTAGTCCCATTGATCGTTGGGTTGGTGCTGGAAATGCCACGCCAGCTTGCCCGTGTCCGGGTTCAGCGCGATTGTCGAGTCGGTGTAGAGTAAGTCGTTGTTCTGTCCCGGAGCGAGGTTGCGATACGGCCCGGTGTCGTAAGTCTGGGCGATGCCGAAATAGACGAGGTTGGCGGCCGGGTCGTAGCTGCCGGGCGTCCACACCGAACCACCGTTGCGGCGCTCATAAGGCACTCCGTTCCAGGTGTTGCCGCTGGGTTCGTTTTCGCGCGGGATGGTGTTGAAGCGCCACGCCTCGGCTCCCGTGCTGGCATCGAGAGCCACGATGAAATTGCCGCCACTGCTGCGGCCGGTGGTGCTGGCGATCACTTTGCCTTTGGCCACGGTGACGCCACCGGTGAGGCTGAACCCCTTCGTACGATCGGCGACTTCCTTGTCCCATACCACGCGCCCTGTCCTGGCGTCGAGCGCCACAAGATGCACGTCGGAGGTACCCGTGTACACCTTGTCCCCGTAGAGGGCGATAGAGCGCTTCACGCTTGGCGTGACACCCATCGGCAGACGGCGGGAGTACTGCCACAACAGGTCGCCCGTGACAGCGTCGAGCGCCTGAACCTTGTCGCCGTAGGCGTGAACGAACAACACGCCGTCATGAAAGAGAGGCGTGCCTTCGTTCGGGCCGTTGGGCAACGACCAACTCCATGCCGTGCGGAGTTCGGCCACGTTTTGTTTCGTCACCTGCTGCAAGGGACTGAAGCCGATGCCGTCAGAGCCGCGCCGCCACGTCAGCCACTCTTCCGCCGGCGGATTGGCGAGGAGCGCATCGGTCACTGGCGTGAGACGGTCGAGAGGATTCGCCTTTCCGGGTGCAGGCGGAAGTGCCGCCCCGCCGGTAAGGCCGCCACTGGGCCCGCCGGTCGCTCCCGGCAACAACATCGCTTTCAATTCGTCGAGGTTCGACGACACCGGCTTGTCTGCCGCGACAAGCTGGTTCTGAGACATGAGGTATGCCAGGAGCTCGGCGGTTCGGCTGGCACTGATCGACGCCGGCGCCGCCGGAGGCATTGTTTCGAGCTTGGTGAACAGCTGATCCGCAGAGCGCCCGAACCATGACGCACGGAACTCGGGTCCGCGCAGGGCCGGCCCGAATGCTCCGTCGTCGAGGTTCGCCCCATGGCACGAGGCGCAGTCCTGAGTGTAGGTGGTTCGACCGGCCGCAGCCTGGGCTGCGGTGAACGAGGGTGTCAGCAATATCTGCCCCTGAAGCGAAAATCCCGCCAAGCCCACCTGTGCAGCAACGAGCGCGATCGCCGCGGTAGCCAACAGGCTGCACCAAATCGTCGTCATTCGAGTTCGTGTACTCACGTCTGTCTCCCTGTCGAACCGCTACTGTGCCACTTTAGAAACCCAGACCCTCATCTGTAGTCATCCCCTAGTAGCGCCCGAGATCGGCGCCGAGTTGTACGTCTCCGGGAAACTGTGCGTGAATTGCATTGAGGTAACCGCGAGCCTGTTCCGGCCCTGTCGGGTTGGGAGCGAAATGCGTGATCACGACGTGCTTCACCTCGGCAGCCTTTGCCAGTTCTCCGACCTGGCTGGGCGTCATGTGATGGGCGTGCATGTGCCATTCGAACCCCGTTGGCGTTGCATTGGATGCAGTCGCAGGCGCGCCACGTCCCATGCCCGCAAGCACTGCATCAACGTCGATCATTTCGCTCACCAGAAGGTCGGCGCCGTGCGCGAGTGAAACGACGGCTTTGCTCGGACCGGTATCGCCGGTGTAGACGATCGAGCGGTCCGCCAGATCGAACCGGTACGACAACGACACCCCTTCGGCTCGATCCGTGTTCCCTTCCGGCAGGCTGAAGTGGCTGTTCTCAGCAACGGTAACCTTGAACCCATCCACCATGACTACCGAGCCGTCTTTCATTTCGACTGGCTGGATGTCGGCGCTCCATCCCTGTCCGGGTATTCCATATCCGGCTCGCATGGCTGGCGCGGCGGCGGCGAGCAGACCATCAATGAACGCCTTGGTGCCGGGAGGCCCGTAAACACGCAACGGCCCTCTCGTTTCAAGTTGCATCCGCAAACCGATGACCGCAAGCATGCCTGCCGTGTGGTCAAAGTGCAGGTGACTCAGGAAGACGGCGCGCAACGCGGACACGCGGAGATTCGCTTTGGCAAGCTGCGCCACCGCGCCGTCGCCGGCGTCGATGAGATACGGCTGTCCATTAACGAGTAACGCGTTCGCCGGTTGCGCGCGGTTGGCTTCGCTATTGGGCCCACTGGCCGTTCCGAGAATGATGAACTCGCTGCGCGCCTGCGTTCCCGCTCCGGCGACGCCGGGTCCGCGCTGCCCCGGATACCCCCACGCCAAACCAACCAGCGCAAGGGACACGATCAATCCAATCCACACTCGTCTCATTTGTCCTCTTCCTCAAAGACGGGATCACCATACCTGGAGTGAAACGGCATGCTGTTTTAAGGCCGTCTTAAAATTCAGCGAATCTTATACCTTAAATCTGCTAACGTGCCGGCAACAAAGCAGGCCGATTAGGCGGCAACTGGTGATCCGCAGTGATGAGCATGATCCCCGCCATCACATAGTCCCCCATGGTGATGGATAGTTCCAGCGTGCCTTGGCGCCCAAACAGCTTGACGGCGTGTGCGTAAAGTTCGGGGTCGAGCCGGTGCCCGCGCAAGATTTGGCGGCCCATCTGAATGACGACTGTCTCGTCTTCAGGCAATCCCTCGATCGGGCGGTTGAACTTAATCGTGTCGACGGCCTTCTGGCTGACCCCGAACTGTAACGCCGCGGCTTCGTGACCGGACCATTCATATTGCTGCTCGATTTCCCACGCGCCGATAATGGCGCATAGCTCGAACAGCCGGCGTCCAATGACGCTCTCGTTGCG
>JBDTVQ010000553.1:0-3648 GCA_040007195.1 Acidobacteriota bacterium | reverse complement strand
ATCGACGCTTTCGAACCGATACGTCCGCCGTGCTCTTCGAGTCTCTGTGGTGAATACTTGGGCCATGAAGTTCGCGATCATCCGTTTCCCTGGCACCTGGAGCGACCGGGACTGCTATCACGTCCTCCACAACGTCCTTGAGCAGCAGGCGGAAATCCTGTGGCACCGCGAGACGGATCTTTCGCGGTTCGATGCGGTGGTGCTGCCGGGCGGGTTTTCGTACGGCGACTACCTGCGCACCGGGGCGATCGCGCGTTTTTCGCCGATCATGGAAGCGGTCACTGCGTTCGCGGAATCGGGGAAGCCGGTGATCGGCATTTGCAACGGTTTCCAGGTGCTCTGCGAAAGCCACTTGTTGCCGGGCGCGCTGATTCGCAACCAGAGCCTGCAGTTCCGCTGCGAATGGACGAACCTTCGGCGCGAGGGCGGTTCGACGCCGTGGGCGGACGGGATCCGCGACGGCGAAGTGATTCGGGTGCCGATCAGCCACGGCGAAGGCAACTATTTCGCGGACCCGAAGACGCTTGATGAGCTAGAACTGAAGGGTCGTGTGGTCTTCCGCTATTGCGACCCGAGCGGCGAGGTGACGGCTTCGGCCAACCCGAACGGGAGCTCGCGCAACATCGCCGGGATCATCAATGCGCGCGGCAACGTCCTCGGGATGATGCCGCACCCGGAACGCGCTGGAGAGCAGCTCGTGGGCGGGAGCGACGGCAACCGGCTGTGGGAATCGATGATTCGGCAGGCAGCGGCGGTTGTAGGATAGGGGCATGGCAAGAGAGTTCACGGTGCTGGTAGAAGCGGGAGACGATGGTTATCTGGTTGGCAGCGTTCCAGAGTTGCCGGGGTGTTTTTCGCAAGGGAAAGACCTGGGCGAACTGCTCGAACGAATGAAAGAGGCCATCGAGCTCGTTCTGGAGCACATGGGTGAGGAAGGAATCCCGGTGGAGCCCCGGGCGGTGTCTCTCCACAAGGTCGCTGTGTGAGCCTCCTTCCGATGTTGACGGCGGGCGAAGTGGTAGCGGCGCTCGCGCGGGCGGGCTTCGAGGTGGTTCGGCAACGCGGAAGCCACCTGATCCTGCAACATTCTGACGGACGTCACACAGTCGTTCCGGCCCACAAGGGTGAAGATGTCGATCGCCGCCTCCTGCGCGACATTCTCAAACAGACAGGATTCACTCAGCCCGAGTTCCTGGTCTTGCTGCGCAAATAGCGCTGCGACGAAATCTTTACACTAAGCCGTAAGCGGGCGTACAACGGCCTTAACGGTGCGGGCCTGACGACGTGGCCGGCCGAGGAGCTCCTTCGTGAGCATGGCCCCCGCCTATCCGTTCGCGCTGGAAGTTGACGATCCGGCGCCGCAAAGCCGGCTAACCGTCTTCTTCCGAATCCTCATGGTGATCCCGCATGCCATCGTGATTTCGCTGCTTTTCCTGGTGGTCGAGGTAATCACCCTGGTGGCGTGGCTGGTGATCCTGATCACTGGAAAGTACCCCGACGGGATGATGGGCTTCGTGCTGAACACGTTGCACTGGGTCGCCCGTTACACCGGCTACGCCTGGCTTCTGACGGGAAAGTACCCACCCTTCGCGCTAGGCCCGGACGACTCCTATCCGGTGCGCTTGTCTGGCAGCGGGCAAGTCGATGGGCGCAACCGCGTGACGGTGTTCTTCCGGATGTTGATGATCATCCCGCACATCATCGTCTTCTACTTCTTGAACCTGGCTTTGAGTGTGGTCCTGCTGATTTCGTGGTTCGCCGCACTGTTCACCGGGATGGTCCCCGCGGGACTGCACACATTCCTTGCTGGCGGACTGCGATGGCAGACCCGGATCGGTGCGTACATGCTGCTTCTGACCGACCAGTACCCGCCGTTCAGCCTGAACTAGAACCGTGCGGCACGTCGGGTAGGATGTGGGCGGACTGCCCGGCGAATCCCTTCTGGAGCGACCATGAGCACACCACCCGGCGACGACCAGGCCGGCGGAACCCCGCCGCCCGACTCCCAGTGGTCATGGGAGCCACGGACATTCGGCGATCCGGCGCCGCCGCCGCCGTCTCAGCCTGATCCGTTCCTGCCGCCGCCTGCCGAGCCTCTGGTTGTGCCCGAAGTCCCGGCGCAGGGGCTCGCATGGGATTCCGCGGATGTGGCGGCCGAACCGGGCGGCTCCTCCGCCGAAGAAGCCGCTTCCGAACCCGTAGGCGCTGCCGTGAGTGTGCCGGCTGCTGAAGCAGCGGAAGGTTCGTGGGCGCTCGCGGTGCCGACCGCAGCCGCGTTGCCACCGGACCCGGTGTCGCCACCGCCGCCCCAGTACCCCACCCGCTTCGACGTTGCCTATCCGCCGGCGCTAAGCCGTTGGAAGACTCTGTTGCGGCTGGTGCTGGCTATCCCGCTGATGGTGACGGCGACGCTGGTCACCTATCTGATCTACATGGGACTGCTCATCGGTTGGACGACGGTGTTCTGGCGGAAGAAGTACCCCGATTGGCTGTTCCGAGGGGTGGGCGGGGCAATGGGCTACATCGCCCGGACGTTCGCTTACATCTCGCTGCTGACGGACAAGTACCCGAGCTTTTCGCAGGAAGACAATCCCGTCACGCTCGAGTTCGACCCGCCGCCTTCCGGCCAACTGAGCCGTTGGCGGGTCCTGTTCTGGAAGTATTTGCTCCTGCTCCCGATGGGCGTGGTGCTGTCGTTCCTGGCGCTCGCCGGGTTCGTCGTGACGGTGCTGGCCTGGTTCGCCATCCTGTTCACCGGTCATTATCCGCGCGGGTTGTTCCAGTTCAGCGTCGGTATTCAACGCTGGCATTGGCGGATGTATTCGTACATGGCGTCGTTCAACGATCGCTACCCGCCGTATGCCCTTTCCGAGAGCGCTGGCCCGGGGAGCAACTCTTCGGTGGTGATCAATGGCATTTTCGGGGCGGTAATCGTCGCCATTTACGGCGTAATCATCATCGCCGCTGTGGTTGCGGGCGGGAAACATGTCACGCAGAACGTGAACTACGACCAGCTCAAGGCCGGCCGGGCGCAGGTGACCACGACGTTCAGTCCAACGCTGCAGGACCGCGACCACAACTCTGTGCTGGTCCGCCTCTCGAGGGCCGTCGACCCCGGTGACTCGCTCATCCAGGTCATCCGGCCGGCTTCGGACCAGCGGATCATCGTGTTCCAATGGACCGTTGTGAACGGATCAAGCGGCAGCCAGCTGATCGCGGGCGATGTGGCGCGATTGAAGTACAGCTACGACGACGGCGGCGAGACGAAGACGAAGTCGATCGATGCCCAGATCGTCGGGGTGAACAATGTGACTGCGCCCGCAAACCTCGACAGGGGTTCCACGGCGACCGTGCAGGCGGTGTTCATCGTGCCCGAGGACGCGGAGCCGACGGAGTTGTGGTTCCACCACGGTTTTGCCAATGGCGGGGTGAAGTACCAGTTCCGGTAGATCAACAGGTCACGGTGGTTGAGACGGGCCAGTCATGGCCTGTGTGGTTGGAGTGCGTGATTGCCGGGCGCCGGGGGGCCGGGCGGAACGTGGCGCTGTTCGCGTGGGCATTGGTGTTGGGCGCGTACGCGGGGCATGACTGCCCCGCCTCAGGTGCAGGTTGCCGTGGGCGTGGGCATTGGTGTTGGGCTTGCACGCG
>JBDTVQ010000552.1:0-3653 GCA_040007195.1 Acidobacteriota bacterium | reverse complement strand
TGCTGGGCGGTGGAGGAATGGCTCGGGAGGATTTCAAGCGCCTCGCCGACAGCATTGCGCGAGCTCGATCTAACCGCTAGGCAGTGAATGGCTTGGTGGGTCCGCCATTTTCAAGTTCTACCTGCGAACCTTCAACTCTTTAGATAGGACGTACGGATCTCTCGGGGCTGTGATCGCTCTTCTGAACCACCACAACTCATCTTCGCTCAGCGCCGGATCGCCAGCTTGCTGCCGATGAAACCAAGACCGCCAGTTACGATGACTCGCTTCCGCTCGAAACGCCTCGGCACTATTCATGAGCAACCCCATTGCAGAAATCGATGGCAGCTGGCTGTGCTCGGGCCTCTGTGCCGGTAGTCAGAATCGCGTTCTGCGCACTCAATTTGAGGGCAAATTCACCGATCACGGGCGAATAAGGAAAGCACTTGGCGTAGATGGGTCCTGGGGATTGGCGGGCAGTACGCAGAAGTTCCTCCGTTGGCTTGGCTCGCAGAAGATACTGGTCGTGCTTCACGGTGGCAACGTAGCCGGACTGTTGCACGACGATCACACCAGCGGCGATGGTAGCGATCCATCCCTGGTTGCGGTTCACACTCCACGCGCGTAGCGTGATTAGCCAGGCAGCGACGATCAGGGACAGCGCGACGCTGGCCAGATAGGTGTGACGGCTGGGAACGCGGGGCATATAGGTTAGAAAGCTATAGGGCAGTAGAGTGAGAATCATCCAACCCGCCGAAACCAAGAGGAGCGTGCGCCACTGGGTACTTCTCCAAAGCGCGAAGGCGACCAGGGCCACCACCCCCCAAACCCAGAGCAACCCTCCAGCGCTCCGAGCCAACACAGCCCAGAACGGCGCGCTCAGGGAAAACGTCCCATCGTTAAAATGCAAATGAGTGTTGCGTTGCGCAAACGCGAGTGCGAAGTAAACTCCGCTTCCCAGAAAGAATGGCGCGGTCCACCATAGTGTCTTGAGCCTGCGCTGTGGTTGAACCAAAACGGCTAGAACACACAAGGGCGCCACAGCGACGGCGGATTCCTTGGACAAGAGTGCTAACAGGAAACAACCAATGGCGCAGGCATAGGATTTGAGTGAACGCGGGCCCGATTGAAGCCAGTGCACCCAGCATAGAAAGCTGGCTAACGAAAACAAGAACACTAGAAGTTCCGGCACCGCCGCGTACCAGATAACCGCTTCGTTATGCCGCTGACTGACGGCGAAAAAGCAGGCGGCGATCGCCGATACCCTCCACCCAACCGGCCGCCAAAACCCGAGTGCAAAAACGAGAAACGAGTTCACGATGTGGAGTAGCAGACTCGATAAATTGAACACGAATGGGTTCAACCCGAAAGCCCGGTCAGTCCAATGCGTTAGGACCAGCGATGTGGCACGACAGCGATAGAGCGCGTCGTGCAGTAGGGCTGGCCAGTTCGAGACGGGGCCATAGTCACGGCCCAGTTGAATCTGGACATAGTCATCGGCGATAAACGGCAGGCTAAGAGAGCGCCCGTAAGTCATCAGAGATAGCATGCTCACGAAAAGCAGCATCAGAAGCGTCGCGGTCCAGGGTGGAATCTGAACTCGTTCGGATTTCCGCTTTCCCGTTTCGTCGCGCCGCCCCACAAGCGCTGGGAACGCCACCAGCCGAAAAAAAAGAGTGCAAAGCTGTAACAAAGTACTTGCCAAAGATCGTATGCGGAAGAATTGCGATCGCCCCTGTAGCCGTGGGTAATGGCGAACAGGCAACTCGACGACCTCCGCACAGCTCAATTCCAGGCTGCGCACGATCTCGATGCAGATCGTGCCTCCGGTGGAGCGTAACTGGGAGAGATCGAGAGCGCTTCTCCGGATGAGGCGGAAGTCGCAGTCGATGTCGCGAAGCCGGATTCGAAAAAGCCAGCGCGCGAACCGGTTGTAGATCGCTCCGATCAACACGCGGTGCCAGGGATCGTTGCGTTCGATTTTATACCCGTTCACCAGGCCCGTTTCCGGCGTAAGCGCTGCAAGAAAGCGGGGGAGTTCCGCAGGGTCGTATTGGCCGTCTCCGTCCGTATAGAAAATAAACTCTTTGCTCGCCGCCGCAAGACCGCTGCGGAGGGCGGCGCCATAACCCCGGTTGCGGCTATGCGTAACGACTCGGAGGTAGGGATGGTAGTCTTGCTGCAGCCGATCGAGAACTTCGCCTGTATCGTCAATGCTGCCATCGTTGACGACGATAACCTCGTAGTCCTGGGCAACTCGGCGGAGCGTCTCCATCGTCGTCGCCAGCAGCCCTGGCAAGGACGCAGCGTCATTGAAGGCCGGGAAGAACACGCTGATACCGGCGGAAAAGCTCAGGGCGTTATCGTGCCCACATAGCGGGTTTCGCGGATTGGCGTTGTTCATCTGGTATCGGTTACATATCCTAACAAAATTTTACAAATTTTGTTGAGGGCCGTCACGGCAGACCTAAATGGAATCCATTAGCGTTGTAGCACCTGATCGCTTAAATTATTGAGATGAATGACTTCCGCAGAGAGTGGGCGGCAGTCCGACTGACAGCGGATGCCAGACTCTCCTTAAGATGGGCCACACTCTGGCGGAACGGCAAATCGAGGAAGATCTGGACAAAGCGGATCAGATCGGCGCAGCGGCCGCATCCATGACAGTAGAACAGGTTCTTGCGGACGTTGACATAAAGACGTTGACATAAAAAGGGAAGGATGGGATTCCGGATGCCAGGGGGCACAAACCTACTAATTCCTGCGAGGCAACAGCCCGGCGAGGGTTCCAGTTGTGTTCTGCGATACTCCAGCAAGGGGATGCTCTGTTTGAGCCGTTCCAGATCCATGCACACGGATAAGTTTTCGCCTCCAGCATGAGAGTAAGGAGACGGGGAGCCACGTTTCCAGGCAAGGATGGTGGGTGGCTCGGTTTGTCAAAGCCGAAGGACCAGAAACGAGGGGGAAGCGGGAAAACAGTTTGCCATCGCACCGCTATAAAGGTGTGGAACAGCAGAGTTTCGCCTCTGTTAAGCCGGGCACTTATATCGTGCATCATGCCGCAGAGGAAAGAGAACGGCGGCCCGGAGGTATCCAGATTGCGAAACCAACGGCGCAGAGTGGATGGATCGGCCACTCGATCAGGATCTTTGATCGCCGGGGCGGCATCCTCCAATGTGTAACCTTCCACGAAGTACCAACGGAGAGCCTGGCTGCGGGCAATCAGGCTGTAGTGGCAATAGGGCGGGGGAAAAAGGCGGCAAGAACGTGAAGGTTGTCCCACACAGCTCACAGATGCCCCCGCCGAATCTCAATCCAGTCGTGATCTTCGTCATGGGCCTGTTTGCGACGGCGGCCATGACCGATGTTGAATCTTGCAGACAATCGGAGCAATGGCGCAGTATCCGGCCTCCGCCCGCCTCGGCCCAATCGGCAGCGAGGTTGCGCTGCGCGATCGAAAGTGAGATAAACAGAATCGTGCCCGTGGGGGCTCGGCTGGTCACGTTGAACTTGCCAGGAACCAAACGCGCAGACGGGGCCTACCTCCAAAGAAATTCCGACTCGATTAGCCGGTTAATCGCCGAAAGGACACTCTGTCTCTAGCCTTACGACCTTAGCAACGCGACGCCGGTGACGCTCGGCGCCGCTGAAGCGTGCTTGGAGAAATATTCCGA
>JBDTVQ010000551.1:0-3654 GCA_040007195.1 Acidobacteriota bacterium | reverse complement strand
CCCGGGTGGTGAAACCTTCCAGCTGGGCGGTCGAGATGACAACCGGTTCCTGACCCGCGGTAACCACCACATGTTCAACGGACTGCCCGACCTCCAGGCGTGCCACGACATCGGAAACCGAGTTTGCGCTGACCTGGACATTCTCGCGCGAGTATTTCTTGAAGCCTGAGAACTCAACGGTGACGGTATACGTGGAAACCAGCAGGTTGGGGAAATTGAAAGTGCCAGCGTCCGAAGATAGCAGGGTGCGTGTTTCACCGGTAGCGACATTAGTCACCGTGACCATGGCCAGGGGAATCAAGGCTCCAGTCTGATCCTGCACGTCGCCGCGGATCGTACCCTGAAATCCCTGCCCAAAAACCGTACTGATAGACCCCATCAGTAACATCCCAACGAACACGCGGGCCAAAAATGCAGCTTTCATGGAATCTCCCAAGGTTGTTTCGTAAAGAAAGAACGTCGTTGTCAGGCGGGCGAAATCTGCGCTGAGTTCAGCCAGACAGATAATACCTCGCCACCTCTCGAAGTCAAGTTCTCGCAATGCCATAGCTTGACTTCGACGGCGATTCCTCTGATGATTCGACTACGAAAGATCATGCCTAGAGCCGGACAAACTACCGTCGCTTGTTCAAAGTGCGGGCATCTAAACCCCTTGAGCGCGGTTACGTGTTCGGCATGCAAACACTTCTTTCCGGATAACTCCGCGTCGACCGCGTTTGGCGATGCCCCCACAATTCAGGGCGATTCTGTTGCTTCCAGTGGCGCGGACGATTCATCAAACCTGGCGCCAGGCACGGTCCTGGCCGAACGTTATCAGATCATTCAAACGCTCGGCACCGGTGGCATGGGCTCCGTCTTCAAGGTTTTCGACAAACGCCTCACTCGAGTTGTCGCCCTGAAAACAATTCATCCACAGCTGGCAGCGACTCCCGCAATGTTGAAGCGATTCAAACAGGAATTGCTGCACGCACAAAAGATCACGCACAAGAACGTGGTTCGGATCTTCGATATTGGTGAAGACAACGGCACCCACTTCATCACCATGGATTACATCGAAGGCAGGACTCTCAAGGACGTCATCGTCGAAAAAGGGAAGTTCCCACCCAATGAAGCCACCGCGATTATCCGCGAAGTATGTAAGGGCCTGGCGGCCGCGCATGAACGAGGCGTCATCCATCGCGACCTGAAGCCGCAGAACATCATGATCGAGGCCGGGGCAAACGAGGGCGAGCGAAAGATCGTGGTCATGGACTTCGGAATTGCCCGCTCCGCCGAATCCTCCGGCGCGACCCAGACAGGGACTCTTCTGGGCACTCCCGACTACATGTCGCCGGAACAGGCGCGCATGGAAGAGGTCGACGCGCGGTCGGACATTTTCTCCCTTGGTTTGATCTTCTACGAACTGTTGACCGGCAAGCTGGCCTTCAGGGGCGAAACCATTGTCGAGTCCATGTTCAAGCGAACCAAGGAGAGGGCCATCCCGCCGGTCGAATTGGACCGCACGATTCCGAAGGATGCCAACGATATCGTCATCCGATGCCTGGAACCCGAGCGTGAAAAACGCTACCAGACCGTGCGGGAGATGGTGCAGGACCTGGAGAACTTCGACCCGACGAAAAAGGTTAAGGCGGCGCATTTGAAGTCCGGTCTGAGAAGCGTTGCCCGTTACCGGAATATCGGTATCGCCGGAGTGCTGGTGTTGATCGCTCTGGTGGCTGGATTCATGATTCGAAATCGCTTCGCCGCGCCCAAAGCTGCAGCGGTGCACGCTCCCGTAACGGTGCTCGTCGGCGATTTCACCAACCATACCGGGGATCCGGTGTTCGACGGCACCTTGGAACCCGTGGTCAAGATTGCACTCGAAGGCGCCGGCTTCATCACGGCTTACGATCGCACCCAGGTACGCAACCTGGGATTGCAGGCCATTACCGGCAAGCTCGATGAGCAGGCCGCACGACAGATTGCGGTGGGCCAGGGCCTCGGCGTCGTCGTCACCGGCTCGCTGGATCGCAAAGGAGAAAGCTATACGCTGGCGATCAAAGCGACTCAGACGGTGACGGGTAACACCATCCGGAGCGTGGAAGAGACGGCCTCAAGCAAGGATCAGGTGTTGTTCACCACCACGAAAATAGCCTCCGCCGTTCGCAAGGCACTCGGCGACGAAACCTCGGAATCGGACCAGCGTTTCGCCATGGAGACTCTGACCGCCACATCCCTTGAAGCGATTCACGACTATGCGGTAGCGATGAACGCGCTTGCCGATGGCAAGCATGAAGACGCGCTGGGAAATTTTTCTAAGGCCGTGGATATCGACCAGAATTTTGGCTTGGCCTATGCGGGCATGGCCATCGCCTCACGAAACCTGGCCAAGCAACAGGACGCCGAAAAATATATCAAGCTGGCACTGGGGCATATGGATCGCATGACGGAACGCGAGCGCTACCGAACGCGAGCGTCTTACTATCTGCTGCTCGGTGACCAGCAGAAATGCGTCGAGGAATACGGCACACTGATCGAACATTTCCCTTCTGACGCTGCCGCACATAACAATCTCGCCCTGTGTTGGACTCAATTGCGCAACATGCCAAAGGCATTGGAACAGGTGCGCCAGGCGGCAGTGGTTTTGCCTAAACGGCCGCTGTACCGATTCAACGCGTCGGTTTATGCATCCTATGGAAGTGACTTTGAAACCGGAGAGCGGGAGGCGCGGGCATTGCTCGAACTGGATCCTACCTATCCCACGGGCCTGAACGCCCTGGCGCTGGCTCAGCTGGGACAGGGCAAGTTGCCCGAGGCCACCGAGACGTTTCAGAAACTGGAGAAGATCAGCAAGCTGGGTGCATCCAACTCCCGCTCGGGCATGGCAGATCTGGCTCTTTATGAAGGCCGCTTTACCGAAGCCGCGAAGATTCTCGAGGCCGGCGCAACCGAGGATCTTGCCGCTAAAAACTCCGACAGGGCTGCGACGAAGTTCGCGGCGTTGGCTTACGCGCGCCTGATGCAGGGGCAGAAAGGCCCCGCGGTCGCTGCTGCAGAAAGCGCGTTGGCCGGCAGCAAGAATTTCAAAATCCGCTTTCTGACTGGACGGGTATTGGCCGCGGCCGGTCAGACTGCCCGTGCGCACGCTCTGGCAATGGATCTTGCGGCGGAATTACAAGTTGAACCCCAGGCTTACGCCAAATTGATCGAAAGCGAAATTGCACTCGCTGGCGCCGACCCACGGGCTGCGATCAAGGCGGCAACGGATGCCAACAATCTGCTGGATACCTGGATTGGGCGTTTCGAACTGGGCAGAGCGTACCTTGACGCCGGAGCGTTTACCGAAGCCGATTCCGAGTTTGACCGCTGCATCAAGCGGAGGGGCGAGGCGCTGGCGCTGTTTCTCGACGAGTCTCCCACCTATGGCTATCTTCCTTCGGTCTACTATTACATGGGCCGGGTCCGCGAAGGCCTGAAGAGCGCGGGCTTCGCCGATTCGTACCGAACCTTCCTGTCGATTCGAGACAAAGCCGGCGAAGACCCGATGGTGGCCGATGCCCGGAAGCGAACTCCCGCCGCTAATCGATAAGGCCGTATCCCTCTAAAATGTCGGCTTAACGGTCAAGATTCCCGGAGTGTACGTCACACCTGCAACGGGAGTCAGCCCCGAGCAGG
>JBDTVQ010000550.1:0-3658 GCA_040007195.1 Acidobacteriota bacterium | reverse complement strand
GACTCGGTCAGGCCGCCGCTCCACAACTTCAACGCCTCGACAACCGTACCTGCGGTCGTCTGACTTACGGAAGTTGTTCCCTCGAACTCCATGATCACTGTGTATAAACTCAGCGCCATAAAGCCCTTCTACTCCTCAAAAAGTGCATCCAGCGGACCCTTCAGATAGTATTTCATAGCGCACGGCTCTGGCTTCTTGGAGCTTCTGAACACCATCATGAAGGTCGGCCTCATCCACGATGTTGTAGCGGTCGAAAACGGATCGGGTCTTGTGCCCGGTGATGCTCATGATGACCCGTTCCGGCACTCTCGCCCTGGAATAATTTCGGACGGCAGTTCTTCTCAGATCGTGAAAAAGGACACCCGGCTGCTTCGCCTCCCGGCAGGCACTACTCCATCCAGACTTGATGGACTTGATCGGCTTCCCACGGTAAGTGAAGACGAACTCGGATTCTCTTGGGATATAGCGAAGTGCCCGAACAACCGAATCCGCTAATGGGATGGCCCGACCTTCACCATTTTTCGTCTCGCCAGCTTCCAAGCGGATTACAGAATTGTCGAGATCAACTTGCTCCCACTTCAGGCCAAGGATTTCTCCCCGGCGACACCCGGTCTCATAGGCGAAGACGGCAATCGGACGAAGATGTTCTGGAAGTTTGGATAGGAGTTGTGCGAAGTTCTCTGGTCATTGCGAGAACTAGAACCTGAACCCAAAGATCGTGCCGTGGGAGCGCGGGCGAGGGTTCGAGTGGTTCGGCGCGCGGAACTATCCGTTCATTGGCGTCAACGCAAGCAACTACTACCGGCTGAGGGGGCCGCAGGTGTCGGCTGATGGGCGCGTATTGGCGTACGAGGCGACACGCGATTGCCAGGGTGGGAGTTCGTGATTGTGTGTGCCGCGCGGGGCGCCGGCATTCTTTGTACTTGCTTGTGGAACGAACCCGAGGGCTCAGGTGTTTGTACCCACGCGGTAAGGCGGAACCGAAATCCTTGTTTTGTCGTCTATGTGCTAGTCTGATAATGCACATTTTTCGCAAGGAGTTCTCCGCTTCCATGTCTCGCGTCACTCGTCTGGGTATCGTTGCGTCTCTGTTTTTGGCCGTTGCTGCCGCACAGGCACAGTCCAAGGTGGCTATCATCAACCTGCAGAAAGCCTTGCTCGACACGGCTGAAATGAAGAAGGCGCAGGTCGAAATGGAAGCGCGCTACAAGCCGCGGCAGGACGCCATCGACAAGTTGCAGCGCGAGATCGCCGAGCTCCAGCGCAACCTGCAAAGCAATTCGGGCAAACTGCAGCCGGCGGCTGAACAGGAAATGGTGAACCGCGGGCAGCGCGCTCAGGTGGAGCTCAAGCGGCAAACCGAGGACCTGCAGGCCGACGTCGAGCGGGACCGCAACGACATTCTGCAGCGCGGCGGGCAGCGCATTCAGGAAATCATCAAGAAGGTAGCCGAGGCGCAGGGACTGGACGTAGTTGTCGATTCGGGCAACACCTTGTATTTCAAGCCAACGTTGGATGTCACTCCGGCGATTACCACCGAGTACGATAAATCTTATCCTGTGAAGTAGGAGGTCGCACTTGACCGACTACATGAGCGAGTACGGCGCGGAAGATGAGCGCCGGGCGGATCTACGGCGGAAAATTGGGCTGATTGTGCTCGCCCTTGTGGCGATCCTAGTCATCTGGTGGGCGTTCTTTCGCAACCGCACCGAGGAACGGCAGCTGAGTGAATTCGTCGACGCCTTGAGAACGAAGAACTTTCAGAAGGCTTACACGATGTGGGGCTGCACGAGCAGAACCCCTTGCGATAATTATCCGTACCCGAAATTCCTTGAGGACTGGGGTTCTGAAGGGCGCTATAAGGATGCGGGCTCAGGCACCATCGTGCGAAGTGGACACACGGGCAGCGCGGCCCGCCGGTTCCTTTTGAGCTTCAAACCTCCCGACGACTGCCCCGGCAGCATCATCCGCATTTTGCGCACGGAAAGCTCCGATTTGACGCTGATCGTGAATCGCGAGACTGGCGTGATCGGCTTTTCGCCATGGCCGGTGTGCGATCCGCGTGTGCGTGTTTCGGAATCGCCGCAGATCAACATGGGGAAGTGATCGCCGCGAGGGAAGTAGCGGGCGCGGGGAAGTAGCGGCTGCGGGGAACTAATCGCCACGGCAGGTTGTCTAACCCGCCATGGGACGCGTTCGGGCGGTAGCCGTGCTGGCCGGCCTGGGTATGGCTGCATACTGGGCGGGCGAAGCGGCGGATGTACGCATACCCAAAACATTCGGCTGGACGGCCGCGTTGGCGTTGGGCGCCGAGTACGTGTGGCTTGCCTTCGTAATGTCGTTCGGCGCGATCGCCGCGGCGCAATTTGTTTGGGAGCGGCATCGCCAGCCGGGCTGGTGGAAGCGGGCCGTGCTGATTGCGGCGGCGGCTTCGGCCTTGATTCCGGTGGGAATTGGGGTGGGGCATCATTCGATGGTGGGCATCGTGGCGGCATTGGCCGCCGTGGTGGGACTTTGGAGCGGACTGGGTAAGCATCAAGGCGACAAATCTCCCGGCATGGGCAATATCGTGCCGGCGATGTTGGTGTCGCTGTGCCTGCAGTTGGGAGTGGCCGCGCTGGTGGGGGAACGCATAGCCGCGGCGGCGGCGCTGGCCGCGTTTGGCTGCTGGATGTTCCTTTGGGGACGCAAGCGGAAGGGCTGGGTGCGAACCGGGCGCGAGGCGGAGCGATGGCCGCTGGGTGTACGCGTGGCGGGTTCGGTCGCGGTATCGATTCTGCTGTGCGCGCTGGCGGTGGTGCGATATTCATCGTCTCCGGCGCGGGCGGCGACACCGGGCATGGCGGCGACGACCGCGAATCCGCCCAAGGCGGAAGCGCCCGATGACGACGGCGGCCGTGTGGGCGGCGGCGATTGGCCGGGGGTGGTGGTGTATCCCGAGGTGGAGCGTCACGCGATGTTGTTGCCGCCGCTGCCGAACTTACGGAAAGATCCGTTTCACGGATTGAAGACACCGCCCAAGCCGCTGAGCATTCCCTTCTTTGGCGCGTATTGGTATTTCCGCAAACCGTACACGCGTCCGCCGAAGGGCTCGCCGGTGATGCGGGGGACGCCGGAGAAGCTGCGCTTCCTGACCTGGGATGGGCAGCCGATTCGGATGGAAGCGCGGCAGAACCTGTCGACTTTTGTCGAACTATCGGGCTGCTCGTCGATTCAGGTGGTCGTGCGCAACGCGGACAGGTACTACGGCACGGTATCGATTCGCCTGATTCTCGTCGATAGCGTGAAGCTCATGGAGTGGGACCTGGGTGAGCAGTCCGTCACATCGAAGCCGCGCCCGGGGCTTGGCGGCGCCGAGCAGTCGCTGGAGGAGACGCTTGCCTATGGATTGGGGGGCGCGGGCGCATTGAGCCGCTTCGATGAGTTCCGTGTGATCTATCGCATGGAGAATATGCGTTGGGGCAGGAGCGCGAAGATCGGGATTCAGAAGTTCGTGTTGATTCCCAGGACAGGATTGAGCGGGCCCGCGTAGGGGCCGGGCGATGGGCCTAGTGCGACTTTTCGCGCAGAAGGAGATGAACGCGGGCGACCATGTGCATGTAACCGCCGGCGGATTCGTACTTGGGGTCGGCGGCGAGGCGGATCTCGTCGAGAGCCT
>JBDTVQ010000549.1:0-3659 GCA_040007195.1 Acidobacteriota bacterium | reverse complement strand
CTAGCAGGAAGCAGAAAACGATGTAGCTGTACTGGGCGTTCGAGATCTGAAGTTCGTCCCGAATCAGCGGCGCCATCACGCTGAGCACCTGGCGATCCAGGAGATTGATCGTGATGGAAGCGAAGAGCAGTGCGAGCACGCCCCAGCGCGAGGCGTCCAGTGGGCGGGCAGCTTCGGGCGCGCGCGGCGTCTCTGGCGCTACCATCTGAAAATGCCTTGCTCGGAGGAACAAAGCGGCCTCATGCGTTGTTCGGTGGACGAGTTGCGCGCTCGTGCCCGGCTGCCATTCCGCTTGGTGGCCGGCAACGCGGCCATCGTGAGCGATTTTGCAGAATCGCTCGCCGACGTCATCCAGGGGCGGAATGCCCTGGGTTTGCCGACGCGATTGATTTTGCCCGTTGGTCCCATTGCGCCTTACGAAATTCTAGTCGACTTGACCAATCGCCATCGCATTTCCTGGCAAAATGTGCATATTTTTCAGATGGACGAGTGGCTGGACTGGCAGGGTCGCCTCATTGACGAGGAGCATCCGCTGAGCTTTCGCGGCTTCATGCGGCGCAAGGTCATCGACCGTATCGATGAAGACCTGCGTATCCCGCTCGACCAGTTTCACTTTCCGCACCCCTTCATGCCGGACTCGATGCAGGCGCGTATGGATGCCGTGGGCGGCGTCGATTTCTGCTACGGCGGCATCGGCTATCACGGCCACGTTGCCTTCAATGAGCCGCCGCTTTCGCGTTGGCACACGGTGAGCGTGGATGAGTTGCGCCAGTCAAAGACCCGCGTGGTTGCGCTGGGTGACGATTCGATCGTGGTGCAATCGATTGGCTGCGCGGGTGGCGATCCCGAAGCGATTCCACCGATGGCCGTGACGCTGGGGATGCGCGAGATCCTCGCGGCGCGCAAGATCCGGCTTTACTGCGCGGGGGGCGAGCGGCATCGCGCGGTATTCCGGCGCGCCGTTGCCGGCGAGGTGAGCGTGGCGTACCCGGCCACGCTTGTGCAGGGACATCCCGATGCCGAAGTCGTCACCGACGAAGCAACGGCCGCGCCAATTGACCTTGCGCTGCGCTGATTGCGCGGGTAAGCGGCTACACTGGAGTGGTATGAAACAATATGCGGCTCCGCCGCCGATGTCGATTGACACGACCAAGAAATATACGGCCACGTTTGAAACATCGCGGGGCAAGATTGTTTGTGAGTTGTTCGCCGCCGACGCGCCCAACACCGTCAGCAACTTCGTGTTCCTGGCGAAGGACAATTTCTACGACGGCACGGTGTTCCACCGCGTCATCCCGGACTTCATGGTCCAGGGCGGCGACCCAACGGGTACGGGCCGCGGTGGTCCCGGCTACAAATTCGCCGACGAATTCAAGGGCAGCCCGAACAAGCATCAGGTGGGTTCGCTCTCTATGGCGAACGCCGGGCCCAACACCAACGGCAGCCAGTTCTTCATCACGCACATCGTGACGGATTGGTTGGACGGCAAGCACACCGTGTTTGGCAAGGTGACCGCGGGCCAGGAGATCGTGAACGCCACGCAACAGGGCGACACGCTGAAGTCGGTGACGATCACCGAAGCCTGATCAGAGCGTCAGGCCACCATCGACGGCGAGGACTTGTCCGGTTACAAAGTTATCCGGCTCAAGAAAAAAACGCACGGCGCGTGCGATGTCTTCGGCGCGTCCGTAACGAGGAATAATGCCGTCGTCCAGATAGCGCTTGTACTTGCCTGCGGCGATGGAAGCTTCGGCCATGCCCGCTTGCATCACGCCGGGGGCAATGACGTTGACGCGAATATTGGAAGGGCCGCGAACTTCCTTGGCGAGAATTTGCGCGCCATGGATGAGCGCGGCCTTTGCCGTTGCATAGGCGGTGGAGCCGGGAAACAGGCTCACGGCTTGCATCGTGGAGAACAGCACGATGGCCCCGGGAGTGTTGTCCGCCTGCATCCGGGCAGCTGCTTCGCGCGCCAGCATCAAAGGGCCGAGACAGTTCACTTCATTCGATAAACGCATCGCCTCGTCCATTTGACCGGGCGACGCGACACGCGCCGGATTGCCTGAAAAGACGACGAGCGCATAAAGGCCCCGTGCCATGTCGAGCAGGCGCTTGCGATCCGCTGCATTGCTCAGGTCGGCTTGC
This sequence comes from Acidobacteriota bacterium, assembly GCA_040007195.1. GTDB lineage: Bacteria > Acidobacteriota > Terriglobia > Bryobacterales > Bryobacteraceae > JAFLBB01. The sequence goes on along the minus strand of JBDTVQ010000549.1, from coordinate 1,514 downwards.
ACCAGCGTGGCGACGTCCGCCAATGCTTGCGCGCGTTCGGCGTTTTCGCGATAGCTCACGATGAGCTTTGCGCCATCGGCCGCCAGCGCTCGTGCCGAGGCCGAGCCCAGCCCGCCCGCGCCGCCGGCGAGCACGATGACGCGATCAGTGAGTGGTTGATTCATGTGGTTTCGTTTCTTGTTGAACCGCCGTGTAACCGCAGGCGAGCAGCGCCCAGAACAGCGTCAGCACCTCGCTGTCGCCAAGATTGCGCTCCAGCAGTCCGCCGACCAGAATCGCCAGCACTCCCGCGACAGCGCCATGCAAAATCATGCGGCGCGTATGCTCTTCGGGCGCAAGGCGCAGTACGGCACGCAGGAAATCTCGTAGCGCCCAGCCCACCATCGCGAGGAAAGCGATCAGCGCCGGTATACCGCGCTCGGCCGCGAAATCGAGATAAATGTTATGCAGGTGCCCGTAATACCATTGCACCGGGATCGGCTTGTACCGGTCGGGAAGGTACTGTTCAAACTTGGGCTTCGTGTGCTCGGGGCCAATGCCGAACAGCGGATGAGCGGCGATCATGCGCCATCCGGTTGCGCGCAGCGCTTCGCGGTGTTGATTCGAGTCGAGCTTCTGGTCCGGACTCCAGATCGAGTGGATGCGCTCACGCATGGGCGAGGGCGCAAGCACGATCGCCACCGCGATAAGCACGGGCAGGACAGCCACGGTCCAACGCTTCCAGAACCAGAGCAGGTACAGGATGCTCGTCGCGGCGGCGGGCCAAATGCTGCGCGTGAACCCCAGTAGAATCGCGGTGCTGATCAATACGAAGGCGGCCCACCACACCCATAATTTATTCCGCTCACCGGAGAAGAAGATCCATGCCGCGATCACGCCAAGCACAATCATCATGCCGCCGCCGAAGGTCATCCAGTGGCCCATGAATCCCGTGATGCGGTCGCCGACATAGCTTTGGTAGAAGGGCTCGCCAGCCGCGCGCGCTTTCTCCCATTTATGCCCGAACTGCACCAGGCTCCACGCGGCGCTCGCCGACCCGGCCACGGCCAGGCCGATGTACAGACGCCGCGCCCATTCGATCGACAGCGTGGACGTCAGGGTAATCAGCGTGAGGACGCAATAAAACTTTCGAACGGCGGGCCAGCCGGTTCTTGGCGACTCGGACATCGCGACGGCAAGCAGCGTCCACATCAGGAGAAACAGGAGTGCCGGCCAGAACGGCGGAATGCGTTGCGGGCGGCGCGCAATGAGTAGCGCCACAAATGCGAGTGCAAGCAGCGAGTGGCAAACCGCAATCGAGACCAGCGAAGCCACGGCCGATCCAACGGCGAGATAGACTGCGATGCGGTTTAGGTTCACGATGGGGGCTGCCAGTCCGATCTGGACGCGGAACAGTCGTGCAACAACAATTCTATGTGAGAATGTTCATGACGGCACTTGGGGCCTAAACCCATGGATGTCTACCTCCTTCGCCACGGTCTCGCTGAAAATGGACGGCCCGGCACGCCGGACCC
>JBDTVQ010000548.1:0-3688 GCA_040007195.1 Acidobacteriota bacterium | reverse complement strand
CAGCGCTTCGATCACGGCATTCGGATCTTTTTGCAGCTTCCGTGCCATCACGATATGGGTCTCGAACAACGTCGTCGTGCCAATTCCGATCCAGGTTGCGGTCGCGAGCCGAAGGCGCTTGGCCTGCCAGCCTGGTTCGGAGAGCAGGATGGCGCAAGTACCGAGGTGTCCAGCACAAAGCTGGATGGCTCAGACGCCGTTAGGCCCGTAGCCAAGGATCTCTTCCCGTTCTTGTTTCGTCATCCGGTGTCCAAGCGCATCGGGCTGAACGAAAGGCCAGACTTCTTCTTTAAGGAGCCGGTCCATTTCACGGACCCTGCGTTCCTGCTCTTCCGTCAACCGGTCACGCTTTTCAGTGAGGGCTTGGCGGATTGCTTCTGTCTTCGAGACACCGGTGCGTTGGGGCATCTCTTCGACGAGCTTTACAACCTCTTCGTTCTTGATGTTGAGCGCCATGGAATGTGGCTTTCTACCCTGTCGGCTACTATTCTACCCTCGGATTTCGAGTCCCAGCAAATAAGCCCATGCCAGGGCCTGAGCCGGCGTGACGATCGCCCCTCGGACATCTTCGGGGAGGACGCGAACACCTTCGAGATCGGCGCCGCGCAGGTCGGTGGCGGTGAGGCGGGCGCGGGAGAGGTCGGCTTGCCGGAGTGGCACGCGGGAGAAAAGGGTGTGTGAGAGGTCAGCGCCGCGGAGGTCGGCTTCGAGCCAGGAGCCTTCGCGGAACTCGGACTGGCGGAGAGCACCGTCGGTGAGCTGGGCGTAGCGGCCTTCGCATTCGTCAAGCAGAACGCTTTCCCACTGGCACTCAAGGGCTTTGAGGCCGGTTATGCGGCAGCGGACGAATTCGACCCGCTTGGCTTCGCAGCCGAGCAGGGTGGTGTTGGAAAGATCACAGGCGACGAATCGGACGTCGCGGAGCGTGACGCTCTTTATAGTGGCTTTGGAGAACGAGACGCGTTCGAAGAGGCAGCCGCGGGCTTTCCAGGCGGCCCAGGTGCGGCCGGAAGCGTCGAGCCCTTCTGCGTGGGAATCTTCGAGGGGACGGCCCGCAGTGAGAGCCGCGAGATTGATGGGCGCCAGCGTCTGTGCCAGTTCCGGCGGGATTCGCCAGGGTTTCTTCACCGTTCGAGAATGGCCACGACACCGGCGTGCCCGCGCAGGAGCGCCAAGTCGACGGCACTTTGGTTATTGTCGGCACGGGCGTTGCGGTCGGCGCCTTTTTCAAGCAGGTAACGGGTCAGGGCCTCGTCGCCTTCCTGCGCGGCGGCGTGAAGGGCCGTAAAGCCGCCATGCTGGCGGGCATTGACGTCGGCGCCGCCTTCGACGAGGGCGCGGACGATCTCGAGTTTTTTGCCTGCCACGGCGGCGTGGAGGGGAGCCACCTGCATCTGGTTTTTCGCGGCGAGGTCGAGGTTCGCCCCGCGATTGATCAGCCATTTGGCCAGCTCGACGTGGCCGAAGAAGCAGGCCAGGGCGAGTGGCGTGAATCCATCGGGCGAGTGGGCATCGATCATGCGCGGCACTTCGTGCAGCAGCGTTTCGGCGCGGGCTTGGATGCCGGTGGCGCAGGCCTCATGCAACGTCAGGTCTGGGCTGTGGCTGAGGAGAAAGTGCACCGCTTCCGGCTTGCGGTGATATTGGGCCAGCAAAACGGCGCTTTGGCCCATATGGTTGCGATGGTCGAGAGTCTCCGGATGAGTCGCCAGCAACGTTTCCAGTGCGGCGATGTCGCCGGCGCGGGCGGCGTCGAGCAGTTGTTCGCCAGGGCCCGCGTCAGGCATCGTGCTTCTTTACGGGGATCCCGGCGCGATGCAGATTGGCCTCCACCTGCGGCTCGGAGAGGCGCGAGGCATCGTATTCGACGAGGAGGATTTCGGGATCGTCGGAGGGCTGCACGCGCGTCATGCCGTAGACGCTATGAATACCCGCGATACGGTTGAGCAGCACATTGTCGAGAGGGTGCAGCAAATCGTATTGAAGCTGAACTTTGGTCATTCCACTGGTCAGGTTAACATGCGCCGAAAGAGGCTCTCCGATGCACCGTGCCAATTGGAAGTTCGCTTGCGACGGCCTAAAATTTCTGGGCTTCGTCGGGTCCGGGAACTGCGTACCGGCGGTCGCGTGCACGAATAGTCAGCTCGCCGTTGGCAAACCGTACGTCCAGCGGCACCAGTGTGAGGCCCTGTTGGTTGATGGTTTGCGCGTCGGAGGAAAGATCGCGAGACTGAATGCCAGCCCCCGGCAGCGGCGGAACGTTGGCATTGTAGAATGCCGTGCACCACCAGCGGCCCCGTTTATCCTGGAAAGGCGTCCCGTGGCCGAGGAAGCGCCCGACAAACTTGCGCTCGCCGTAGGGCCCCGTTATTTTGTCGGCGACCGCATAGTACAGGTTGTACGACCCCTTCCGCATCTGGCCTGCGGACCATCCGGTACCGAATAGGACGTACTTGCCGTGGATTTTTTTGATGAGACAACCTTCGTGCCCCATCTTGGCGAACTCGCCTGAAGGCCCAATTCGAATCGGCTCCGCCGAGAAGGATTTGAGGTCGGCTGCGAGTGGCGCGATCTCGGTGGCACCCCAGATCATCCACCAGGTGCCGTCGTCATCGCGAATCAATGAGGGATCATGACGCTTGGCGACACTCGTGCCGAGAGGATTGGTCCAAGGCCCTTTCAGATCCTGGCCGGCTGACAACGCGAAATTCGCGCCAGGTACGGGAGCTGGAGAGGTATGGATCAAGGCCCAGCGGCCATCCATCCAGTGGAGCTCCGGCGCCCAGAGCCGCCATTGGTCGCGAGGCGATTCAGCGAAGCGATTTGGCTGTGTCTGGAACCAGACGCCATCTTCGAGGGAAAAGGGAACGCCGAGGGATTCCCACTCGATCAGGTCGCGACTACGCCACGCCTGGACCTGATAGCCAACCAGGCTCTGCGGACCGAGGCCGGTGTTGTAGAGCACTTCCGGCTTGCCCGGGGTCTGCGTGGTTCCGGTGTAGTAGTAGTAGCCGTCGGGCGCCAGCACAATAAAGGGATCGCGAACCCAGCCGTCTTTTACCCAGACGGCGCGATCATGGCGCGCGAGTGCTTTCCGAATGACATCTGGTTTTTCCGCCGCCCACGCGGGGGTCAGGGCAGTCACCAACAAAAGGGTTCCAATCCAGCGCATACGGCGAGTATAAAATCCAGGCACGGCGGGCCGCTGGTTAAAACAGCACCCGCAGGCCGCCGATGGCCCACGCCTTGGGGTTGCGGAAGCCGTCTTCGTAGTAGGTGCGGTTGAGCATGTTGTCGACGCGGGTGAAGAACTGGAGGCTGCGCTTCTCGGCGATCGGCAGAGTGTAGGTCGCGGAGATGTCGGCCTTCACGGGGCCGTCGAAGGAGAAGGCGCGGCTGCCGTTGAGGTAAAGCGGGTAGAGGTAGCTGGAGGCGGCGAAGAGGTCGAAGGTGAGGTCGAGACGCTTGGTGATGTTCTGTGTGGCGGTGAGCGTCATCATGTGGTCGGAGACGCGGATGCTGCGTACGGAGCCGCCGAGGAGGGATGAATTGCGCTCGTCGGCGTTGGTGTAGGTGTAGCTGGAAAAGAGGCGTGTGCCGCGGCGCGGATTGGCTTCCACGGAGAATTCCAGGCCCCGGGTCAAGCCGCCACCGGTGTTTCGGTAGCCTCCGAAACGGCCGAACGGAT
>JBDTVQ010000547.1:0-3698 GCA_040007195.1 Acidobacteriota bacterium | reverse complement strand
AACTATCGCGCATTGCTGTCTTCGGCGAGCCTGTTCCAGCCAAGCCCACGCTGCTCGCGGTGTTCATGCCAAAGAAGGGGGCCGATGAACCGCCCACCGCATCCGGCGGAACAATCTTGCCCTATTCCATACGCGGCTCGATGTACACCAAGTACACCTTTCCGGTGGATGCCGAATACGAATTCCGTGTGCGTGTGATCAACCATCGCGACGCGGGCATCGATTACCAAGCTCCCCGCGACAAGTTCCTAACGGAGCTCGAATCGGCACGCCGAACGCCGACTCCGTTTCAGGAAGGCGCCCCACCTCCGCCGCCTCCGCCGCCACCTGCGGCGGCAGGCACTGCCACAAAAGCTCCACCAGTTCGCGCCCCACGGCGTCCGCCGACGGCGGAAGAGTTAGCTGGCCGCGTGGAAAAATCGCGGCTGGCTTTCCCACCGGAGCGCATGGCGCTCACGCTCGATGGCAAGCAAATCCTCGAAGCGTTCATTGAGGGCAACACCGACTACGAATACGACCGCGGTGCCTTCGTCGTGCGCGTTCCCGTAAAAGCGGGCGAACACTCCATCCGCGCATCATTCCCCGGCCTGGCCGATTACGACGATCCGCGCCGCAACATCAATCCCGATGAACGCCGCCGCATGTACGTGGAATTCACTGAGCTGGCCGGGCCGTACAGTCCGAGTCCAGCGCGTCCGGATAGCTACCGGAGGCTGTTCGTCTGCGGGCAACGTACCGCCGCGTGTGCAAGGACGATCGTCGGCAATCTCGCTCAGCGAGCTTACCGGCGTCAAGCCTCTGCGACGGAGATAGACCAATTGGCGGGACTCGTCAGCCTCGCCCAGCGGCAAGGCGATTCCTTCGATGAGGGCATCCGCGTGGCCGTGCAAGCCGTGCTGATGTCGCCAAGCTTCCTATTCCGGATCGAGACAGACCCGAAGCCGCGCCCGGGCGTTGCTGGCGCGCCTCATCGTATTAATGACTATGAGCTGGCCTCGCGCCTGTCCTATTTCCTGTGGAGCAGCATGCCCGACGATGCGCTGTTCCGCCTGGCGAAAGCGCAAACGTTGCGGCAGCCGGCCGTGCTCGCCGCGCAAGTGAAGCGCATGTTGGCCGACGCCAAGGCCGCCGCGCTGGTCGACAATTTTGCCGGCCAATGGCTGGGCATCCGCAATCTCGATCGCCGTCCGCCGGACCCGAGCCGCTTCCAAACCACCGACGACGAGTTGCTCGACTTCATGCACACGGAGACCAATCTCTTCGTCGCCGCGATGTTCCGCGAGGATCGCAATATCCTCGATTTCATCGATGCGCCGTTTACCTACTTGAACGCACCGCTGGCCGCGCACTACGGCATTGCCGGAGTGAAAGGCGAAGACTTCCGCCGCGTGGAACTCACCGGCCCGCAGCGCAGCGGCTTGCTAACGCAGGGCTCCATTTTGACTGTGTCGTCGTATCAGACGCGCACCTCCGTTGTTACTCGCGGCAAGTGGGTTTTGGAAAATCTCCTTGGCTCCGCGCCACCACCACCGCCGCCCGATGTTCCCACGCTGGTGGAAAGCGACATCGGTTCCGGTGCGTCACTACGCCAGAAAATGGAGCAGCACCGCGCCAACCCAAGTTGCATGGTGTGCCACATCCAGATGGACCCCATCGGGTTCGGCCTCGAAAACTACGACGCGGCCGGAGCCTGGCGCACGCACGATGGCAAGTTTCCTGTGGACGCCTCCGGCACCATGCCGGACGGTAAATCGTTTGAAGGCGCGCAGGGGCTGAAGCAGATTCTGAGGTCGAAATCCGATTTGTTCACGCGCAACTTCACTGAGAAGCTGATGACCTACGCGCTGGGCCGCGGCGTGGAACGGTTCGACAAGCCCGCGATCGACGGCATTGTCGCCGACGCGGCCTCGCACGGCTACCGGTTTTCCGTGCTGGTGAAGGACATTGTCAACAGCAAGGCCTTTCTGATGAGAAGCGGTGCAGGGTCAATCAGCAACGAGGGAGCAACGCAATGAAACATCTGAATCGACGAACATTCTTGCGCGGCACCGGCGCCACCATGGCCTTGCCGTTTCTCGACGCCATGATCCCGTCGTTCGCCCGCGCGGCCGCATCCAAATCGCCGTGTCGCATGGCGTTCATTTACGTGCCCAACGGCATTGTGATGGACCAATGGACGCCGAAAATCACTGGCGATATTTCGGCGTTACCCGCCGAGTTCCCCCGCACTAGTGCCCCGCTGGCAGCGTACCGCGATGAAATCATGATGTTCGGCGGCTTGACCAACAACGGCGGACGCGCGCTGGGCGATGGCCCCGGAGACCACGGTCGCGCCGGCGCCGCCTACCTGACGGCGACGCATCCGAAGAAGACCGCCGGCAAGGATATCCACACGGGCATCTCAGTCGACCAGATCGCCGCGCAGCACATCGGCAACCAAACCAAATTCGCGTCGCTGGAACTCGGCTGCGAAGACGGGGTGCAGGGCGGCAATTGCGACAACGGCTATAGCTGCGCCTATAGCAACAGCCTCTCCTGGCGCTCGCCATCGGCTCCCATGCCGCCGGAGGTTCGTCCGCGCGCCGTGTTTGAGCGTCTCTTCGGCGCGGATGACTTTGGCAACGACCCTGCCGTTCGCGCCCGCCAAAAGAAATACGAAGCGAGCATCCTGGATGTGGTGATGGGCGACGCGCAGCGGCTGAAAAACGCCCTCGGCTCCAGTGACCGCGCCAAGCTTGACGAGTATATGTTCGCCATCCGGGACATCGAAACCCGCGTGCAGCGTGCCGAAAAGGAGAATGCGGAAGCGCCACGGCCTACTATGGCCAGCCCGTCTTCCAGCATCCCCGACAACATGACCGACCATTCGCGCCTCATGTTCGACCTGCTGACTCTGGCGCTGCAAACCGACATGACGCGCGTGGTCACCATGGTGATGGCGCTCGAACAAAGCACGCGCGCCTATCGCGAAATCGGTGTGCACGAAGGCCACCATGGCCTAACCCACCATCAGGGTGACAAGGACAAAATCGAAAAGGTGGCGCAGATCAATCGTTTCCACGTGGATAAGTTCGTGTACCTGCTCGACAAGCTGAAGGCCACGCCCGATGGCGACGGCACTCTGCTGGATCATTCGATGATCGTATACGGCAGCGGCCTGGCCGATGGCAACTCGCATCAGCATGAAAATCTTCCCACCGTGCTCGCCGGCCGGGGTTGCGGAACCCTGAAACCCGGCCGCTACATCAAGTACGCCCCCGAAACCCCGATGGCGAACCTCTTTGTCTCGATGCTGGATCGCATGGGTGTCCCAGTGGAAAAGATGGGCGACAGCACCGGCAAGATCGGCTATCTAACCGAGCTTTAGTTCTTGCCCGGTCATGCCGCCCGCCGCATACGAGATCAAGTGAACGCGCGGACCGAGAATCTTGGCGGTTAACAGGCCGGAGAAAGTGTACCTCTTCGGTTTCTCCAAATGAGAGTTCGTAAATCCGTATCCCTTGGCGAGCCAAACCTTCCATGTACGAGTAGGAGACGATCCACTCAGGCCCAGACGCGGATTCGAATGACTGCGTTCTTCGCCGTTTCGGGACCCTGGCGGGCGTGAGCGCTAGTCCCCTGATTGCCCGATGATTTTATCGGAGGCCGCCCTACAGGAAGGTGTTTTCCAATACAAGGACGCCGGCGCCGGTGTTGGA
>JBDTVQ010000546.1:0-3714 GCA_040007195.1 Acidobacteriota bacterium | reverse complement strand
GTTCCACATCTCGGGCGCCATGTAGACGGGTGTGCCGGCGCCGGCGAGTCCCTGACCGCTCAATCGGGAGAGACCGAAGTCCATGAGCAGAATGCGGCCGCCCTGCTCGCGCATCACATTTTCAGCCTTGATGTCCTGGTGGAGGAGGCTGGCCGAATGGACAGCGCTAAGGGCCGCGCAGATTTCCACGCCGGCCAGGGCACATTCGCGGGCGCCCATTGGTCCCTGTTGGGCTACCAGGGCGGCGAGGGTTTTGCCCTGGATGAGTTCGCTCCAGAATCCGATTCGGCCGCCGTGGGCCTCGACGCCGTAGACGGGCACAACATTCGGGTGGCGCACGCGGGCCATCATCCGCGCTTCGTCGAGGAGCATTCCCTGCCCCGCCGCTTCGGCCTTGGGTCGGAGGAGTTTCAGGGCGACTTCACGTTCGAGGCGGGGGTCCCAGGCGCGGTAGACGGTGCCAAAGCCGCCGCGGCCGATGGGTGTCAGCTTTTCAAACGGCCCCCAGACAGTCAGGAGAGACTCGACGGGCGCGGGGGGCGGGGGAATTTCAGGCACAATTTGGGCCTGCGTTTCGGTTTCGCGATGATCGCCACTGTCCATCGGACCTATGCCTATGAAATGACTGGTGTTGAATTGTACTCCAAAACGGCCCGCCGCGTTAGACAAGAAACGACCAAAGGCCACTGAAACCTGCTAAAATAAAGGATTAAACGGCTCATCGGGAATCGCACAATCGTCCCCCAGGTGCGAACCCCGTCGAGTCTTCCTAAGGAGTCCATTTGGCCGAGCAAGATCCTCCCGTTCCGCCTTCCAGTGGCGGGCTGTTACCGTTAGGTCCCGACGCGAAGAACATCGTCCCGATCAACATCGAAGACGAGATGCGGCGATCGTATATCGATTACGCGATGAGCGTGATTGTGAGCCGCGCCTTGCCCGATGTGCGCGACGGATTGAAGCCCGTGCACCGGCGCATTCTGTTTGCCATGGACGAGATGGGCTTGGCTCCCAACAAGCCGACGCGCAAGTGCGCCAAGATCGTCGGCGAAGTGATGGGCAACTACCATCCGCACGGCGATTCGGCGATTTACGACACGCTGGTCCGAATGGCGCAGCCGTTCTCGATGCGCTACCCGCTGATCGACGGCCAGGGCAACTTTGGTTCGATCGATGGCGATCCGCCGGCGGCGATGCGGTACACCGAGGCACGGCTGGCGAAGATCGCCTCAGCGCTGCTCGACGACCTGGACAAAGAGACCGTCGACTTCCGGCCAAACTACGACGACTCTTCGCATGAACCGGAAGTGCTGCCCACGCGGCTGCCGAACCTGTTGTTGAACGGCTCGGAAGGCATTGCGGTGGGCATGGCGACGCGCATTCCGCCGCACAACCTGACCGAAATCGTGAACGCCACGATTGAGCTGGTGGGCAATCCGAAGGCGACGCTGGCCGACATCATGAAATTCGTGCAGGGGCCCGACTTCCCCGGCGGCGGTTTCATCTTGGGCCGCGAAGGAATTTTCAGCGCCTATACAACCGGCCGCGGTTCCGTGAAGATGCGCGCGCGCGCGGCAACGGAGAAATCGGGCAAAGATCGCGAAGCGATCATCGTCAACGAAATTCCGTTCCAGGTAAACAAGTCGCGTCTGATTCAGCAGATTGCCGAACTGGTCGGCGACAAAAAGTTGGAAGGCATTTCCGATGTTCGCGACGAGAGCGACCGCGACGGCATGCGGATCGTGATCGAGCTAAAGCGTAACGAGAACGCCGAAGTCGTGCTGAACAACCTGTTCAAGCAGACGCAGATGCAGACGAACTTCGGCGTCATCATGCTGTCGATCGTCAACGGCCAGCCGCGTGAGCTGGGCCTGGTGGACATGCTGAAGCGGTTTATCGATCACCGCATCGAAGTGGTCCGCCGGCGCACCGATTACCTTTTGCGCAAGGCACGCGAGCGCGAGCACCTGTTGCTCGGTTTCCAGCGCGCGTTGCGGAACATCGATCAGGTGATTGCCCTGATCCGGGCATCGAAAACGCCACGCGAAGCGCGCGACGCGTTGATGGATTTCATTACGCCGGAAGAAGCCGCGGAGTACGCAAAGCTGGTCGGTGCCGATCCGCGCGGGCCGCGTTTCAGCGAACGCCAGGCGCAGGCGATCATCGAGCTGCAACTCCAACGCCTAACCGGCATGGAGCAGCAGAAGATTCTAGACGAGTTGGCCGACATTCAGGCGCGCATCGCCGAATACACGGCGATTCTGAGCTCCGACCAGGCCGTTCGCAAAGTGATCATCGAAGAGTTGAAGGAAGTGCGCAAGTTGTTCGGCGACGAACGGCGGACGCAGATCGTGGAAGATCCGGGCGAAATCATGCTCGAGGATCTGGTGCAGGAGGAAGACGTCGCCATCACCGTGACGCGCGGCGGCTACCTGAAGCGCACGGCGGTGGACACCTACCGGCGTCAATCGCGCGGCGGCAAGGGCCGCATCGGCATGGGTACGCGCTCGGAAGACGTCGTGGAGCATCTGCTCATCGGCTCGACGCACGCCTACATCATGACGTTCACGTCGAAGGGCCGCGTCTACTGGACCAAGGCCTATACGGTTCCCGACGCGGGCACCACGGGCAAGGGCAAGAACGTCAACGGCCTGATCAACCTGCAGGCCGATGAGACGCCCAAAGCGTTCCTGATGACGAAGGACTTCCCGGAAGGAATCTTCGTCGTGATGATTACGCGCAATGGCGTGATCAAGAAGAGCGCATTGTCCGAATTCGACAATCCGCGCAACGTGGGCATCATTGCACTGTCGGTCGACGACGGCGACGAATTGATTTCGGCGCAGTTGTCGTCGGGCGCACAGGAAGTGTTCATCGCGACGCGGGAAGGCATGGCGATTCGCTTCAACGAAGACGACGTGCGGGCCATGGGACGCTCGGCGCGCGGCGTTCGCGGCATCTCACTCTCGGCGAAGGATCACGTGGTTTCGACTGAGATCGTGGATAAGGACGATCTGGTGCTCTCCATCTCCGAACTCGGCTACGGCAAACGCACCCCGGTGAACAGCTACCGGCTGCAGACGCGCGGCGGTAAAGGCGTCATCAACATGAAGACGACCAAAAAGACCGGCAGCGTGATTGCGGTGCTCCGCGTGAAGGAGACGACCGACCTGATGATCATCACCAAGGACGGGAAGATCATCCGCATCGAATCGGACAACATCCGGCAGGCGGGACGCTCCACACAGGGCGTGCGGCTGGTGCGGATGGAAGAAGGCGATTCGGTGGCCGCGGCGAGCCTGGTTCCGGAAGCCGATGGTGACGACGAAAACGGACAGGCGGATCTGGAACTGCAGTAGAGCCGGTGCGGGGCGCAACCGGGCGACGATTCGTGCCTGTTGGCGCCCGCATTCAAACAGCTCGCGAAATGCATCCTCGCCGAAGATTGACAGCACTTCGGCGACGCCGTTGGTTTGCGCCCGCTTCGGCTACCCCTTCACCACATACGGCGCGATGGCTTCTTCATCGAGATCGACGCCCAAGCCGGGAGCAGTAGGGATGTCGAGGTAGCCGTCTTTGGCACGGATTTTCTGTATCGTAATCGCCTCGCGGAGATTGGTTTCCTCTTCGGCCACGAATTCGCAGATCAGAGCGTTGGGGATGCTGGCGAGGAAGTGCAGCGCGGCGGCGACGTTGATGTAGGTGGTGAAGCCGTGG
>JBDTVQ010000545.1:0-3751 GCA_040007195.1 Acidobacteriota bacterium | reverse complement strand
CGGTCCAGTTCCACACAACACCAATTTCCTGCACAACCGGGCCCGCGGCTACTCGTTCGTCTCTATCTTCCTGCGCAACTCGTCGAGATTCACCATGATGCTCTGATTGCTCAGCATCAATTGCGCCAGCACATCCTCGGCCGCGCGGCCGTCCGGCTTCCTTCGCGAGCGCTCTGCGTCGGTATCCAGCAGCGGCCGCAACTTTTCGAAGATCCCCTCGGGCAGCGTGCTCTCCAGATACTCAAGCGCCGTCCCGCGCAAATACGCATCGTCTGTGTGCAGCCCACGAAACGCCACGCGTAGCGGCTCTTTCGGCAGCAACAGCATCAAAAGCGTGAACACATGCTCCAAGCTACGCGACGACCGGTTCCGGAGGAATTCATCCATCAATGGCGAAAGCTCGCCTTCTTCGCTGGTGTCTAGCAGCCGCTGCCCTTCCCATACCGGCTTGCTGACGTTCAGTTCCTTGCCGACGCTCTCCAGCAGTAACTTCTGATTCACTTCCAGCCAGCCCACCTGGTCATGCATCATCGCCATCGCTCGCCCGCTTTGATACCGCACCTCAAACCGGCGATCGCCCAGCGCGTGCATGAGCCCGTCGAACACCAACTGCGACCGCGCCGATGCCAGCACCCGCGGAATCCGCCGCCGGATCGCAAAGTCTACTTGTTGGTCCAGCAGCCAGTCCACCAACTGGCCGCTGCAAGAGCCCACCGACGCTCGCAAAGCCCGAGTCGCCTCCGGATACATTTGATCCCAACCCAAAAGTTGAATCACGTGCGGAACAATCGTCGCCTTCAGTGGCGAATTCAAAGCCAGCGCACGATGCACGCGCCTCCCATCGCCCGACCGCAACTCCACGATCGCCGCCACCACGGCATCGCCGAGAATCGCGCTCGTCGTCGCTTGCGTCCTGCTCCCCACCACCTGCGTCGGCGCACCCGCCCCGGCCGCGCTCGGTAACGCCGCAATCTCCATCGAAGAATCGCTCCGGCTCGGCGGCCTGCGCATCTGCAGCGACTCGTAAACGCCCGTCTGCGCCGGCAGCATGGGCGTGGAATCCATACCGCCGGCGAAGCCCAATGCATCCGCCGGCGAGGCCAGGTCCAACTCCTCGGCCCGCTCCATCAGGTTCTTCTCCAGCGCGTCCACGTAGGCATTTTGCAGACGGCTCGCCACCCACAAACTCACTAGGCCCACCAGTACCGCGCCCGTCAAAATCGTTTGATTCGCCAGCGCCGGACCCAACACCAGCAGCGATTTCACCACCAGGCTTCCAATCGCATCGCCTAACCGGTCGAAGCCCACATCCACGGCCTGCTTCGCCGCGCGTTTTTCTCGCGCCGGAATGGGCATGTAGAAAAGCTCGTAGCCCGCTCGGAACAGCGAGCTGCGAAACACCTGCTCCATCCCACGCGCCAGCGTACCGGACCAAACTCCCGGCAATATCAGGGCCAGCAATCCGCCAGCCGACACCGCCATCGGCAGCGTTCCCACGGTGCGCGCGATGCCCAGCCGCTGCAGCGAAACCGAACTCAATACCGTCTGTGCCACGAACGACAGCACGCCCGTCACGGCATAGAACAATGCGAAGAACCGCAGCAGCTCCACTCCGTTGCCATAGGTCAGCGTGGCCTGATACTTGAATACGTAGTCGATCATCGCCGCGCTCATCGTGCCCAGCATCACCAGCCACGCGAGCGTTTGTAGATAGGGCGCGCCGCGCAATGCGCCCAGCACCGACGGCGTATCTTCCTTCTGCGCCGTCCGCGCCGCCGCAGCCCGTCCGCTGGAGCGAAAGAATTGCCACAACAGCCCGGCGCAAATCAGGTGGTAAACCGACAGCACCGGCAGCGTCATCGCCACGCCCGCGGCTGCCGCCATCCGTTCGGCCACCACGCCGCCAATTACGCCGCCCACCGACCCCGCGCCCGCGATTTTTCCTACCTGCTTCTTCGCCTCGCGCGGTTCGAAACTCTCGTTCACGATCGACCAGAACCCCGAGGTCAGCAGCGGACCCAGGCTCACGATCTGCAGATACAACAGCACAGCCGTCAGTTGGGGAAACTCCGCCATCTGGCTCCACACAGCCATGGTCAGCACGCTGCTCACGGCGAACGCGGCCGGCATCAGCCGCCCCGGCGTCCATCTCGTCATCGCCCGTGAGCTGAGCAGAACCGATACGAAGCTGAACGCCGCCGCCGCCAACACCATTTGTGGCAGCGACGACACGGGAAAATTCGACAGAAACACCGCGTCGCGCACGGCCTTTGAGCCGATATAGTGCGCCATCATGGCCGCCGCCGCGGCCATCGCCATCCATGCCGGTGTCATTTTGCGAACGGCTTCCATCGTTAGCCCTTCGGGTTCTCCTGCGCCGGTACGCCGTTGGTCACGGTGCTCTCGGCCGTCATGCTGCCGGCCACTGTGCCCTCGGCCACCATGCTCTCGCCCGCCGGCCGCGGATCTTCCGCCGCAAGAATCTGCGGCCACCGCGCCATCAGGGAGATTCCCCGCTCGCGAAACTCGTTACGGATGCGCCGGTTCATCTCGCGTCCCACTTCCCACTGCTTGCCCGGCATCGTCTTCAGCCGCGCCTTCACTACGACGCCTGTGTCGAGAAACTGGTCCACGCCCCACACTTCAATGGGCTCCAGCATGATCGATCCGAAGCTTGCATCGGCCCTCATTCCGAGGTCGATGTCCTTCAGGGCTTTGATCGTCTGGTCGACGTCGGAATCGAACGCCACGCCGATGTTCAGCACGTAGCAGGAATAGACGCGCGTGCGGTTCGCCAGTGATGTGATTGCTCCATTCGGAAACACATGCACCACGCCCTCGGCATCGCGCAATACCGTCGTCCGCAAATTCAACTCCTCCACCACGCCGCTCACACCGTTAATGATGGCAATATCGTTGACCCGGATCTGATCCTCAAGCAACACAAAGATCCCATTCATTACGTCGCGCGCTAGGTTTTGTCCGCCGAGTCCGATCGCGATGCCTGCCGCGGCGCCCGCGCCCGTCATCAACGGCGTCACGTCCAACCCTAACTGTCTCAGGCACAGCCCGATCGCGCCAATCCAGATGAACACCGCGATCAGAGTTTTGAGAGCCCCGCTCACCGTCGTGGCGCGCTTCTCCAACTCGATCTTGTCCGCCCCGCTTCGCGGCTTCATCAGCCGCAACAAGCGGTATCGCAACGCACCCACTACCCGCCTCGACACCCACACCAGCACCATCGCCGAAAGGATGACAAACAACACTTTCGCCAGTGGGATCAGGTCTTGGATCGAGAAGTCCTCCAGGCGGGGGAGAACTTTAAGCAGGTCCATCTTCCTATGTTACGCGGGACGCCCGCGCCTCTATTCGTCCACTACCGGATTGCGCAGCGTCCCAATCCCCTCGATTTCGACCTCTACCAGATCGCCAGGTGCCATCTTACGCGTGTTCCCCGGCGTGCCGGTGTAGATGAGGTCGCCCGGCTCGAGCGTCACGAACTGGCTCACAAAGCTCACGACGGTCGCCGTGTCAAAAATCAAATCCGACGTCCTTTGTTGTTGGACGATTTCGCCGTTGATTCGCGTCGTCAGCAGCAGGTTCGAGTGATCCAAACCACGCACCGCTACCGGGCCAACCGGTCCAAAGGTGTCGCATCCTTTCGCGCGCCACCATTGCACGTCTTTGCCCGCGCCACGCTGCCAGTTGCGGTCGCTCACGTCGTTGCCGCAGGTGACGCCCCAAATCGCCT
>JBDTVQ010000544.1:0-3757 GCA_040007195.1 Acidobacteriota bacterium | reverse complement strand
GTCCGGCGCGTGGATCATGACTCGCTCACAGACCGGTAGTGGCCGGCCTGCTCACTAGCGGATCATCGTCAACAGCATCTTGAATCTACCCAGGGCCTTCACAGAGTGAGGTTCGTTTGCCGGCAGGAAAACCGCGTCGCCTGCCTTCGGCCGCATTGGCTTGCCAGATACCGTAATTTCCGCTTCACCCTCCAGCAGGTGCGCCACGGCGTCGAATGCGGCCGTATGCTCACTCAAACCCTGGTCATCATCGAAAGCGAACAGCGTGACCGTTCCCGTCCCGCGTTTGACAATGGTCCGGCTGATAACGGACCCCTCCTGATAATTCACCAGGTCTGCGAGGCGGACGACTTCCGCGACTGGCATTTCGCCCTTATTCTGTCCCGGCTGTGAGCTCATCTGTCGGACCCTCTCTAACATTATCTCTTCCTAACGTGTTCGGCCCGTAGTCCACGAGCGTTATCAGGGATGAGGCTTGCGAGGGAATTTGACGGCCCAGTTGCCCCTTCCACTGCGCGTTGCTCGCTTTCATGAACTTCTCCCTGATTTATCTACTTGCCAACGGATTGAATTACAATGCCCTTGCATGCGCGACGAACATCGTCTCCACACGCACCGGAGACTGAGGGTTTGCCTTTTGAATGGCTAGAAAGCTGGATAGCGGAGCAATTCCTTCCATCCGCGCCACATCCTCAAGGGTGTAGCAATCGAGCAACTTTATAAAGGCCGACAGCTCAAGTAGTTCTACTCGCCGGGGCGCTGACCAGGACGTGAGACGCGTGTGGGAATACCCAGCCTGATGCCACTTCCCTGGTGGCAGACCCTCGCGATATTTGGTTACGCGATGGTGGCTTGCCTCGTCGTGAACGACATCATGAAAGTCGCGTTGATAAGGTTGTGGGCGCCACAGAGCTGAATCGGCCCTTGGCTCCAAAAACGGCTCCGCTAAGAGATTTCGGTATTCTGAACTGGCCCACTTCGGCAGTTTGTTTTGGCCCACCCTCTTAACGAACGGGTACTCTTGATCGGGCATAGACCCCGAGCGGAGGAACTCGTTGGATTGGAGAGCAAAGGTGGAGCTGTTTGAAGAGATCCGAAGAGAGTACGAGTTCGGCATCGGCACGATCGCCGGTGTAGCAAAGAAACTGAAGGTACACCGCCGGATGGTGCGGGAAGCGATTGGCAGCGCGGGCCCAATTCGGCGCAAGAAGACGGAACGACCCCGCTGGAAACTAGCCGGCGCCGTGGCATTCGTGGACGGGATCTTGGAGTTGGATCGGAGGGCGCCACGGAAGCAGCGTCACACCGCCCACCGGATCTGGGAACGGATGCGAGCAGAGATGCAGGAGTGCTCGGTTTGCGAGCGGACGGTTCGGCAGTACGTCCGCGAGCGCAAAACTGTCTTGGGGTTGGTGGTCAACGAAGTATTTGTGCCACAGAGCTACGACTGGGGCGTGGAAGCGCAGGTCGATTGGTACGAAGCCGTCGCCGATTTGGCCGGGGAACGGACGAAACTGCAGGTGTTCTCCATGCGGAGTATGGCCAGTGGCGCAGCGTTTCACTGCGCGTTCCTGCACGCCACGCAGCAGGCGTTCCTCGAGGCGCATGAACTAGCGTTCACATTTTTCTGTGGGGTATTTCGCAAACTCCGTTACGACAACCTGAAAGCGGCGGTGAAGAAGATTCTGCGCGGTCAGCGCCGGGAAGAGACGGCGCAGTTCATCGCATTCCGGTCGCATTGGCGCTTCGATAGCGAGTTCTGCACACCTGCCGAAGGACATGAGAAGGGCGGCGTGGAAGGAGAAGCTGGCTACTTCCGGAGGAATCACTGGGTGCCGGTGCCGAAAGCGGTCGATCTGGCGGAACTGAATCGTCAGTTGCTCGACGATTGCCGTAGTGACGAGCAGCGTTGCATTGCCGGGCGAGACCAGAGCGTCGGTGCGGCGCTGCTAATCGAGCAGCAGCATCTGTTGTCACTGGCTTCCGAGGGCATGGACCTGGCGCGGACGAGTTTCCCCACAGTGAACAGTATGGGCTGCGTGAAGGTTCTGACGAATGCCTACTCGGTTCCGCTGAAGGTCGGCGTGGAGGTTCATGCCAAAACTTATGCCAGCACAGTGGAAGTCTGGAAAGATGGCCACTGCGTGGCTCTGCATGAGCGCTGCTACGGCCGGCAGAAACAGGTATTCGATCTGGAACATTACCTGGACGTGCTGTGGCGGAAGCCGGGGGCGCTCGCCGGCTCGCGGCCACTGGAACAGCAGCGCCGAGCGGGACTCTGGCCGGAGAGCTTCGATGCGATGTGGCAGGCACTCATCGTGCGGCATGGCAAGCAGGACGGAACCAGGCAGATGATCGATCTGCTGAAACTGGCGAAACAAAATGGCCACGGGCGGCTGCGAGCGGCGATAGAGACCGCACTGGCGACAGGCTGCACGGACGCCGCCGCGGTGCAGCATCTCTTCTACGCGCCGGACCTGAACCGTACGCCCTGTGAGGCAATCGATATCGGATCGCTCGAACGGTATCAAAGGCCTCTGCCGGTGATGAACGAATACGACCAGTTGCTGATAGCGGGAGGTCCAAGATGAGCAGCCAACTTGCGCAACTCCAGGAGGCCACCATCAAACAGCACTGCAAAACCCTGCGCATGCCGATGATGGCGTCGCAGTTCAGCACTCTGGCCGAGCAGGCGGTGCGGGAGAAGAAAACGCACACCGGGTATTTGGAAGTTCTGTTGACGGCCGCGATCGAAGAACGGGAGCGAAATACGATCGAGCGGCGGATCAAAGAAGCGCACCTGCCGCGAGTGAAAACGCTCGATGAATTCGACTACACGCAGGCGCCACTGGTCACCGCGGCGAAGATGCGCGACCTCGCCGAGGGCGGCTACATCGAGCGAGCCGAACCAGTTTTGCTCATCGGTGATTGCGGGACCGGCAAGACGCATCTTTTAACCGGCCTCTGCGTGGCCGCGTGCCGGCAGAAGCGGCGCGTCCGCTTCACTACGGCGGCGGCGCTGGTAAACGAGTTGGTGGAAGCGAAACATCAACTCCAATTGCGGCGGGTGATGGCGCGTTGGAGCCGCTACGACCTGATCGCGGTCGACGAGGTTGGCTACGTGCCGCTGGCTGAAGTGGGCGCGGAGTTTTTGTTCCAGGTGATCGCCGAACGCGCCGAACGGACCGCAGTAATCGTGACAACAAACCTACCCTTTTCCGAGTGGACCCAGGTGATTCCGAACGCCCGGCTCTGCAAAGCGCTGCTGGATAGGATCACGGATCGCGCTCACATTCTGGAGACGGGAACGGAATCTTATCGCTTCCGGCGGACGCTGGCCAAAGGGAGGAAAGGAGAAAAGCCGGCAGAGGCGAAATGAGCTGTGGAAATGCCGGCCCGTGGAAAGCATGGAAAGCCAAAAGCAGGCTTCCCACCCTTTCCCCCGTCCTTGGAAAGCCGCAAAGACCGCGTCTTTCCACATTCCCACAGCTTCGACGACTGGTCCTTATATAGGAAAGACTAAGCAAGGCCGGCCTTACGGCCGAGCCTAAAACCGTTAACTTGGAGGGTGGGTCAAAACAGACTGCCGAAGTGGGCCAAAATCAGTTGCCAAACGCAAGTGAGCCGTAGAGCCATGCTTCTCGCTTTCCAGACCTTCTATTCACGGGCTGCCCACAGTTCTTTAATTGATTCCGAGGGAAAAAACGCTAGGCGAGGCGATGTGGTGGGACGAAGGCCGTCCTGAGTGCTTGGTAGG